>WQZG01000132.1 GCA_009780855.1 Treponema sp.
GGCTCATTTCTACTGGTTTTTTCCGCCAAAATGGCTCATTTCTACTGAACGCACTAGGGCTCATTTTCGCTGATTTTCAACATTAAAAAAAACGATGAACCATAAGCCGGATTCTGTGACAAAAAACCAATGGTTTTTTGTTTACTGCCATCTGTCTGGCATTGCCCTTGCGGACAATATCTGTGCAGCCTACCCGCGTTTGGCCGGCGGGCAGCCGGCTGACCGGAACACCGGTCTGAACGCTGCTTGGCTTTGCTCCGGATGTGGTTTTCATTTCCGGCGCTGTTACCGGCACCGAGGTGGGCTCTTACCCCGCCGTTTCACCCTTACCCGGCATAACCGGGCGGTATACTTTCTGTTGCACTGTCAGTCCCTGAAAAATCAGGTCCCGGGTATTACCCGGCATCATGCCCTGCGGAGCCCGGACTTTCCTCTCCGCGTCCATAAAGACACGAAGCGGCAGTATGGTTCATCGAAATATTCTTTACATCTTTATTTATTCGTTTATTCGTCAAAATCACCGCTGATTCTTTCTTCTTCTTCCTCTTCATCATCATAATCTTCTTCTTCTATATCTTCCAAATCAGAGAGGCTTCCGGCGTCCTCAGAGTCAAAGAATTCATCTTCTCCTTCTTCGGATTCTTCGTAATAAAGGATTCTGGAACAGTAAGGACAAAAAACTATCTCGGTGCCAAGCCTTACATTGTTGGCAAACTGGGCAGGCAGTATCATGTGGCAGCCCATGCAGACGCCGCCCTTTATGGCGACAATGCCGCGGCCCATTTTATTGCGGATAATGCGTTCAAATTTAAAGAGCACTTCCGGGTCCAGGTCCGGGGAAAGTTTTTTCTCCTTTACGGTAAGACTGTCCATCTGCGCCCTTTTTTGGGCGATTTCCGACTCGATTCCCTTGCGCCTGGTCTGCAATTCCGCTTCCTGCTGTTCGATTAAGGCCGAGCTCTGCTTCATTTGCTCGTCCAGTTCGGAGATTATGCGTTCTTCCCTCTGGAGATCTTTACGGTACTGCTGCTCTTTTTCCGCGGCATCCCGGATTTCCTTATCCAAAGCTTCATATTCACGCTGGGTGGAAATTACATCCATGTTTTTTTCGGCTTTTTCCCTCATGGATTCCGCTTCTGTAAGCAGGTTCCGGAATTCGGCTTCCGCGGTTTTTGCCTTGTCGTATTCCTGGTTTTTTTCAATATAGGTTTTCTTCATTCTGGCCAGGAGCTCTTCCTGGGTCACAAGCAGTTTGGGAATTTCCCTGATATTGCTTTCGAGAGTGATTTTTTCCGAAAGTATATCCTGCAGGGTTCTTAGTTTTTCAAAAACGTCATCCATTGCCATTTATTGCCCCTAATTAGTGCTATAACACTTAAAGATATCAGATTTATTATTAATGATCCAGATAGTCCTTAAGCTTGCGGCTCCTCTTGGGATGGCGGAGCCTGCGAAGGGCCTTGGCTTCAATCTGGCGTATACGTTCCCTTGTTACATTGAAATAAAGCCCCACTTCTTCCAGGGTAAGCGAATAACCGTCGTCCAGACCAAAGCGCATTTTTAACACTTCCTGTTCCCTGGCCGGCAGGGTGGACAATACCGTATCCAACTGCTCCTGCAAAAGGGTAAATGCTGTCTGGCTGGCCGGGTTTTCAACGTCCTTGTCTTCGATAAAATCTCCCAAAAGTGAATCTTCTTCCTCACCGATCGGCGTTTCCAGGCTAATCGGCTCCCTGGCGACGTTCTTGACTGATTTGACCCGCTGGGCTGTCCATCCCAGTCTTTCGGCGATCTCGTCGTCGGTCGGTTCGCGGCCAAGCACCTGCATTAATTGGCGGGATTCCCTTACAACCTTGTTAATCTGCTCGATCATATGAACAGGAACCCTTATGGTGCGGGCCTGATCTGAAATCGAGCGGGTAATGGCCTGGCGAATCCACCATGTAGCATAGGTTGAAAACTTGAACCCTTTCTGGTATTCGAATTTTTCAACAGCCTTGATAAGACCTATATTACCCTCCTGTACAAGGTCAAAGAAATGCAGCCCCCGGTTTGTATATTTTTTGGCGATTGAAACAACAAGCCGCAGGTTAGCTTTGATTAACCGGTCTTTGGCGTTCTTCATCATTACACGGCCCCGGCTTATTTCCCTGGCCATCTGGTTGATTTTCTCAATCGTTTCTTCAAACTCGGCTTCCATGGAAAGGAGCTTTTTTTCTGTAAGCTGTATCAGCCTGATTTTTTCTTTTATCTCGTCAGATGTCAGACCCAGTTCTTCCTCAAGCTTTTCCCTTTCTTCTTTAACGGTCAGGCCGCGCCCCAGGGTGCGCAGTTCTTTTACCGAACCTACCCTTAGGTGTTTTTCTATACGCTCCTGTTCTTTTTTATAACGCTTAATCCGCTTGGCCGCCTGAATAAATTTTTCCGAGAACTCGCTAATTTCGTCGGGGTGGATTTCCGCGTTGCTGACTATCTTCATTATCCGGGCCCGTATTTCGTTAAGCTCCTGGTCTTCATAAATATTGGTACCCCGGGTTAAAAGCCGGCGTTTGATTTCGATATAAGTTTTTAAATCGCCCAGTATAAGCCGCAATGTTTCTTTGTAAAACTGGTTTAGCCTGCGGCGTTCTGTCATGTGCTCGGTAATTTCTTTTTTGGAAAGATTAAGTTCCCGCAGATCACGTTTGGAAAAGGCCTTTTGCGCAATATGGTAGAATTCGGGAATTATCATACCGGATTTTTTAATCACGTTTTTTATGATGTTTTCCCCTTCTTCCATTCTTTTGGACAGTTCTATTTCCTGTTCCGCTGTAAGAAGGTTTTCCCGGCCAATTTCCCTTAAATAAAGCCGTATGGGATCATCAACAGTCGATTCTTTTTCATTATATACCAGACGTTTTTTCTCGCCTTCTCCGCTCTTGGGTCCGCTTGTTTCTGCATCATCGTCAGTGCCGCTGTCTTCTTCGATTATTTGCACATTATTGGCAGCCAGCAGGGCCAGAATCTGATCAATTTTGTCTGAATTTGCTATATGTTCGGGCAGATAATCCGAGAGTTCCTCGATGGACAGGGATTTTTTTTCTTTTGTATATTCAATAAGCTTAATTACAGCGGGATCTGTTGTAATATCTGTGATAATTTCTTCGGGTGCATTATTGTTTGATATCTTATCTGAAGTTGAATCGGTCATTGGTATTCTTCCTTTAGTTTAAGAAGTTTGTTATCTATGTGGATCTTATCGGCAAGAAGTTTCTCCATGTCTTCGCCGCTTCCGGGATTAAATTTGATTGCCTTTAGTCTAAGGACAATCTCATCCAACTGCTTTTCCAGGTTCTTTTTTTCCGCCTTTTTTAATCCGTCTGCAATAATCTGCTGCGGGTTGATTGTAAATTCTTCGGAAGCGCTTTTTTCCAGACAGAATTTCTTTAATTCCGCAGAAGAAATACGGGATAAAAAATTATCAAATCCTGTTTCATTGTATATAAAACATTCTTCCAGGGCGATAAAAATTTCCTTGGCATACGGATCTTCTATCTCTTTGATTGCCAGTTTTTTACGGAATTCCGTGTAAAAATGAACGCCGCTGCCGCTAAAATCGTTAACCGCTACTGTTAAAAGCAAAAACAGCTCATCATTCATGCTGATCGGCGCATTGATCTTACCCGTTTTCCGTTCCTGATTTTCCTCCTGGTTATGGGAATTCCGCTGAATTCCTGTATTGTTATGCTTTAAATCATTTATAATGGCAGTTGCAGTTGTCCCAAAGGAAACCGCCGCCGTTTCTATACACGCATCTCTGGTAACATCCGATTCCAGAGCCTGTAAATACGGAAAAAGAAATGCTACAGCGCGTGATTTACCCCCGGAATCACGGGTGTCGAATAAAGATTTGGCCCGGGAAATTAAAAAATCAAAGTCATTTATATAACTTTTTATTCTTTTCTGCAATATATCCGGACCGTATGCTTTAAGTATGTCCGCCGGATCCTTCGGATTCCTTGAATCCGATGGATCCGAGGGGTCCTTGGGACCCGAGGGATCCTTGGCATTGTCACCCGAGGGGTCCTTGTACGCAGACACAGCGCAGGCCAGCCCATTTTTGCGGCAGGTCATAATGCCCTTAACGGCGGCGTTTAGGCCGGCTTCGTCGGTGTCAAAAACAAGGACGGCTTTTTCTGCCCAGCGCTTAAGAAGTCTGGCCTGTTCGTCTGTAAATGCGGTTCCAAGAGACGCGACAGAATTGGTAATTCCGGCCTGATGCAGCGCGATAACGTCCATATAACCTTCTGCCAAATGGACTATGCCGGTTTTGCGGATCTCCGGCAAAGCCAAATCAATGGCATACAGGCTTTCTCCTTTTTTATAGGTTTCCAGCTCCGGCGAGTTTATATATTTGGGGGTGCCGGGATCGGCATTGCCGGTAATCCTGCCGCCAAATGCCACAACCCTGCCCTGCCTGTCCTTTATCGGGAACATAAGCCGGTTGGAAAAAAGCGGCATTCCCGGATGGCGCGCGGAAAACAGCCCGCAGCCTGCAAGAAAATCCGCTGAATATCCTTTTTGAAGGAGGAATTTATGCATCCACCTGCGATCCGCCGGAGCGTATCCCAGGTTGAATTTTTCGATCATCTGTTCAGTAAGTCCTCTATCTTTAATATAGTGCTTTACCGTGATACTTTCCGAATTATTTAGTAATAAATGATGAAAAGTTCCTGCCATACGTCTGTATAGTTCGAATAATGTGTCTTTTTTTTCTGCAATCTCATTTTTTTCGGTATCAAAAGCGGCGCCAGAATTTTCATATTGAATTTCAACTCCTATACGTTTTGCAAGCTGTTCGACCGCCTCGGGAAAAGTGAGTTTATCCATATCCATTACAAAATTCAATACTGATCCGCCCTTGTGACAGCCAAAACAATAATAAGACTTTAAATCCGGATTAACTGTAAACGACGGAGTTTTTTCGTTGTGGAAAGGACAAAGACCCCACCAGCGGCCGCCTTTTTTTTCCATTCTGACATAGTCATTTACAGTTGCGACCGCATCCATGCGGGTATTGATCTCGTCAATTGTTGTTTTGGAAATTAACGCCATCAGTTTCCCTTAAGGTACAGGGCTCCGGCCCGGATATGTTCATCGAGGGTGCTTGAAAAATAATGCCTGCCGGCGCCTGGATCCGTAAGCCTAAAATACAGATAATCCGAGGATACAGGGTTAAAAACAGCCCTGAGCGCGGTAAGACCCGGCGAAGAAATCGGACCCGGGGGCAGACCGGAATGCTGATAAGTGTTATAGGGATCTTTGATTTCCAGATCCCTGTTATAAAGAACATCCGGATGCGGCCTGCCCAAAATCTCTGTAATTACATATTCCACTGTAGCGCAGGACTGCAGGGCCATGCCTATGCGCAGACGATTATAAAAAACACCTGCCATTAACGGAGCTTCCTCGTCTACCCTGTATTCCCGCTCAATTATGGAAGCAAGTATAACCTTGTCATTAAGTTCTTTGCTGTCAAGGTTTTGGGATTCCGGAATCGCCTCCGCCAGTTTTTTAAAAAACGTATCTGCCATCATGCGGATAACCTTATCCGCCGGATACGCAAGCGGAAAAAGATATGTATCCGGGAACAGATAACCTTCCATTGTCGCTCCGGGTATACGGTAATAATCTCTGACTTCCGCCGAAGAAGCCGCTTCCAAAAAATCGCCGGCACTGCAGATTCCGTTTTCATCAAAAATTGCGGCTGCCTTCTTTAAAGTAACACCTTCCGGAATGGTTACACGAAAAAGCAATTGATCCCCTGTAACAAGCATGGAATGCAGGGCAAGCTGTGTTACGGGCAGTTCAATCCGGTATGTTCCGGTTTTAATAAAATCATTTTTAAATCTGGATAAAATATACCAAAAATACTGGCTGCGGATTATGCCTGCATTTTCCAGTCTTTTGCCGACCGCTAAAGCAGTTTCTCCGGGGCGGACTTCGAAATTTACGATATTCCCGTTATCCTCCGGCAATGCCGGAGACGAATTGAGATAAATAAAAACTCCAACCGCCACAGCAGAACAAATCAGGGCCAGCGCCAGGAGTACGCTTATTATATTGATAATAGATTTAACAACAGACAGAATGGCCCGCCTCGATTTACCTAATCCCTTGTTTCCAAATCTTCAATTTCCCTTATGGAAAGAACCGAATAAAGCATTTTTTGCAGCCGGTTAAGAAGGAATAATTCATCATCTGCCAGTTTTGCCTCTTCTTTTTTTAACCTGCTGTAAAGGCATTTACATTCCTGGAGGTTAAAAAAGAGACCCAAATCATTGTCTACAATAATATTTCCAGTCCTTCCGTTGCAAGACTTAATTTAATGCCTTTTATGTTCATTCTTTCCATGTACCACCCCGCAGATTGAAGTATATTGTATAGTTTCCTGTCATCATAAGTGGGATCATGGTGAAAAAGCACCAGGTGTTTTATACCCCAGTTTGCTGCAAAATCTACGGTCATACTGAAAGCGCTGTGGCCCCAGTTATACTTTTCTATGGCTTCTCCCAGCGTATACTGGGAATCAATTACAAGGAGATCGGCGTCCTGGTAATAAGATATATTTTCATCGCTGCGTACAAAATCAGAGGCTGAGAGTTCAGTATCTGTGGCAAAAATAAATTTATGGCTGCCGTCATCCATTCTGTACGAATAAGAGTCTCCGGGATGATTCATTTTTTTCCAGCTCAGCCCGATTTTACCGAATTGCAGATTCCCTGCAGTCTCTGCAAGGTTATGAATGATTTTTTTGGCGCCCATGGATTCCATGTGCACCGGAAAATACGGCGGCGTCATTTGTCCGTTAAGTATCTGCTGCAGACCGGTTACCGGTGAATAAAAATGGAGAATATTGGATGGGTTATAGGCCGGATTAAAAAAAGGCAGCCCCTGCATGTGATCCCAGTGGAAATGCGAAAAGAAAATATGAAATTTGGTCGGTATTGTTTTATTGCCCTGCAGAGCCATTCCCAGTTCCCTGATCCCGGAACCGCAGTCAAAAATAATAATATTGTCCGGATCATTGTCCGCTGTAACGCTGACACAGGTTGTATTGCCGCCTGCGGTGCCAAAAAGCCAGGGCGGCAGTTCGGCAAGGAATTTTTCCCTTGTTTTTTCGGAAGCCAAATCGTCGGGAGTAAGCCTTTCCAGAACAGCCGAGATCTTGCTCTTTATCTGGGAAGGAAGCTGCGGAGCAGGTATAGAACCGCGGACACCCCAAAAACGAATCAACATTCAGGCGTCCTCCCGCAGCAATGTATCCCTTGTAAGAATCGGATGGGCTTCCTGTGATTCAAGGATTTTTTCAATTTCCGCCAAATCATGCAATTTGCCGTGATTTATACCGGGGCAGTCTTTTCCGGTAAGTTCCCAGGTTTCTTTGCGCTTTAATACACTGGGCCAGAACGGAAAAGTTCTGCACTGCAGGGGTCTGGATTTGTAAACCCTGCAGCCGTCATCCCAGAAAATGCAGTCCAGATTTGTTTTTTCCTTAAGCGAAAGCCGTTCCGTGCCGTCCGCGGATAAAACCCAGCGGCAATATTTTTTAACAAATTCGGTATAAGTCAATTTACACCCGGAGGCCAGTTCGGTCACATCTTTTTGTGAAAGAAACACATAACCGCTTTCGTACCGGCAGCAGGCTGAACACCGTGTGCAGGTAAAATTGAGGCCCTGTGTATGAAACGGCTGGTATTTTGACATGGAATTCACTTTATACCATAAAAAAAGGTCTTTTTCAAGCCATTGGGAGCCAGAGGAAATGTTCTATGTTCATACACCGGCTCTGCTTTCTCTTATTAGCTCTACAATTTCTTTTGTTGTAA
>WQZG01000133.1 GCA_009780855.1 Treponema sp.
AATCCGGGTTTCCGGCTGATAAAAGAGGCTATTGAGCAAAAACTTAAACTGCTGGAATTCGTTTCATTTAATATTTATGGTGAAGGACCGCAGCCGGTTCTGTCGCCGTCGCCGACTCCGCCCAGGAATTGGCATGGTAATCCCAAACTTGCAGGGGGAGGAATTATTACTCACTCTACCAGCCACCACCTGGACTTGCTCCGTTATACCCTTGGAGAGGTCAAGTCTGTTTCCGCCCATTGCAGGTATATTGGGGACAGGGATTATTACCTTCTTGGCAGAATGGAAATGGAAAATGGCGTGCTTGTGGACATGCGCCTGGGACGCGCGGAGCTTCAGGGAGTCGGGCCGGGCTGGAATCGTATGCGCAGCGGCGGTTGGGACGAATCGGTGGAGGCAATCGGTACAGGCGGCTATATAAAGGTTGAGAGTCCTACATGGCAGGGTTATGATCCAATGACGGTAAAACGCTGGTTTACCGGTATGACCGGCCCGGAAATTTTCCAGGTCGAATGTGACGAGCAATGGACAAACGAATTGACCGCCTTTGCGGAAAGCTGCAAGACAGGCGTTCTCAACAAAACTGCTTCCTCAGTTGTAGATGGCTACAAAGTAGATAAAATCATCGAAACAATCCACGAATCCAACCGCCAGGGCGGTAAAAAAATCGATGTGGTTTATGAATATTGAGGTATCATTATGAAAGCTGCTGTAGTAACAGGAAAATGCCGTGTCCAGATAATGGAGATAGGTGAACCCAACATAACAAAACCTTCGCAGATCAAAATTAAAGTTGTATCCGGCGCGGTTTGCAACACAACTGATAATAAGGTATACGCGTCAGATTTTCCCGAAAAAGCCTGGCCGAACGAAAGTTTTCCTTTCATTATAGGTCATGAGTGCTGCGGACATATTGTGGAGCTTGGTGAGGCCGTAAAAGACCTCAAGATCGGTGATCGTGTTGTGTATTGGTCAGTAAACGGAAGGGCCTTTGCCGATTACTGTTTGTTGGACACAGAAAACGCGGTGGGAAAGATCTCTGAGAGTGTACCGAACGATCTATGCGCCATGATGGAAATGGTTATCGGCGCGGGACGGATGCTTTATATGAAAGATGGTACTCCCCGTATAAACCAGGGAGATAAAGTTGTAGTCTGCGGTCTGGGGCCCGCCGGTTTGATCTATGTCAAGCTTGCCAAACTAATGGGGGCGGGCAGGATATGTGCGCTGGGGCGCCGGACACTCAGGTTAAACAAGGCCCTTGAACTGGGAGCTGACACAGCGGTTGATTCCGAAAAACTGTCATACGAAGAAAAGGTAATATCGGATCTGGGCGGACATCCGGATGTCTTTATCGACGCGACGGGAGCTGATATTGTCCGCGATATTGTGAAGATCGGACGCGCCGGTATGCGCGTAATACCTTATGGAGTACCGCCTTTCAAGTGGAAGGAACGGGTACCTGAACTTTTGACCGCCGGGATTCAGGCGCCGGTTCACGAAGGCGTGGCCAGCGCCCGTATCGCATTAGGCCATTGTGTAAAATGGGCGGAAAATAATCTCCTGGATCTTAAGCCGATTATTTCACACAAACTGCCGTTGGCCGAGATTGGGCGCGGACTGGACATGTGCCGGCTGGAAAGAGATACCACCTTAAAAGTGATCATCAGCATTAATGAATGATGCTCATTCGTTAAGGTAATTATCTCCCCAAAAAAGCGAAATGGGGCTGTGTGGTTCCATTGATAAAATTGCCGTTACATTCTTTCAAAAGCAGGCGTCTTAATTTCCGGGCTATTTCCGATTTTTCATCAATGAGGTTTTTTTCTTCCCGGTAATCATCAAAGACATTGTGGAGGGTATAGCTTATCATACCTTCAATTTCATCCAAGGTCGCGCCAAAAACATTGAAATTGTAATTTTTGTGAATATAGGTACGAAATTTCCATCCCTCTTTGGTTAACAAGGCAGGTCCGTGTTCTCCTGCATAGACTATATAATCATGCCCATGAAAATGTTCTTTATTTCCCAGCAGCACCGGCAAATAGGATACACTGTCTTTGTATTTACCTGCGCTGGTTCCCAGTAATTCAGCCATAGTTGCCATAAAATCATAGTTGGCAACCACTGTATCGGTCTTTAAACCCGGCTTAATGTGTCCAGGCCAGCTTATTACCAGCGGGACCCGCACACCTCCTTCAAAGCTGGAAGTTTTACATCCGGTCATGGAATTATTCCCGTCAAAGATATCACCGAAAGATTCGGAAGTGTAAAGGACATTGAAATGATCCGCCTTCTTGCCTTCAATTGATAATTGATCGTAACCTGTACGTTCATACCCGTAATAAAATGCGTGCCCGTTATCGGCAGTAAATATCAGAATGGTATTATCAGCGATACCGAGTTCATTCAGGGTATCCTGAATGAGCTTGACTGTGCGATCAAGCCTTATAACCATGGAAGCATATTCTTTCTCAGTTTCAGTCAGAATTTTATTGTTATATACTTCAGGGTATATTGTTTCAACATTAATCATGCCATGGGGCAGCTGGCTTGGATGATAAAGGAAAAACGGTTTATCCCTGTTTGCGGTAATAAATGAAATAATTTTCTCATCAAAAAGATCCTGGGAGTAAACTTTTTTATCTGATTTATCCCTGTGATACTCCCAGTATTTGGGATGCGTCATTGCGTATCCTTTGCCGCATTGGGGATCGGTATTTCCTTCAATATTGATCCGTTTGTTGTTTTCAAACATAAAAGGGGGGTAATACCCATGACACATCTGATGATCGTAATATCCGTAATGGTAATCCCATCCATGCTGTTCTATTTCCGTGCCTGATGTGGAAAAACCCCATTCCAGTTTGCCAATCTGACCCGTAATATACCCGGCCTGCTTAAAAACCATGGGCAGATAGATGTCTTCGCTTCGCTGCTCAATACCCGTGTTATGAATCAGTTCATAAATATCTTCCAGTGAAATCAAACCTTTCGCGTAATCAACATAAATTCCGCCCCTCGTAAAAGTCCAGCGGCCGGCATGACAATCATGAATTCCGCAAAGCAGGCTGGCCCGTGCCGGCGCGCATATATGGCATCCATAAGCATGTCCAAATTGTATACCTTCACCGGCAATACGATCGATATTGGGAGTTTGAAATTGTTTCTGCCCGTAGCAGCTTAACATACCCCGTCCCAGATCATCTGCGTAAATAAAAATAACATTGGGCCTGTTCTTCATAATTAATTTCCTTATATCAGGCTTTACCTGCTTCTGTCCACATCCCCTGCGTTCATAATGAACAGTGATGACGCAGCCGCTGCAGACATTTTGCCGCTTCTGGCAATTGCAGACGACTTGATTAGTTTGAGAACCGTTGAGATTTATCTGACATTTACTTATTATACACCATGGCAGAAACAAAAAGACATTATTTTGACTGGGCCGCGACAGCACTTCCCGATAACCGGCTTACGGCGGAAGCAGCTATCGGCAGCCAGCCGGCCTTCGCCAACCCTTCATCCAAACATCTGGAAGGCCGCACTGCGCGGGAAACTCTGGAAAACGCACGGGTAAAATGCGCGCAGGCCCTGAGTGTAAAACCGGAGACTTTATATTTTACGTCCGGCGGTACGGAATCCAACAATATTGTTCTTTACTCGATGTTAAAAAAAACCGGGAAAGGCCGCGTTATGTTTTCGGCGGTGGAACATCCTTCGGTAAGAGATAATTGTTATGTTCTTGAACAGTTCGGGATTCCGGTAACTCCGGTTGCTGTCGAAAAAGACGGCCGCGTAAATCCAAAAATTTTTATCCGCACCCTGGAAAAACATCCGGACACGCGCATGGCGGCAATCATGTCAGTCAATAACGAAACCGGCGCGATAATGGATACCGGGGAAATTGTCCGTCAAATCCGCCAAAGTGATCTGCCGGTTCATGTTCACTGCGATCTTGTACAGGCTGCCGGCAAGATATTGCTGGACATAAAGAGCTGGGGAATTGACTCGGCGTCTTTCAGCGCACACAAGCTGGGCGGGCCGCGCGGGATAGGCCTGCTCTATTTGAAAAAACCGGTAGAGCCGCTTTTTGCCGGCGGGCAGGAAAACGGAATAAGGCCCGGTACAGAAAACATCGCGGGGGCAATGGCTCTGGCACAGGCGCTGCAGGAATTCTGTCTGCCGGACGCTGTTGCCGCTAACACAGGACCGGCTCAGGAACGCTGGAATTTTTTAATACACGCATTAAAATCCAATAACCGCTTCTCCCTTATACCGGAAGACCGCACAGAAAACGATCCGCGGTTTTCACCATGGATCCTGCAGGCCAGGTTTAAAGGAATTCCGGGAGAGGTAATGGTGCGGGCCCTTGACAGCGAAGGTTTTGCGATTTCCACAGGTTCAGCATGTTCCTCATCCCATAAAGAGAGGCCTGTATTAAAAGCCATGGGCCTGGATGAATCCAGCAGTCTTGAGGGGATAAGGATTTCGCAGGGTTGGACAACTACCGGAGACGATATCGAAGCCCTGATCGCGGGAATAGATAAAGTACTGCGCTTGCTGTAATCTTTAAATAATCGGTATCAATTCAATATGACCACTTATCTGCTTAAACCCGGAGAACTCACGCTCAAGAGCGGCAACCGGCAGGATTTTGAATCTGTTCTTAGGCGCAATCTTGCAGCAATGCTGCGCGGGACAGGGGCCATGCTCAGCATGACCCAGGGGCGTTTTTATGTCCGCTGCGCCCCGGAAAACGAAACCGGAACCGAAGATGTTCTGCGCCGCCTCTTTGGAATTTCCGGGTGGGCAAAAACAAGGGTCTGCGAAAAACAAATGGATTCCATAATTGACGCGTGTATTGAAGAAGCCGCGATTCTGTTTAAAAAAGGCATTAAGACTTTTAAAATAAACGCGCGCAGAACCGACAAGAGTTTCCCGGCAGATTCATACAAAATAAGCTGTACTGCCGGGGACGCAATCTGCGGACGAATTGCCGGCCTTGCTGTCGATGTAAAAAAACCGCAGGGAACCATTTCAGTAGAAATACGGGAGAAGGCGTACATCTACGCGGACGCGAGGGAAGGCCTGCGCGGACTTCCCTGCGGAACAGCCGGCCGGGGGATGCTGCTGCTGTCCGGCGGCATTGATTCGCCGGTGGCGGGGTTTATGATGGCTTCCAGGGGGATGAGGCTGGACGCGGTTTATTTCCACGCCTGGCCGTTTACACCGGACGAAGCCAAAAGCAAAACAATAAAACTCGCCGAAATTATCGGCTCATATTCCATGGGCATACGGTTATCCATTATAAATTTTACGCCAGTGCAGAACAGGATAAAAGAACGGGCGCCGCAATCCTGGAGAACAGTTCTGCTGCGCATGGCGATGATGGATTGCGCGGGAATACTGGCACAGCAGCGGGGAGACAAATGCCTGATCAGCGGCGAGAGCCTGTCGCAGGTCGCAAGCCAGACCATCGAAAACATTACCTGCACCCAGAGCAGAGTCAGCCTGCCGGTGATGAGGCCTTTGATCGGAATGGACAAGGAACAGATTATACGGATGGCCGAAAAAATCGGCACTTACAATACATCAATACTGCCCTACCCTGACTGCTGTATTTTATTCAGTCCGCCTCACCCGGTTATAAGGGGAAATATTGCGGAGGCGCAGCAGTATTATGATTCGCTGGAAGCGGACGAATTAATTTTAACAGCTTTGCGGGAAGCGGAAACTGTAAAAGCCGGATTCCCGGCGCAATAAAATTTATTAATAATTAAAAAATTTCAGGCGCCGGCGCTTTTAATAAAAGCTGCCATACGAAAGTCATCACCCTTGATATGATTGATTAACCATGATCCCAGACTCTCGGTAACCTCAGCCATTATAATCTGGTTGGGTCCTTCTTTTTTTACTCTTTCTATAAAGCCCTTGACGGTAACCTTGAAATTATCATGGATCCTTTTATGGTTAAGGTAATCCGGGTAATTGTATTGCACCTGCAGTTTTTCTTCATCCGCGAAATGTTTAATTGTATAACCCGTAAGGAAGTCCATTGTTTCCATAACAGCACTGTCGCTTTTACCGGAATGGCTTGCTTCAATCAGGGCATTAAGCGCCGCTATAAGCTGCTTGTGCTGGTTATCAACTTTCTCGTAACCCGTTTCCAGCGTACTGTCCCAATGGTAAACCATAATCAACTCCTCAATAAAAAAATTAAAATTATTCCAGGGGCGGAAAATACCCTGTCCCGTCGCGGCCCGATCTGTCCATCAGATAAACTTCCGCTTCCAGGGGCAGGTAAGCCCTTCCGAAATCCGTAGGCAATAATGATCTATAACTAAGACTATAACATCCATTCGGTAAATTAACAAGATTTTTTATTTCCGGTCCTATGCCCTCGTTCCTGTAAAGAGGTAAAACTTTACCTCCGGTTTGATCGCATAAATACTGAAGATCGCCTCCGGCAGCGCCGTTTATAATTACCGCGTAAAATACAATTCCGTTATTGGCAAGGTAAGAAGCAAGATCAGCAACACTGTACTGATCGAATACAAGCCCGGCAGATCGATCGCCGCTGCCAACAAAAACCACGGCCCGCTTTTTTTCTCCCGGCAGGAGATCTGTCGCGGCCAGCCTTAATCCCAAATCAAAACGCCACCCTGGCGAATAAATACCCGCGCCGGCCCGCGCCGCTTCTTCAAGCCTTGCTGCCGGAGTTACTGTTGATGACGCGGCGAGATTTTCTTTTTGGGGCTGCTCCCCTGCGGAAACAAGGGAAACAATTCTGCCTGCGGCTGCCGCAATGTCGCCGGCGGCAACAGCAAGATCATCCCGCAGATTAAGGGTCTGCTGCGAACGTTCCATTAAAATAGATACATCGGTATTGTCAGATAAAAAAGCAGAGCCCAAAAAATTTTGTTCCGAAACTGTCTGTCCCTGTTCGGTCAGCAAAAAGTTACGGCCGTCCAGTCCGACTACAGGCCTGCGCATTCTGTCCTGCACCTGGATTTCCACACTGACCAGGGGGAAACGATCCGATACAATTCTTTCGATTTGAACAAAGAGTCCGGAAGCCATGTCTTCCATTCTGGTCAGCAATGTTACTTCGCCGGATTTAAAATCCGCGGCCAGAATGCTTCCGTTGCGGTCAATTTCTGCGCCGGTTATTTTTACATTCGCGGCGTTTCCTATAACGCCAAGTTCGCGGACTATGGCAGTATTGGGATCGATTAACAAGATCCGGTTGGCGTCGCAGGCGAGCAGATTGCCGTCATCAAGAAACCGTAAACTCTCCGGAGACTTTAATCCGCTGTCAACAAGAGGGCCCAGGTAAGTTCCGTTCCTGTCGAATACACTGATTTGGCAGGTAATGCTGTCAGCGACATAGACTCTGTTATTTCTGGCGGCAATGCCTGTCGGCGATTTGAACCCGGGGAAAGTATTTGCAGGAGTTCCAAAAGACAGGATAAAAGTTCCGGA
>WQZG01000134.1 GCA_009780855.1 Treponema sp.
AACCAGGTTTCATTAAAGTAATCACTCTGCTGGTTTTGTAAGTTAACAAGAGTACCTGGTTTACCCATGAACCAGACGTAGAGCGGCTTGCGGGTACTAGTTGGATCTATCATCCACATTGTGGAATAATTGGATGATATTTCTGCTGTTGGTTCTCCCCAGTCATTTGGATTTTCGTTGTCATTGATACCGTAAGTAGCACTCAAGCCCTTACTGTCATCTTCTTGTGTCTTGAATGGCCATCCTGTATATGTCCCGGGACTGATGTATGAATACACTTCATAATAATTATTGGTTTTGTACGTTGTATCAAAAGTTACATTTATAGGACCGCGGGTGTACAACTTAAGCGGGGTAGATACATCTTCTACTTTCCATGTGGTGTTATCCAAATATGTATTGATAACACTTTCTGCTTGTCCGTATTTATCTCCGTAAAATCTAAGAATAAGTTCTTTCCCGCCCATATAATTGGGATCGTTATTCATGTCATAATCAACTGTCTGATAGGTTATATCAGTCGCCGGAATGCTATCAAGCATTTGCTGTGAAAAATCGTATAAACCATATTTCCACAGAGTTTCGATATCAGGCCAGCCCAGTTCGTCGCTTTCTTCCAGGTCTTTATAAATATCAATTTCGTAATAATAAGGTGCGCTTCTTGTATCAAAATCTATGGAAACATAACTGCCGCCTGTATATGAATATAAACCCGGCCGGCTTATAAATACGAATCCTGATTGCGCAAATGTCAGACTGTCCAGATAATTCAATACATTTTGCTTGTAATCCGGATCGTCCAAATGGTAAATCATTATGGTAAGCTGGTAACCCACAATTTCGTAGATTCCCTTGTTTTCGTTATATCTTCTTTTATAATCAAATACGTTTGATACTTTTACACCGGTAGGAGAGTCTTGTGCCGAAATATTGCGGGGCACCGGTAAATTATTACCGCTGTTATTGTTCACTACTTCAAATGACTCCATCCTGTCCTGATCCGGCAAACCGTAGATTCCCTTGTCTTTTTCCACAGTTATTTGATATTTTGGAGGATTTTTGGAATTATTGTCCGAAAGTACTACATAGGAAATTCCTCTGATATATTCTTTGCCTTCAGGGATTTCATAATTCGGATTCCAGTTATTATACAAGGAATTTTTTATATCGGAAAAAGTAAAATCATTGCCGTTAAAATTTATATAAAGCAAATTATCAGTAGGATCTATCCAGTATTTTACATTTGTAGCGTTTACAGGTATTTGGTCCCAGTCAGCGACTCCATATTCTTCCAGATAGCTTCTGCCGGGATCGTTATTTCCGGGCCAGCCTTCATATACTACAATTTTTGGCAGATCCATGAACATTGGATTTTGACATGTTGTGAGAAAAAATGTCATTATTATGGCCAACAACGAATAAAAAAGTACATATTTAATTTTTTTCATAACTATCCTTCGAATGTTCTGTTATTCTGTATAAACAAAGGTGTCTCAATAAACGTTACTATTAACAAAATATATCTCAAAAACCATAAAAAAACCAAGATTTTATTATTTTTTTATCAGAAAAAAATGACTCCAGGCCCTGATTACCGGAATTAAGCCCTAAAATTCGAATAGAATCCCGGCAGAAATACCCCAATCGATTACAGTCCTGCCGGGCATACTATCAACCATCCCGTCGCCTTTTACTGTACTGATTGTTACGGTTTCCTGCTTAAAACCAAGATACTTTACACCGTCGGATTCTGCGTGTATGCCGAAGTAGAACCTGCCCGATCCAATAGATAATGTCATATAGGGGTTAGCGTACCATCCAAGCGCGTCAGAATCCAGGATTCTGTAGACTTTACCGTCGCCGTCGTTCATATATTGATCTTCGGTTTTATAGGAAACCCCGGCGTTCAGATAGAACATAAAGGGGCCAAATCCTGCATAAGGCAGGATTCCCAGACCAACCATTAAAGGCTCATATAATATTCCGCTGGCTGGATTACTGCCATAAGCCGATCTGTAAGCATAACCAAGGAAAGAAGCCGCCATCCTGGTCTTAATGCCAAATTGATCAGTTCCAAAACTTAACCCCAGTCCGACTTCCATGGGCGCATTATATGTAATAAGTTTATTGCTTGTTTTGGAAGGTAAAGTATATGCCACACCAAGATTAGCGCTGAATCCTTTATCTTCAAATGCGGTCAGGAAAAAAGATCCATAAATTGAATGCGCGTTTGGCAGCATACTATACAGCATAATTCCGTCGGGTTGATCCGCAGCAGTTGGATCATATGACTCAGGGGTGAAATCATCTCCGGTAAGGACCTCTTTGGGAAATACCAGTTCTCCATTTCCGCCGCCCACAAAACAAAATGCCAGCCTGCCTACACCCCAAAGAGTATAGGCTATTTGCGCGCTGGTATGTAAATATGCATCTTCAGCTTTGTAAAACAGCATATCATTGCCGGTCAGCGGATCTTTTATGTTATCTCCAAGGGGAGATAATTTATCAATTCTAGTGGAACTAGTACCAAATGGAACTGCCAGGTTTATGTCCAGGCCGTAAAACGGAGTTACCGAGAGGGAGAAACCCATCCAGCCGTTTCCGGTGCCGCTGTAAAAACCTGTTGTGTCGGAAAAGTAGTCGCCGGCGTAATTGTTTAACGGGGAAATTACATAGGATTCCGCGTCGTTGGCGTGATATCCCCATCCCACTATGTCGGTCAGCGCAAAATCGTCGATATAACCTGCCTGGACCTTCATAAAGTAAAATGGTTTCCACCAGGCGGCAGCTGTCCATGCCCAGGCCGCCGGATCAATGGTGCTTGCTTCGGCATTAATCTCAACCGTGCCGCCAAAGTTGTCGTTCTCGTCAATACCCTCGGCCAGTATGGAACCTGACAGATAACTGCCGGTCTGCAGTAAGTCTCCGTTAAGATTGGTTCCCTTTATGAAGGTTATTCCGCCGCCTACAGAGCCGGAAACGTTGATTTCTGCATATAATCCGGATACCAGCAGAAGAGAAATCATTAAAACGGCTAAATACTTCATATAAAACCTCATTATGATATTACTGGTATTTATATCACTTTTGGGATATAATTTCTATGGATGAAGAATAAAAAGCAGCAAAAAATAATGTTTTTTCTCGCGCTGGGCTCGGTTATCCTGTTTGCGGTTATTATGACGGAATTTGTCATTCACCGTTATACCACAAACAGGGCCGTGGCTTTTAGGTCAGAAGGCGGTACGGTCCAGATTCAGAGGGACAGGGAATGGCAGGATTTTTCGGAGAGGGGAGTGGTCATAGGTACGGAGAGAACCGCCTGGATGGCCGATTCCAACGTTTCCAAGGATGAGTATTCCCGCTGGTTCAAGCAGCTTGCTGCGATGAACATTAACATAATCCGGGTAAATAAAATTCAGCATCCTGCCTTCTACCAGGCTTTTTTCGCGTACAATATGCTTACGAGCAGACCTATTTATCTTTTGCAGGGCATATATATCGACGACAATTATATTCAGAATAGCATGAACGCGTATTCGGAAGAGTTAATTTCCGGCTACATCGAGGAGATCCGGCGGACTGTGGATGCTGTCCACGGCAGGGCTGTTATCAAACCCAGGACGGGCCACGCTTCCGGTACCTATAACATGGATATTTCACCGTATGTTATGGGGTATATTTTGTACTGTAAAACCAACGCGGATTTTATGAACGAGACCAATGATCTTAATATGCACGTTATCAGTTTTGAAGGGGATTATCTTTATACCCAGAACGCTTCTCCCTATGAAGCCTGGTTTACCGGTTTGGGTAATTATGTAATTTCGTATGAACAGGATAATTACCGCGGGCAGTATAAACTGCTTAGCTGGGGAGGGCTTAATTCGGAGCAGGTGCATCCTACAGAGAAATACATTGCCGGTGTTTTTAACCCTAGCGAAGATTATCCGCTTTACCCCTTCCAGGCAATCGGTTTGCCCAATGCCCAAATGTAATATGGGAGGGATGAATGTACCATTTAGTTGTGAATGTTCTATTGTTTTTGTCCGCGGCCGCAATTATTTTTTTGCTTGTTTATAATGTCGCAAAGAGGATCTTAATCGCGGGGAACAAAAAAAGATCTGCGGCCCATAAAAAGGCAATTGTACAAAAAATTGAATCTTTTATCGCCGGGACAGAGGCGGCCTTTAAAAACGGGCTTGATCAGATTATCAAAGACGCGGCGGTTATGGATAAATCATACATTGAAACTGTTGAAGAATATCTGCTGGCAGTACTGGAAAATTCTGACTTAAATTACCGGGAACGTTACATTACCATTGCGCGCCGTTTGGGTTTTACGGATGACTGTCTGCCGCAGATCAAAAGCCCCAAACCGGAAATATCGGCTGCCGGATGCAGGCGCGCGGGGCTTTACAGACTTGAAAACGCCGCTCCGGATATGTTCACTGCCCTTGATATACTTAGCGGCGAAAACCAGTTTGAAATTCTTTTGGGCCTTGCCCGGATCGGAAACGCCGATTATCTGCAGCGCGCCTTTGAAAAAATCCGGGATTGTATTCTGGTAAATGAAAGGGCGGCTATTCAGATTTTGGTATCGTTCCCAAAAGGCGACGAAAAAACCAAGCTATTTAAGCAGATGCTCAATTGCGGATCTGACTATATTACCGCTGTATTCTTAAAGGCGATGACCAGCGATATGGCCGCTCTTCTGGCCGGTGATATTATTCAAATCCTTGCTGCCGGGAGCAAGGAAGTCCGCACAGCCGCTGTCCGCAGCCTTTCGACTCTGGGCAGACACGCTCCGGCTGCAGAGCTTATCCGCGCCATGGAAGATCATGACTGGGAAGTCCGTACGCTTGCGGCAAGGGCGCTTGCTCCGGTATACGGCGCTGAAGCGGCAATGGCGCTGTACAACGGCCTTTTTGACCAACAATGGTGGGTTAGGCAGAATTCGGCGCAAAGCCTTGCCGGCCATCCCGGTTACGAACCGTTGTTTATCCTGGCTGCCGAAGCCGGCGACGAGTACGCAAAAGACAGTATAATCAACGTACTGGAAAAAATCGGAGATCCGGTATTGCTTAGATCAATCAAGATAATGGCGGCGTAGGCGCGTATGATTAGTTTTATTTTGTTTCAGTTATTGCTTGCGGTTATGTATTTTATCCTCTGGTATGTCGTTATTATGAACGGCGTCAATATTCTGCAGATGGCCGCGGCCCTCTTTATTACCCCGTTATATATTTTTAAATCCCGCAGCAACGAATACAGGCTGATGGGCAATTCCAGGAACATGATACCGGTTTCCCTGCTGGCGCCGGCTTATAACGAAGAACTGACCATTATTGAATCCATAAAATCAATGCTTAACCTCAATTATGCTGAATATGAAATTATTATTATTAACGACGGTTCCACTGACAATACACTTGAAACAATCATAAACGCCTTTAACCTGCATAAAATTGTTTACCCTGTCCGGGAAAGGCTTCCTGTCAGGAAAGTCAGGGGCATTTACTATAACCCGGATATCCCCAGATTAAAGCTTATTGACAAGGAAAACGGCGGCAAGTCCGACGCGCTTAACGCCGGAATAAACCTTTCCCTTTATCCCTACATAGTTTCGCTGGACGCAGATTCGCTGCTTAACAGCGACGCGCTGCAGCGCATTGCGATGGCTTTTATAAAAGATAAATATACCATTGCGGTAGGCGGCATGATCCGGCTGGCAAACGGCTGCCGGATCAAAGACGGCAGGATTGACAGCGTCGGGCTGCCAAAAAAATTCTGGCCCCTGTTCCAGACCGTTGAATACTTTAGGTCTTTTCTTGTGGGTAGGATAGGGTGGAACAGTTATAATTCACTGCTTATAATCTCGGGGGCCTTTGGAGCGTTCCAGAAGGAATTTGTATTGTCTGTGGGAGGCTATACAACCGGCACTGTCGGGGAAGACATGGATCTTGTGATCAAACTGCACAAGTACATGCGGGCCAAAAAATTTAAATACAGGGTGAGTTTCCTGCCCGATCCGGTCTGCTGGACCCAGGCGCCGGAAAACCTGGGCGTGCTTTACAGACAGCGCCGCCGGTGGCAAATCGGCCTTATTGACGTACTTGGCCGCAACCGCGGAATGTTCTTTAACCCTGGGTACAGGGCGCTTGGCCTTATGGCAATGCCCTATTATTTTCTTTTTGAAATGGTTTCTCCGGTTATCGAACTGCTGGGTTATCTTTTAATTCCGGCCGCTTTTTACTTTAACCTTATCTCACTGGATTCGCTGGAACTCTTTTTCCTGGCCTCCGTCGGTTTTGGCATAATAAATTCGCTGGGCTCTCTTGTCGCGGAGGAATTTACCAACGCCGGGTACCTAAAGATCCGCGAAGTCCTCCTGCTCATTCTTGTAAGCATTGCGGAGAACTTTTTTTACCGGCAGCTTACAGTGCTGTTCAGACTCGCAGGAATTTTTTCTTACCGCAAATATAAAACAGCCTGGGGAAATATGAGGCGGGCCAGGTTTGGGTAAATCTATTGTCCGTAAAGCGTTCCCTGGCTCTGTGTCTGCAGGCCGGTAGAACGCTGTATCTGTATCTTAAACGGATGCAGCTCGGTAATGCCCCTTTGTTCTGCGATGCCGTTGTCATTACGCGATATCGCTTCTACCTGCCAATAATAATCGCCTTCGCTCAACAGGGTCAGGTTGTTAAAGACATAGGTTCTTGCTTCCATCGGATCCGGGTCTGCGATTTTCTGCGGCGGAGTTCCGTCTTTGTATAAATTGAAAATATAAGCGTTTGCGCCTTCTACCGGTTCCCAGCGGAACATGATGCTGCGGTCCCGGGTAAGCTGTTCTATACCGATGACCGAATTGTCTTCCGGCTGAATAGTCTGGATGGCGGGCAGCTGCGGGATGGGATCAACATTGAACCAGAATATTTCCCCGGATGTCGCTCCTTTCTTGTCCAAAGTATCGGCCCGTATTATCCAGTACCATCTGCCGGATTCAAGAGGCGGCAGGTAAACGGCGCCGGAACCCGCGTTTGCGTCTACAACCTGGGCTTTTAGATCGGCTGCCGGATTGGTCGTTGACGAAATTAAAAGCTGTACATTTTTGATTTGTTCGCTGGCTGTCCATT
>WQZG01000135.1 GCA_009780855.1 Treponema sp.
ATCATCTTACCCCGGAGCCTTTCACTCCCCTTTGATTGTCTATTGGCCATTTCTCCCCCTGAACTATCCTACGCAAAGGGGACATTTCTATTGCACGCAGGTGAATGCAGGGGGACATTTCTATTGCACGGAAACAGGGGACATTTCTATTGCACGGCGACATAAATCAAATTAAATATTGACATAATAGACTTTTTGTATATTATTTGAATCAGGGTGAAGAAAAAATATTATGAATGAATTGGAAAAAATAAAAGAAGAAAATGTAAAACTAAAACAGGAAAATAAAAAACTTGCTGCGGAAATCGAGGAACTAAAACTGGATCATTGGCGGTTAAATAATCTTATGGAAGATGAGAATACGCCAAGCCCCTGGGACCTTGACTGTATTACAAATGTATTCAAATGGTCACCGCAATTCCGTAAGTTACTGAATTTTAAAAGTGAAGCAGAATTCCCCAATGTAGCCGAAAGCTGGATTAACCGTCTGCATCCGCATGACAGGCAAAGAACTCTTGATGAATTCGAAAAGCACATCAGTGATAAAAGCGGAAAATATCCATATGACGTTTATTATCAGATACTCCCAAAAGGCTTTGAACATGATCAAAAAGGCGCCAAATATATATGGATACATGCAAAAGGAATTACATTGCGGGACGGCAAGGACGGTAAAACCGGCAATGCATTGCGTGTTTACGGCACCGCGGTGGACATCACAAAAAAAATACACGAAATGGGATATTCCACAAAACATACGGTGTCAATTGAGGGTATAAGAATAAATTTCGAAGCATTGCCCTCAATGTCAAACGCAGAAGCATGGCACATTATATATACAGAAATATTGCATCAATGTTCAACACAGGGTAAAAATGACGAATCAATCAAAAGAATCAGTAAAAAATTTTATGATGTGTTAAAAGAAAAATTATTTTAAAGGGAGATTGTTTCCCATAAAATAATCCAATATTTTTTTACACCCAGCTTTTTTAGCGCTTCAAATCTGTGATTCCCGTCATTTAATACAAAGTTATTTCCATTCATGTTAATAATTAACGGCGGCATATCCCAGTCACCCTTATTAAATGACAATGCGATTTCGTTCACATGTTTATTGAATTGTTTTTCCGGTACTTTAAATTTCATTTCTTCTTCAGGACCGCAGCATCGTTCAAATCTATTTAGTTCCAACATTTTTGGATGATAATATTTACGCAATTCAAGTTTTAAACCCTCAGAAAAAGCTCTATTTTTTCCTTCTCCGCACAAGAACAAATGTATCCAATCTTCCAATTTTCCCGCTTTTGAGAATTCAATGGCTGAAGCAGATGTTGGTTTATATTCCATTCGGCAATGTAATTTGCGATCGTACTCTCATTTCAACAAGCACATACCTCTCTTATGTTTAAAAACCAACCCAATCCCTAAACCCGCACAGCCCCAAAGCATCGATAGATTTCATGTTCCTTAATTGCGTCCGCTTCCCCTGCCGGCGTTCCGGTATACATGTAAAGCCCGCAGCCCTGGAAACATTTGAACCCTTCTTCAATAACATCCCAGCGGCTGCTTTTTATAAATACCGGGAACACAGCCAAATCTGAATATGCTGAGGCTAAAAAAATAAAATTCCTGGCCGCGGCCAATGGGTCAGGAGCTTTATCTGTACAGACGGCCAGAAACTGTAAATCCTTTTCCGCAGTCTCCCGGGCAATTTCAATGGCTTCTTCGAAATTCCCGTTATCTAAAACAGTTTGCCACGGAACATTGCCGAAGATTTTATTGCTTACTGTAAGTAAATAATTTTTATCTAAAGAAATTTCGTGAATCTGCGTACCGGCAAAAATTTGTTTGTTACCCAAAACAATCTTGTTCGTGTGCATACCTTTGGTACGATTCGCGGTAAAAAATTCCCGCGGTTTAAAGTTTTGTGCGTTTTTGGCAATGGCCGCTATGTGGGCCGGGGTGGAACCGCAGCAGCCGCCTATTATGTTAACCAGACCTGATTTCATTATCAGGTCCGCGGCAGCGGCCATAATATCGGGGGTGTCGCTGTAATGGCCGCAGGAGTCAGGCATTCCGGCGTTGGGATAAAAAATTACCGGACATGGAATAAAGGCCGCGATTTTTTCCAGCGGCGATCTTAATTTATCTATTCCAAAAGAACAGTTAAGCCCGAGTGAAAGCGGATTAGCGTGGAGCATGGAGGCGCAGAAAGCCTGCACCGTCTGGCCGGTAAGGAGCCTGCCGTTTTCGGTTACTGTTGCGCAGACCATGGCCGGAACATCACGGCCCAGCCTTACGGCAAGACGGCCAATCGCGGCCAGGGCAGCTTTGGCATTGAGGCCGTCAAATATTGTTTCTATAAGCAGGAAGTCCGCCCCGCCCTCAACAAGACCCCGTGCGTTTTCGTAATATGCGGCTTCAAGCTCGTCCCAGGTAACCTGGCGCATACCAGGATTGTCCATGTCAGGAGTAAAGACAGCGCTCCTGGGCGTGTTCCCCATGCTGCCTGCGACAAAACGGGGCTTGTCTTTGTCTGTCGCGGTGTATTTATCCGCGGCTTTGCGAGCAAGAGAGGCGGCAGCTCTGCTGATTTCAAAAGCATGCTTTTCCAGGCCGTAGTCGGCAAGGCCGACAGATGTCGAGTTAAGGCTGCAGGTTTCGATAATATCGGCGCCGGCTTCCAGATAGGCCTCATGTATGCCGGTAATAATGTCCGGCCTTGTTAAACAGAGAACGTCGTTGCAGCCGCGCAATGATTTTGGATGCCCGGCAAACAAATCACCGCGGAAGTCTTTTTCTTCAAGAGGCTTGTTGTCCTGTGAGCGCCACGCCTGAATCATCGAGCCCATGGCGCCGTCCAGTATCATGATTCGCCTGCTGGCAATCGCGTTGAATTGTTCGCGTACTGTCATCTGCGCTTTTCTTTTACCTCGTTCCTTTTTTTGAAAGCATCGGCAAAGGGGTTGTACATGGTCCCATCGTCCTGTGAATCGTTATACGATTCACGATGCGTGCTTTGCTGCGGAGCCATCGGACGCAGCGGCGGCCTTGACTGAGCAGGTCTTTGCTGCGGGAGCGTTCCGGGCTGCGATGGCGGTGTTCCTGACGGCATATGCGGCATTTGTTTTTGTTGTACCGGTTTTGGCTGCGCCGCTGCTTTGGCATCAGCAGCTGGCTTTTCACTTTTTCTGGTAAGCGATATCCGGCGGCGATCCTGATCCAGGCCGATAATTCTGAACTCCAGAATGTCGCCGACTTTTATCAGTTCCATGGGGTCTTTGACAAAACGATCGCTTAATTCAGAAATATGAACAAGGGCGGTTTCCTTTATTCCAAGGTCGACAAAAGCGCCAAAGTCTACGACGTTTTTTATTTTACCGGTAACTGTCATTCCTTCCTTAAGATCCTCAAAAGTAACAAGACCTTTCTGAATTATCGGTTTGGGAAATCCGTCCCTGGGATCGCGGTTGGGCTTTTTAAGTTCTTCGATTATATCCCTGATGGTTGTGTCACCAAGGTTGTGCTTTTGTTTTAACTCCGCGGCAGTCTCCGCAGAAAGACCGCCGGTGGCCGTGACAGTGCCGGCGTCAATCATCTGCCTGATAATTTTTGCGGCGGCGTAATTTTCAGGATGAACCCAGGTGTTGTCCAGGGATTCAGTACTTTCAGGAATTTTTAAAAAACCTGCGCACTGCTCGTAACTTTTGGGACCCATTCCGGGTACCGAGACCAGTTCATCGCGGCTGGCGATTTTCCCTTTTTCATTGCGGTACGCTACGATTTTGCGCGCGAGGGAACTGTTGATTCCGGACACGTACTTTAAAAGCGAGACGCTGGCTGTGTTGAGGTTTACGCCTACATTGTTAACAACAGAGGCTACAACTTCATCAAGGGAATCGGAGAGTTTGCGCTGGTTAAGATCGTGCTGGTAAAGGCCTACGCCGATTGACTTTGGATCGATTTTAACAAGTTCGGCAAGAGGATCCTGGAGGCGGCGCCCGATTGAAATCGCGCCCCGGATGGTCAGATCGAGTTCCGGGAATTCCTCGCGGGCTATATCGCTGGCCGAATATACGGAGGCGCCGTCTTCGTCCACCACGGTGTAAAAAACTTCAAGGTTGTTTTCTTCGATTACTTTGACAACTATCTCCTGCACTTCGCGGCTGCCGGTACCGTTTCCAACGGCGATTAACTGGACATCGTATTTTTTAATGCCCTCAAGAATCAGCAGTTTGGCTTCTTCAATTTTGTGGTTAAAAATGACAATGCTGCCCAGGTACTTGCCAGTATCGTCCAGAAACGCGCACTTGGTTCCGGTGCGAATGCCGGGATCAATTCCCATTACACGCCTGCCCTTGATGGGCTGCTGCATCAGCAGGTTTTTAAGGTTCTGACTAAAGACGCCTATGCCGTGATCGTCGGCTGTATCGCTCTGATCCCCGCGGATCTCCCGGATAACCGCCGGAGACAGAAGCCGCTTGAGGCCGTCTTCGATCGCGGTTTTGTGGTAATCGTTGTTAAGAACATATTTGCCCTGCAGCAGCATCACGGCGGTATTATCGTCAACGTCGATTGTTACATCAAGAACGCCTTCCCTTTCTCCGCGGTTAACGGCAAGAATACGATGCGGCTTAATTTGGGAAAGCGGCTCCGTGTAATCCCAATACATCTGGTAGGCGCTGGTCTTCCTGGCTTCTTCGGCGTCAACGCCTTCCTTGACAACAGCCTTGACGATGATTCTGCCGTCTTTTATATAGAAAGATTTTACGGAGGCGCGGTTTTCGGTATCCTGGGATACCTGCTCGGCAATAATATCCATGGCCCCCTGCAGCGCTTCGTCGGCGCTTGCCACAGAGAGCTCCGGTTTTTCAGCATTGATAATGATGAACTCCTGCGCTTTTTCCCGCAGCGGTTTTTCTTCAAGTTCCTTCATGGCGGTTGCCAGCGGCAGCAGTCCTTTCTCGGCTGCGGCCATTCCGCGGGTTTTCTTTTTCTTTTTGTAGGGAGCGTAAATATCTTCAAGCTCAGTTAAAGTCGCAGCCCTGACGATATTGGCGTAGAGAAGGTCATCGAGTTTACCCTGTTCAAAAATTCCCCTGATGATTTCAATACGCCGTGTTTCAAGATTTTTGCCGGCGTTAAATCCGTGTTCGATATCGCGGATCTGCACTTCGTCAAGGGAGCCTGTCATTTCCTTGCGGTAACGGGCAATGAACGGCACGGTGCTTCCTTCTGCAAGCAGTCCGATAACCGCCGATACCTGGTTCACGCTTATGCCCAGGTCAGAACCGCAGTGTTTGATTAATTGAGTCTCGTCAACTTTAAGGGAGCCGATAAATTCTGCGGTTAATTGTGTTTGTTGATCCATAATTGTTTCACCTGTGATTTAAATAAAATGATCAATGCGCTTGTCTTCCTGGAATCCGTTTAATCTGGCGATTGCATGGGAGGCAAAAGTCGCGATCATTATGTCAAGGAAAGTTCCCAGTGATATAAGATAAAAGGCAATTGGTTTAAGTATAAGATAACCGGATTCGTAGCCTTTGCCGTAAGCAGCGCAAAGGGCGGCCAAAGCCATATAGGCGCCGTTTCCGGGACAGCGCGCAAGCAGGAAAGAAATCAGAAAAGCCTGGGCGCCTATGATAAAGACATCCAGCGCGGTTATTTCAAGGCTCACATAGGACTGAATTATTACAATGAACGCGGCAGCCGCAATCATCGCGCTGCCGGCCCGGCCAAAGATTGTAAAGAATGTCATGGTAACGGTGCTGGACCGCCGCCTGATTCCCAGGTTTTCCTTTAAGTGCCTGAAGATTACCGGCAGCGTGAAATTAATATCTCCCGAAAAAAACGCTGCGATGGCCTGGCCCAGGGAACCGTAAAGAACAACCCAGGGATTACATTTTGGTTTAATAAAATAGAGAAACAGCGGCAGAATTCCAAACGCAAAGACCGCGGTAAATATTCCGAACAGGGCGATGATGTTGCCGAATATGTCGGCGCGCATCACATTATGAAAACGGACAGCCCAGTAAGCGCTTAATGCGATCATCACAATGGCCAGAATCTCGGAGAAAAAAGAAGCTATATAGTAAAAAATCCTTGAAAGGGAATCAACCATGGAAATTACGGGTTTGGTATAATTTCGGTCGTAAGAAAGCCCCATACCCAGGAAAAAAGCAAAAACATATACCGGCATCATGTACACGCCGTCGCCGGCCAGCGCAGAGAACATGTTCGACGGGAAAAGGTCAATAAAATTGTCGGCTGTATTGAGCGAAACCATCTGCATCTGCTCTTCGATCAATATGGGGATCCTGGAAGGCGGGAAAATCAGGGTTACAAGAATTCCCGCTGTAATAACAAAAACTGCACAGCCGATTATAAGAATAAAAGAATGAAAAGCGAGCCGCCAGAACTGGCCGTCCTGGCGAAGTTCATATACGGCAACTGTCAGGGAAAAAAACAGCATGGGCACAAGGGCATAGCGGCCAATCCCGATTGCAAGCCGTTCCAGCCAGGCAAGCGCGTCAAGGACATTCTGGTTATTGTAAGGAAGTAAAATTCCGGCAATTACGCCCAAAAGTGAACCAAGAAACAGTTTTAGCCAGATTTTCATTAATTTATATTACTTGAAATATGACATTCCATTCAAGTCTGTCTGTACAAAAATTTATTCACCCTGTAAAATTTTCCCGGGGGCCTGTCATCGCTCGATCGCGCTACGGATTTCCCCCGAACCTTTGGTTCGATGACACCCCGCAGGTACTTAATCAGGTACATAAATTTTTGCCTCACCAAATAATATTATTATGGCATAAATTTTTATTATTGCCGGTTTTTACGTTATTTAACGATATTCGTGACTGTTCAGGACTATCTAGCAAAAATGATATCAGGATTTCCTAAAATAGCCTGTCGAATTGCTTCATAAGGATTTATCTTTTGTTTTTTCGCAGTCCCAACATATGACATGATTTTTAA
>WQZG01000136.1 GCA_009780855.1 Treponema sp.
AATGTTTGATGATTGAGTAATAAATATGTCCTCCTTTGGCAGGGGGACATTTCTATTGATTTTTAACTGGATGGGGACATTTCTATTGAACGCAATAGGGGACATTTTCACTGATTTTCAACAGAGCCATTCTGCAACAGAGCCATTCTACAACAAGACAGCAATTTGAAGTTTAACCACAAACCTCAACTAATTAGAGTCTGTCCATAATGTAGACACATTATGGACAGACTACATTGAATGTAGCATTTTCGCAGCCTTTAGGCGAGAAAATGCAAAGTCTGTCCACAAAGTGACCGACTTTGTGGACAGACACTAATTAATAATGGAAAGGGGAAAATTTAAAATTTAATGTCCCGCCCATGCTGATATCCGCTCTTGTACCATTTCCCGGATTATTTCTGCAGGCGTCTGATGGGTATCCATAGCTTTTACCATCAGGTAGTCCGCAGTAAAATCGTCAATAGTTACTGTACGAGCTGCAGCTTTGTGCTTTGAAAAATAACCTGAACCATTTGGACCAACTTTTGGTATTGTTTTTGTCCATTTTTCGTCCAACCTGTCATATTCATCATCTGTTAAATCTTTCATTTTCTCCCTGTGTTCAATTTTTATGTCATCTTCACCCATTGTTTTGAGGAAGAAGAAATTGCAGAAATAGCCAAATTACGTCAATTAACGTAATTTTTTTGATCAAAATTTACGTTATTTAACGTAAATTTAATTAAAATGGCGCCACAGATGCCCCGCCAAGGATGATGCCAAGCCGCCGCATGGTGGCATTTAATCTGCACGGATGCCCGCCATGTATGGCGGTGATATAAAAGCTTTAGACTGGAGTTTTACCTTTGGTAAAACTCCAAGTTAACCAATTCGCATGGATGCAAATTGGTTAACAATATTCATTCCACGCCTTAATCTCCAGCGGCTTCTGCTTTAAGATAACTATGGCGTCAATAAACTCCCTGGCCACCTTGATGTTAGTAAACAGCGGGATCTCGAAATCTACGGCCAGCCGCCGTATTATATAATTGTTTTTGAGTTCAGTGTCCCTGTTGTTTTTGGGTATATTGATTATCATGTCAACTTTTCTGTCCTTGATCAGGGTCGCGATATTAGGTTCCCTGGATTCAAGCGGCCAGTTAAAAGCTTCAGCAGGGATTCCGTTCACCGTAAGGAATTTGGCTGTTCCCCTTGAAGCGCATAATTCGTAACCCATTTCCACCAGTTTTCTTGCGGAATCCAGGAACGATAACTTTTCTTCGATGGGGCCTGTTGACAGCAATATGCGTTTTTTGGGAATCCTGTAACCGACCGACAGCATGGCCTTTAGCAGGGCGTCTCCGATCTCGCTGCCGATGCAGCCGACTTCACCGGTGGAGGCCATTTCGACGCCGCTTACCGGGTCGGCGCCGTGCAGCCTGGAGAAGCTGAACTGGGCGGCTTTGACTCCTACCCATTTGAGGTCCAGGGCGGACGTCGTAACTTTTTCAACAGGTTCGTCAAGCATCGCCTTTACCGCAAGTTCGATCATGTTTACGCGGCTTATCTTTGAACAGAAGGGGAAGCTCCTTGACGATCGCAGGTTGCATTCAATAACCTGCACCTTGTTCCGCTGCGCCAAAAACTGAATATTGAACGGTCCTGTAATATCAAGTGCCGCGGAGATCTCGTGCGCTATGTGGCGTATCTTGCGGATGGTTTCTATATACAGTCTCTGCGCCGGCAGAACCACCGTTGCGTCGCCGGAATGTACGCCGGCGTTTTCAATATGTTCGGTAATGGCGTCAAACAATATTTCCCCGTGTTTGGCAACCGCGTCAATTTCAATTTCTTTTGAGTTTTCTATATACTTGGAAATGACCACCGGATGGTCCAGGGAAACATCGGCCGCCAGCTCAAGAAATTTCAGCAGGCTGTCATCGTTCCATGCTACGTTCATGGCTGCACCCGACAGCACATAACTGGGCCGTACAAGGACGGGGTAGCCGGCTTCTTTTGCAAAGGCCTTGGCCGATTCCGGATCAATGAGCTCCTTCCACATGGGCTGCTCAATGCCCAGTTTGTCCAGCAGCGCGGAGAACTTGTTGCGATCTTCGGCATTGTCAATTGACTGGGTGCTGGTTCCGTAAATTACCGCTCCGGCGGAATACAGTTTGGTCGCGAGGTTGTTCGGAATCTGCCCGCCCATCGAAAGAATAATCCCGTCCGGTCTTTCCTTCTCGTAAATGTCCAGCACACGTTCAAGACTCAGTTCCTCAAAATAAAGCCTGTCGCACATGTCATAATCGGTAGAAACAGTCTCCGGATTGCAGTTGACCATGATCGTAAATCGCCCCAGTTTGCGCGCGGTCTCAACAGCGTTCACGCAGCACCAGTCAAATTCGACGCTGCTCCCGATCCGGTAAACGCCCGATCCCAGCGTCATGACTCCGCGGCCGGACGGCGTAATATCATCGGCGGCAGGGGAGGGCGACTCGGCGGCGCCGTAGGTCATATACAGGTAATTTATTTTTGCGCTGAACTCTCCTGCCATTGTGTCAATCTGTTTGACAGCCGGCTTAATCCGGTATTCTTCGCGCAGGCTCCTGATCTCCGATTCACCGTATCCAATAAATGATCCAATCTGGGCGTCAGAGAATCCCAGGCGTTTTGCGCTGGCGAGCAGCGAGCGGTCCAGAATATCAGATGGCTTTGGGAGGGGGGCCTGTTTCCTTACTGTCTTTGCCTCACCGGAACTTTTGCCTTCCGGCCCCCCCGCGCTCCGGCCTGCAGTTCCCGGAACCGAGGTTCCGGAAATTGAGGCCTCCGCTGCCCCCCTGATCTCCATCTCGGTCTTTAATACATTGGCGATGCGGTACAAAAACCATTTGTCGATTTTTGTCAGCTTATATATCCGGTCAACACTCCAGCCTTCTTTTAACGCACGGTAAACAATAAAAATACGGCGGTCGGTTGGCTTCTGCAGCGCTTCCCTCATGTTGTTCCTGCCCGCGCCGCACATCGAATCATCGGCTGTAAGGCCGGGAGCTCCGGTACCTGTCATCCGCAGAGCCTTCTGCAAAGTTTCTTCGAAACTGCGGCCGATTGACATTACTTCGCCGACAGACTTCATCTCTGAGCCGATGCGGACATCAACGTTCTTGAATTTGGCCAAATCCCATCGCGGCATTTTTATGACCAGGTAATCCAGGCAAGGCTCAAAACAGGATTTTGTTGTTTTGGTAATGCTGTTGCTGATCTCGGTTAGGCTGTAACCCAGTGCGATTTTTGCCGCGACAAATGCGAGCGGGTAACCTGTCGCCTTTGACGCGAGGGCCGATGATCTGGAAAGCCTTGCGTTCACTTCGATGATCCGGTAATCGTCGGAGAACGGATCAAGGGCAAACTGAATATTGCATTCCCCGACAATGCCCAAATGGCGGATTACGGCAATGGCGATATTGCGCAGTTTCTGGCCTGTGCGATCGTTTAATGTCTGGCATGGGGCAACGACTATGCTTTCGCCTGTATGGATTCCAAGCGGATCAATATTTTCCATATTGCAGACTGTGATGCAGTTGTCGTATTTATCCCGCACAACTTCATACTCGATTTCCTTCCAGCCGCCCAGCCATTCTTCAACAAGAACCTGGGGCGAGTGGGCAAAGGCCCTGTCGCAGCGGCGCCGCAGTTCAGCTTCGTTTTTACAAATGCCTGATCCTGAACCGCCCAGCGCGTAGGCGATGCGGATCATCACAGGATAGCCGATTTTAACTGCGGCTTCGGCGGCAGCGTCGGTATCGGTAGTGGCAAAGCTGCGCGGGGTAAGGGCGCTGATCTCGTTGAGTCTGTCGATAAAGAGTTCGCGGTCTTCTGTGTCTTCTATCGTTTTGACCGGGGTGCCCAGGACCGTTACACCGTATTTATAAAGGACGCCGTCCTTCTCCAGGGCGACTCCGCAGTTAAGCGCTGTCTGCCCGCCAAAAGAAAGGAACAGGCCGTCAGGTTTTTCTTTTTCAATTACCTGTTTTACAAATTCGGGAGTTACAGGCAAAAAATATGTTGAATCCGCCATGCCCTCGCTGGTCTGGATTGTCGCGATGTTCGGGTTAATAAGAACGGTTTTGATTCCTTCTTCCCGCAGGGCCTTTAACGCCTGGGAGCCCGAATAATCGAACTCACCGGCCTGGCCGATTTTTAATCCGCCCGATCCAAGGACCAGGACTTTTTTTGGTTTGTCTTTTAATGTTGTCATTTTTTTGCATCCTTTACCTGGGTCAGGAATCTGTCAAATAAAAACTCTGTGTCTTTAGGGCCGGGGCAGGCTTCCGGCTGAAACATTACCGCGGAAAACGGGTATCGGTTTGACTTAATGCCTTCGATTGAATTGTCGTTGGCGTTTATAAACCAGGTGTCCCAGCCCTTTGGCATGCTCTCTGCCCTGATCGCGTAACCGTGATTCTGGGTTGTAACATAACAGCGTTCGGTCCCCTGTTCATGGCAGGGCTGGCTGCATCCGCGGTGTCCGTAGGGCAGCTTGTAAATATCGGCGCCTGCGGCCATGGCCATAATCGCCGCTCCCAGCCCTATCCCAAAGATCGGTTTTTTTAAATCAAAGGCGCGGCGTACAGTGGCGATGGTTCTGCCGCAGGCTTTTGGATCACCGGGCCCGCCCGATAAAACCAGGCCGTCAAAATCAATATCTTTTAAATCGTGGTTCCAGGGCAGCCGGATTACCCTGGCATTCCTGTTTAACAGGCAGCGTATTGCGCCGGCTTTTACGCCGCAGTCTATAAGGGCGATTTTTAACGGTTCCGCTTTTTTTGATCCGCCGGCTGCCGGTCCATAATTTACCGCTTCTTTTACCGAAACCTCTTCAACCGGATTGCTGACAATTCCTGAATCCAGGGTAACATCCCTTGAACCGTCAACAAGAATCTTTGCGCGCATAACCCCCTGGTTCCGCAGTCTTAAAACTATTGCCCTGGTATCAATGCCATAGATACCGGGTATGCCGCTTTTATCCAGCCAGCTGCTTAAAGTCTGCATATCTTTACCGGACATCTGCCCGGCGCCTGCCTGCGGATCTTCACATATCTCCGATACCACAAATCCTGCGATCTGCAAAGAAGAAGATTCCAGTTCGTCAGGGAGGCCGAATTGGTCAAGCGCTGTTTCGCCGGTTTTTGGATTAACCGGTACAGGACAGTCGGTGATAATGGGGTAGGCTGATACCAGTATCTGGCCCCTGTAGCCCGGATCTGTCAGTGTAAGCGGGAAACCTGTCATGGCCGATGTAAAGACCGCTTCTCCAGCCTGGGAGCGGGCCTTGCCGAATGACCAGCCGGAAAACTCCGAGCCGTCCTCCAGTATCAGTTTGGCCGCCCGCCTCTGTATAGTATGTATATCGTTCGTTTGTTTCATGGGACAATAATCGTACTTGATTAAAAAAATGTCAAGAGGAAATGATTTTTAGGAACAGAATTTTATATTTTATCGTTTTTTTGGCTTTACATACTTTCAAAAAACGACATTTTTGACTTTTTTATTCCTAAATATGTCAGGCAGGCAGCTGCTTTATGCAAACAACCGCTTTAAACAGACAGCTTGCCTGCGACAGCGTCAATAAAGTCCCAGGAATTCAAAAAGCCCGACGGCGCCGGATTTGCCAGTTTTACAAGGTCTCCTGTCATAACGCCGGATTCGATAGTCTGTAAAACAGCCGCTTCCAGTTTGCGGGCAAACAATGCAAGCTCCGGTGTTTTATCAAGTTCGGCGCGTTTGGCCAGGGCTCCTGTCCAGGCAAAAATCAGGGCCGCCGGATTGGTGCTGGTTTTTTCGCCCTTTTGCCAGCGGTAATAATGCTGCTGCACAGTACCGTGGGCGGCCTCGTACTCAACCGCGCCCGACGGGGAATAAAGGACACTGGTCATCATGGCAAGACTTCCGGCCGCGCTTGCTACCATATCGCTCATCACATCGCCGTCGTAATTTTTGCAGGCCCACAGGAACCCGCCTTCGCCTTTGACAACCCGTGCTACAGCATCGTCGATCAGGGTGTAATAATAACTGATGCCGGTTTTTTCAAACGGTATTTTAAATTCAGTATTAAAAACATCCTCAAAAATATCCCTGAACCTGCCGTCATAGGTTTTGGAAATTGTATCTTTGGCCGCAAACCAGACCGGAATTTTTTCGTCAAGCGCGTAGAGAAAACATGAGCGCGCAAAATTCATAATGGACTCATCCAGGTTGTGCATACCCTGCACCACACCCGGGCCCTTCATATCTGCGACCATAATTTTTTTCTGCGCCCCGTCTTTTGCCGTGTAAACCATCTCCACAGTACCGGGGCCGGGAATGTACATTTCCGCGTTTTTGTAAACATCGCCGTAGGCATGCCGCCCGATTACAATAGGTTTTTTCCATGTATTTATTGAAGGGGAAATATTTGAAACCTGTATGGGCTTTCTGAATACCGTGCCGTCCAGGATCGCCCTAATAGTCGCGTTCGGACTGGGCAGCAGTTTCTTAAGGTTATATTCTTTTTGTCTTGCCGTTGTTGCTGTAATGGTCGCGCACTTGACTCCAACCCCAAGCCGCCCGATAGCATTGGCAGCTTCAGCGGTAACAGCGTCGTCGGCCGCATCCCTGTTGGCTATGCCCAGATCGTAGTATTCGGTTTTTAATTCCACAAACGGAAGCAGAAGTTTTTCTTTTATAAGCGCCCAAAGCACCCGGGT
>WQZG01000137.1 GCA_009780855.1 Treponema sp.
CTATTACCTCCCTTGGACTCCGTATTTCCAAAATACTATAGCCCTCTTTCAAATTTACTGAATTAAATAATTTTATTCTGCCTAAATTTACTATTTGTTTAAAATTCCAGCTAACCAAAACTGCAATATTATTTTTATTCATTTAATAAAAATTCGGTACTGGAATCATTTGATTTCTATTTTGTAATAAACGTTCTCTTGTTTCCATCAATTCTATTCTACGTGCATTCAAAATAACATTTTTCATATCCATTTCACTCAAAATATCTACAACTATTATGTATTCTTCAGGCGTCAATTCCACAATATTGATTATTTTACCTGAATTATCACGATTGACTTTAATGTAAATTTCACCAGTCGGATTCAAATGCATAATTCCTATCTGATCATCAACAAAATATCTTACGGTTTTATTGTTAAAATAGTAAAATTTATTTTCAACGTTATATTTCAATCCATAATCTTCATAAATTGCCATTGAATTAAGCATTAAAATTTCTCCATAAGATTGGGCCGAAATAATCCCTATACCAATAAATCCAAAAAACACAATAATAACAAATCTTTTTACCATATTCATACAAGAACCTCTAATTCATTGATATAATATAGTCTATATATAGCTGAAAATTAGAAATATGTAAAGTCGTATATGATTATATTATTTCTTTGTCAATTCTAACCCAAATAGCTTTTAACTTTTTACAGATGCAATTCGGTAATTGAAAGCTGGGTGTGTGAGGGGCCTGACGGTAATCAGCGCAACTGTCAATCGTTGCCCCTGATTCATCGCGACCTTTTTTCACCTCTCCCCTTTTAGCTTTTAACTTTTCTTTTATACAAATAAGCATTTCCCCGTTTCCCGGTCCGTTCAATAAGCTCCGCCTTGTTCAGCACGTATAAACATTTTCTTGCCAATGGGGCAGAAATACCGGCTTTTTCGCTCAGGCTGTTTACTGTAATTTCTTCGTCCTTTTTAAACGGCAGGAATAAAAAATAATCTTTGGGTTTTTTTATTTCTATCGACTCGTACCAGGCAATGGGGACTTTGTCTTCTATTGTGATTCCCTTGCGGCGCCAGCTTCCCTTGCCGTCGTCCCTTCTTTTTTCGGCGATGTCCAGCAATACCAACTCCAGGGTTACTTTTGGCGCCAGGCATAACTGCGGCGCGTAGAGGAGGCAGTTAAAGACATCCCAGATGCTGCCTTTGCCCGGGCTCTTGCGCCGCCGCAAAAGTTTGTCTTTGGTATCATAAACTTCTATATATTTGTTTTTTATTACAGGGTAAATGATCCGGATTTTTTGGTCCCGGGTTAATTTTTCTATTTTTTCTTTTAACGGGCCAAAACTCCCGGTTTGCACTTCTATGAGTTCGCCGGTTTGAGACCGGCCGTCGCAGACGTAACCGCCGACTTTTACTTCAGTTTCGCCGGGATCGGAGTAACGGAATTTTAACGAACGGTGGAGGCTGCTTTCTTTATATGTGCCTATACTATTCACAATATTCCAGAAGCTCACCGGCGCTCATCAGTTCAAGATAATGGTAGGTTTCGCTTGAACCTTTGATTTCCTTCTGCTGTACTCTTGCTACCCGGAAGACAATCATCCGGTTTGTGGGAAGGGGGAGGGGAACAGGACTGCCGTTTACATCGACCAGGGTATTCAGCCTGATTCTTCCCGGTACTTCCTGGACATCGCCCTCGGGAAATACTATGTAAAAATCTTCCATGTACATGGGAAAAGATTACCGCAAAGCCCCTTAAAATTAAATCACCCTACATATGTATAGTAGACCAGAAAAAAATGTCTACTATTCATAATTTTTTCTGACTTTTGTCTTGACTAAGTGAATTTCTTTAATAATAATGTAAAAAAGTGGAAAATATTGGGAATAATTAGGAAAAAGTGGTATGGAGTACCTGAGCACCCTTGATGACAAAGGCAGAATTAGTTTACCTGTAAAAATCAGAGGAAGCTTTTCTGAAAACAGTCTCATCTTAACAAAGGGAATTACCCGGAGCGTCTGGGTTTTTATGCACAGGGAATGGGAGGATTTTTCAAAAAATCTGCTTAATTCCGCCAACCAGTCCTTTACCAAGCAATTGTCGATTCAGCATCAGTTTATAGCGCCAAAAGCTGAAATCGAAATCGACAAGGCAGGCCGAATCGCAATCCCCCAGAGTCTGCGGGATTTTGCCTGCTTATCCCGTGATTGCAAGATCCTTGAGGTTGTAAATCATCTGGAAATCTGGGATTCCGAACAGTACAAGGCGTATGAGAAAGCCAACGAGGCTCAAATACAGGAGGTTTTGGAAGAAATCGGGCCGGCTGCCCTGTTCAGCGGTAACCTGCGTTGACAGACAATGTGCCGGCGATACATACCCCGGTTCTTGCGGACGCGGTTCTTGAGTTATTGGCGCCGCGCAATGATGACGAACTGATGATTGACGCCACACTCGGGGAGGGGGGGCACAGTTTTCAGTTTTTATCACGGTTTAAGAAGTTAAAAATTATCGGTATTGACGCTGATCCGGAGATTTTAAAAATCGCCGGGTACAGGCTTAAAGATTTTGGAGATCGGATCAGGCTGTTTTCCGGATGGTCGTATGATTTTTTTGGAGAATATAACCAGGAAAGAAGGCCCGATACGATTCTGATAGATTTGGGAGTAAGCCTGTACCATTACGAAAAAAGCGGCAGGGGATTCAGTTTTTTACGGGATGAACCTCTTGACATGAGGATCGATCCTGCAAACGGGAACAGCGCGGCTGCCCTGGTTAATAATCTGCCGGAAAAAGAACTGGCGGATTTGCTGTACATTAATGCCGAAGAACGTTTTTCCAGGCGTATCGCAGGAGAAATCGTCAGGGCAAGAACGGCCGCTGCGATTGAGAGTTCCGCGGTATTGGCGAAAATCGTGGAACACGCGGTGCCAAAAGAATACAGGCACGGACCGGTCCACCCTGCTACCAGGACTTTTTTGGCGCTCCGGATTGCGGTTAACGGTGAACTTTCAGGGCTGGAAACGCTTCTGGAAAACAGCCTTAAGGTTTTAAAGCCGGGCGGAAGAATTGGGGTTATCAGTTTTCATTCGCTGGAAGACAGGATCGTAAAGAATTTTTTTAGGGAAAAGGCAAGAGATTGTATCTGTCCTCCGGGTACGCCGATATGTAAATGTAGAGGGTGTCCAATTGTTGATATCCTGGCCAAAAAAGGGATTACCCCCGGCCCGGATGAGATAAAGGCGAATCCCCCATCCCGGAGCGCAAGGCTGCGGGCAGCTGTAAAAATTAAGGATGAATGAAAATGTTTAGGCGATGCATACTGCTGTATTTTATGGTTTTGACAATTCCCTTGTTCCTGGGCATTTGCGCCTGGCAGTCGATCCGTTACTCGGATCTGGAAAAACAAACCAGGACCCTTGAGGCAGCCCAGCAGGATTGGGTAGAAAACAATAAAAAACTTATAGCCGGCATTGCAACAATTACTTCCGCAGAAGTTGTGGAAAATATCGCTGTTAACGATTTAAAACTTGAAAAAATAAAACCGCAGAATGTACTGCAAATATGGATTGAGGGGAGATAATTTTTTTTATGGAATCTCTGCTGATGACTTATGATGAACTGTCTTTGTCTCCTGGTTTTTCCGTGCTCTGCAGCGGAACAGACAGGGGATTTAGCAGTGTAAGCATTGATTCCAGAAAAATCCTGCCGGGAGCTCTTTTTGTCGCCCTGACAGGTACAGCCGTTGATGGCCATTCATTTATCGAGGCGGCCCTTAAGGCGGGGGCCTCCGGTATCATGGCGGCAAAATCCAGACTGGAATCATTTAACATTGTAAGCCTGGCAAAAGCCCGGAACAAAACATTGCTCGCCGCTGAAAACACATTGACTGGTCTGCAAAATGCTGCCGCGATATATCTGCGCAAATTCCCTAAACTTATTAAAATCGCCATAACCGGGTCTGCCGGAAAAACCACTACAAAAGAAATTGCCGCCGCAGTAATCAGCAGGGAAAAAAAGGTCATTTGCAACAGCGGTAACCTGAATTCAGAAACAGGGCTGCCCCTTTCGGTATTTAATGTACGGGAAGAACACGAAGCCGGAATTTTTGAAGCAGGAATGAACCGGCGGGGGGAGATTGCCGAACTGGCCGGGGTGCTTAATCCTGACATTGCACTGATCACAAATGTCGGTTCCGCCCATATCGGAATTCTCGGCAGCCGGCAGGCAATAGCTGAAGAAAAAAAACAAATTTTTTCGCGGTTTAACGGAACCCAAAAAGCCCTGATACCGGCGGAAGATGAGTTTAAGGATTTTCTTGCCGCGAATGTTGCGGGCAAAATTATTTTTTACGGACAGGACAGTTTTGCGCAATTGGAATCCTGCCGCAGTCTGGGCCTTGCCGGTACGGAAATTTTTTGGGCCGGTGAAAAAATTAATTTCCCGCTGCCGGGTGCTTTTAATTTTAAAAACGCGCTGGCCGCTCTGGCAATCGCCCGGGAATTATCTGTAAGCGATAAAAGCGCTGCAGAAGGGCTGCGGTCTGTTAAGCCGCTTTTTGGCAGGGGAGAAATTTTTAACGGGAAAGTCACCCTGATTAGGGATTGCTACAATTCCAACCCGGAGAGTCTTGAGGCTGCTCTTTCCTATTGCGACAGTGTTGAATGGCCCGGCCGCAAGGTTTACATAATCGGCTCCATGCTGGAACTTGGCGGTATAAGCGAAGACGCCCACAGGCAGATGGGATTGCTTCTTTCCCGTTCAAATGCAGAGATGGTTTTTTTATACGGAGCAGAAACAGAAGCCGCCGCGGAACAATTAACAGCCGGCGGTAAAAAATATTTTAAGACAGTAAAAATGGACGAATTAAAACAGGCGCTGGGATCATTTATAAAACAGGGCGATTTGGTATTGCTTAAAGGTTCGCGGGGATGCGCCCTGGAAGAATTAACTCCGGTAATTACCGGTGATGAAGTGCGGGCCGCAAATGTAAATGGAACCGGAGGGCAAAATTGTTAAGAGAATTTTTATTCCCTCTGGTAAAATATTTTACTCCATTCAACGTGTTTCAGTATCTGACCTTCCGCAGCGCTTATGCCGCTCTTACTACCCTGTTAATTTGTTTCCTGTTCGGTCCGGTTATTATCGAAGCCTTAAAAAAATTACATGTTGGCCAATCCATAAGGGCCGACGGTCCGCAGACCCATTTGGCAAAAGCCGGCACACCGACCATGGGCGGCGCTTTCATTATTCTGTCTGTTGTTATTTCCATGCTTATCTGGATGGACCTGGGAAGCTGGAGGGTATGGCTTACGTTGGGCGCGTTTGTCGCTCTGGGCCTTATTGGTTTTATGGACGATTACCTTAAGGTCACCAGGCACAATTCCGATGGTCTCTCCGGCTGGGCCAAACTTGCCGGCCAGTTCGCTGTAGCCCTTGTTGTAATGGTGATCCTTTATATTTACGGTGAGGAAGGATCGACTTACCTCTACCTGCCTTTCTTTAAAAATCCGGTAGCCGATATGGGAATCCTCTGGATACCTTTCGGCATTCTTTTGATTATGGGCGAATCCAACGCTGTCAATTTTACCGACGGACTGGATGGTCTGCTTGCCGGTATCATGATTTTGGTTTTTATTACATTAACGCTTCTGACCTATCTTACAGGCCGTGTCGACTATTCTGAATATCTTGGTATTCCCTACATTGCCGGCGCCGGCGAGCTTACGGTTTTTTGCCTGGCTTTGGTCGGCGCCTGCGTGGGCTTTTTGTGGTTCAATGCTCACCCGGCCGAAGTTTTTATCGGAGATGTCGGGAGCCTTCCTTTGGGCGGAGTTATTGCGATAGTATCGCTGATAATAAAAAAAGAAATCCTTGTGCTTATTGTCGGCGGGGTTTTTGTAATGGAGATCGCCTCGGTAATTATACAGGTGGTTTCATACAAGCTCCGCAAAAAGAGGGTGTTTAAAATGGCGCCCATCCATCATCATTTTGAATTATCCGGATGGGCAGAGACCAAGGTTGTTATCCGCTTTTGGATATTGGGCGGGCTGTTTGCGATTATTGCGTTATCTACATTAAAAATACAGTAACGGGAAGGATATGGGTTTTTTAAGCTGGTTTGAAACCGATACAAAAGGCGCCTCTCATGTTGACCATATATTTGTGGCAACAGTGATCCTCCTTACAGGATGGGGATTGGTTACCCTGTATTCGGCTTCATATTACCAGGCCCAGCGGTTCTTCCTGGACGGCCTTTTTTTCTTTACGCGTCAGGCCTGGCTCGCCGTTATCGGCATTGTCCTGTTCTTTATTTTTTCCAGGATTAATCTGCAGATGCTGCGCAAATTTATTCCGCTTATGGTAGCGGTTACATTTATTGCCTGTCTGCTGCCATTTATTCCGGGCATCGGCGTGGAAAAAAACGGCGCTACCAGATGGATAGGTATAGGCAGCAGTCCGCAGAATCCGGGCGAACCGAGGTTAACTTTCCAGCCTTCGGAATTAATCAAGCTGACTATGCCTTTTTACCTTGCGCATATTTTTTCCAAAAAAGGCGAATACATAAACGATTTTAAAAGGGGCATCCTGCCGCAGGCCATTGTTATCGTGGTCTTTTTTGCTGTCGTTTATTTCCAGAACAATTTTTCC
>WQZG01000138.1 GCA_009780855.1 Treponema sp.
ACAGCGCCGGCGACCGAACCGTGGCCTGTCAGTATAATAACCGGAAGACCCGGTGTTTCAGCCTGTATACGTTTTAAAAAATCTTCGCCGGAAAGCCCCGGCATCCGCAAATCGGTTATAACTAAATCAATGTCGCCCTTGCCAAAAAGTTTCCATGCTTCCGCGCCGTCGGCCGCTTCCGCGACATCGTATCCGTCCATGGTAAAAGATTCTGCAAGGCCTTCGCGTATGTTTTTTTCGTCGTCGGCTATCAATAATTTATACTTCATCGGGAGCCTCCAGCAGCCGCGTTTCCTTTTGCGGAACCGGCATGGTAATTATAAAAACCGTCCCCTCGCCCATAACCGAATGTACATTGATTTCTCCGTTATGTTCCCGGATTATTTTAAAAACAAGGGTGAGTCCCAGGCCTGTGCCGGTTTCTTTAGTTGTATAATAAGGTTCAAAAATTTTAACCAGGTTTTCTTCGGGAATGCCCGTTCCTGTATCCGCTACAATTATGCAAATATCCGAGTCATTGGTTTCGGTTTTGATAAAAAGTTTTCCGCCGTCAGGCATTGCCGCGATGGCATTTTTTATAAGATTCAGAAAAACCTGTTTCATGTAACGCTCATCAAAATTAATCGCGGGGAGGTTTTGCGCCAGGTCGATAACACATTCGATTTTTGCCGCCTTAAGTTCATAGGAAACAAATTCCGCCAATTCAGAAAGGAGGATATTAATATTTTTGAGACGCAGATCCAGATCCATCGGACGCACCGCAAATAAAAAATCCACCACTATCTGGTTAAGCCGTTCTATTTCTTCGTTAATAACATTAATGTATCTGTCCATGGAATCCAGATGCGTCCTGCATCCTGAATTTTTTTTATTCTTCCCGGACCTGCCGCCGGCAGATTTACCATCGGCAGACTTGCCGTCCGTTTCGGCATGGCAGGCGCGCAGCGCTTTCTGTATTAGCTGAACATGAATCGACAGTGACCCAAGCGGATTTTTAATTTCGTGCGCGACTCCGGCGGCAAGGGTAGTAAGGCTTGCAAGACTTTCCATACGCCGCATTCTGGCTTCGCGGCTGCGTTTTTCGGTTATGTCCGCTACATGGATCAGCGAACCGGTTACCTGGCGTTTCTGAACCAGGGGCCAGACCGACAGACTGAACTGTCTGGTCCTCCCGCCAAGTTCGGCGTTAAATTCCCATTCCTCCGCCTTGTCTCCGGATTCTAATGTCGTCTCCAGAAAAGCCGCGACTTTTTTATCGCCGATTACATTCCACACCGGTTCGCGTTCCTGTTCAAATGAGTTAATCGGCAGCAGCCTTAATGCGTATTTATTTGCCAGTATCAGGTTGTGGCCGGTATCACAAACCAGAATTCCTACAGACAGGGAATCAAGAACAGTTTCCAGCCGGGCGATCTCTGTTGTCGCCGACAGGAACACATCCTGAATCTGTTCAGGGGTTAAAACATTAAGTTTCTGAAGCGCACGTTTTATAAATTGACGCATACATTTTTAAATTTGGGCCATTCCCCTGCTTACTTTTAAAAACAACTGTTCCAGCACCAGGGTAATATTTTGGTTATAAACCAGAACCGCGTCAGCAGCCTCCGCTGCGCAGGTCCGCCATAATTCCAGGAATCCTGTTACATTAACCTGACCGGGGGACGTTATTTTCTGACTGTCCGAGATTGTTGTCAATAGATGCTTAATAAAATCACCAAACAGCAGCTTTATTTCAAAATTACAGGCCTTTTCCAGGACTACGGCGGCAGCTTCACTGCCGTCTCCGGTTTTTTCAAGCCCCGCGTTTTGCGCTGCCGCGGATGCGTATTTTCCAAGGTTAACAAGTTCGCCGGGCAAATTTTCTGCGTTCCTTCTTTTTGCCAGTACGGCAGCGCTGTATGACGCGGACGCGGCAAAATAAGCGGCCAGGGAATTTAACACATCACCGGATACCGGCATAAATGTATCAAGATAAGCGCTGATTAAACTGCCGCAGGATTTATCACTGCCGGAGCCATTATCACCGGCGTAAAACTTGCCATTAACGCCCTGCAAAAAATTTTCATCGTGGAAAATTCTGCGTATAACATCCTTCTCGGTTTCTATAGAACGCTGCGCAAAACGGTAGGGCCTTATCCTGGATAAAACAGTAGGCAGCAGTGCCCTGGGCCTGGAGGAAGCAAGAATAATTTTTACGGTTTCCGGCGGTTCCTCAAGCAGTTTAAGCAGTGAATTGCGCGCTCCCTCCTGCATGCGATCGGCGTTCTCTATAAGCAGAAGTTTTTCCCTGCCGGCCGGCGCCAGACGGCTCCAGTACGCGGCCCGGCGAATCCAGGCTATCGGAATTAAATCCGGTATACCTTCAGATTCCAGTTTGCGCGTATCTTTTATTATAGCCGCAGCCAATTTACTTCTGTCATCCTTGCCTGCTTCAGCGGCGGCAGATTCGCCGCTGTCAGATTTACCGGCAGCCGAAATTTCATCCAGATATTCTTCAATGGAAATCAACAGCGGGCCCAATTTTGAAAATTTTGGCTCATCTTCCCAAAGAACAGGATTGAACCGTGACAGCAGTTTGCGCACCGAACGGATCAGCAGCGTTTTGGCGGCGTCCCCGTCCTTTATATAAAAATTACATGCCGCGGCAATTTCGGCAGAAAAAAACCGGCTGCCGATACACAGCATATCCGGATGCAAAAGGAGTCTGTACCTTGAACAAGAAGAACATGAACAGCTCCAGGCTGCGTCCTTTTCGCAGGAAATGATCCTCCCAAGTTCCAGTGCCGTACTCCCCTTTGCGCCGGAAACCGGTCCTTCAAAAAGCATGGCCGGGGCAAGACAGCGGTTTTTTATATCCAGAATTAGCTGTCCGGCTGCGTTTTGGCCCAGGATATTCTCAAACAAAACTCAGTCCGTTAAAATACCGCAGAAGCAAACCTGCAGTTAATTTAGGCACCATATCCAGCCCTTCTTTAAACGGCTTTGAAACAAAGGGCAAAAGCAATTGGCCGTACAGGCTGTTGTCCAAAAGATCGCCCGGTTTGACAAAAGGCTGTATGCTGATTAAAAAAACCACCAGGCCAATGACCGCGACGCCTTCTATAACTCCGAATATACAGCCAAGAATCTTGTCCAGGGACGATAGGTTCATTCCCTTGATAATGTCGCTTAATACCTTCTGCAGCATTTTGCAGATTATAAAAATAATAAAGAAAATCGCGATAAAAGCCAAAATCTCGGGAACCCCTTTAACATTGCGGAAATAATTGGCCTGTATGAATTCGGCGCCCCTTTTATAAAAAAGGAAACCTCCCAGAACTCCCAGTACCGGCGCTCCCAGGGAAAAAAATTCTTTTACAAACCCGCGGGTAAATCCCCTGACCGTAAAAAGAACAGCCAATACAGTAAAAACTATATCTATGTACGAAGCGTTATTCATGATTCACTCACCTTTTGAATTATTTTATCCGTGATAAATTCTGCCGCGCCGGCGCCGCCTATTCTGGAAGCCGCCATTGCCTCCCTTCTGTCTTTATCGGCAGCAAGGCGCACGGCCAACTCCGATAATGCGGCGGCGTTCACATTTTCGCTGAATTTTATACCGGCGCCTGCTTTCTCAAAAACTTCCGCGTTTTCAACCTGGTCTCCGCGGGTCCCGCTGCCCCTCAATGGAATTATTATCATCGGTTTGCGCAGGGCCGCTGTTTCCCATAATGTTCCGGCCCCGCCCCTGCATATTACCAGTTCGGCCGCCGCGATCACATGGGGGAGTTCATCATTAAAATATTTATAAGCCTTATACCGCAATGAACTCTGCGGAAGTTCCCCGCCGGAGCCGCATTGGTGGACAACGGTATAGACGCGGGTAAGCTCCGGCAGGCATTCCCTGATTAAGTCGTTTATCTCAAGTGAGCCTGTACTGCCGCCCAAAACAAGTAAAATCCGCTCATCGCCGCTTATACCCAGGAAGGCCCTTCCTTTTGAACTGTCACCGTTATAAAACTCCCTGCGTACGGGGTTGCCGGATACTTCCAGTTTTGCCCGGACTTTTTGCGGATAAAATCCGGCGGATTCGTTGTACGGTATAAAAATTTTCTGCGAAAAATTAAAGTTGATTCGGGTTGCGAGCGCCGGGGTAAAATCGGATTCATGACTGAAAACCGGTATTTTAAGCGAGGAAGCCGCGGCCGCCGGAGGCACGCTTGCAAAACTTCCTTTCGAAAAAAGCAGCGCAGGTTTTTCTTTTTTTAAAATTTTGCGGGCAGCGAAAAAACCGGCAGCTACATTGAATATATCAATAAAATTTTTTAACGAAAAATTCCGCCTTAATTTGCCGGAGGGTATACCGTAAAATTCAACACCTTCTCCTTCCGCTATTTGGCGGTCCATTCCTTTTTTGGATCCAATCCATATGATTCTGCACGGAATCCTGCCGGCCAGACAGGAAGCCACAGCCAGGCCCGGGTAGATATGCCCGCCTGTGCCGCCGCCCGTAAAAGCAATTGTGATTTTTTTATCTGTCATTTTTTACTGCCGGCGGTTTTTTATCTTCGGTCTTTTTTGTATCCGGTTCTTCGGCTTTTTTGATATCCAGTTCGAGTTTGGCTGACCAGATATCTGTTTTTTTCTTTACAGTATCAGCGTCATTGCGTTCGCCCAGAATCGTATGCAGCCGTCTCAATGCATTGAGAAAGTTAATGCCCATTTTGAAATCATCAATCCTGTTGGTGGACAGCTCGTATTTTTCCCTGTAACGATCGGCCGTCTGCATTAGCAATTTTTTAATCAGCCTCATGTGGCGCACGGAAGGTTCATAATCGGGAGAACGCGGATCGTGATTTGTGACCGCGTTTTTTAAATCAATAAAATTTTTGGCGGCCGCGGCATAACGCCCTTCCAGTTCAACAAAAGCCCATTTCCACTTTGTATTGTAACCGTAGGCGTTTTTTAAAAGACTAAGGCCCAGTCCAAGTTTGCAAACCAGTTCATAACGGTCTTTGGAGTTTACGGAAGCGATCAGGGCAAGCTTGTCTTCGTAGTCCGAATATGGGGAATCTACGCAGCCGCTTACAACTTCTTCCAGGTAGATCACCGCCTTGTAAAGGGATTTCCTGCCTTCGTTAAGGGCCTCCTCGCTGCGCAGCTTAAGCATGGATTGTGAAACACTGCTTAAAATAATGTAATACGAAGTGAGGTTGATCATTTCGTCAACCAGGCCCAGACGGATAAACGCCGCGTTGGTATTGTCCCTTTTGAGTATTTTTAAGGTTTCCTGCTCCTTGCCAAGCAGGGATCTGATAATTTCGCGGCAGGGCCTGATTTTATCGTAGTATTGATTTTTATCTTCCAGTGAAGCTTTGGCCATTATTTTCCCGCTTTATATTTTGCCAGAAGTTCATCCGCGTGCGCAAGGGCCGCTTCGCCGTCGCCGCCGGCAAGCATGCGGGCGATTTCCTGCCGGCGTTCATTAAATTCCAGCCTGGTAACCGTGGTAATTGTCCTGTCATGGTTATTGTCCGGTTGGCCGCCCGCATTAGACTGACTGCCCGTGTTAGGCTGGCCGCCCGCGCTGGACTGGCCGTTCATTTCAGCGGGAATGACTTTCTTTTCCACCTTGAATTGATTATCACATCTGACAGCAATGACGGCAAGGTGGGTAACACAAAAAATCTGCTTGCGTTTACCCATTTGTGCCAGATACTCTCCTACCGAAATTGCGACTTCCCCGCCGATGCCTGTATCAATTTCGTCAAAGATCAATGTTTCCGGTGTAGAATCAAAGCTGCCTGACGGTTTATTTAACGGTTCTCCGTTCGGGCCGTTGTTTGGTTCCCCGTTCGGGCCGCCAAATGGCGTGTCAGAAATCATTGTCTTGATTGCAAGCATTACCCTGGAAAGCTCGCCGCCGGAGGCTATCCTTGCAAGTTCCTTTAAAGGCTCACCCGCATTGGCTGAGATCATGAATTCAACATCATCGGCTCCCCACGGGCCGCAGACCAGTGAAGCATTTTTTTCGCCTTCCGCGTTTCGGCCCCTGGGAAGGACAGCTGCTGCGAAACTGGCGTTGGGCATACCAAGCCGGCCAAGGATTGCGGTAATCCCGGAGGCCAGCTTTATTGCGCCTTCCCTGCGTTTTGCGGTAAGAGCGGCCGAACGCGCCAGAATATCTTTTTCAAGGCCGGCAATCTTGTCTTTGAGTTTGTCCCTGTTCTCTTCAATGTTTTTAAGCGAAACCAGTTCAGCTTCGGCCTCCGCCTTCCACGCCAGAATATCTTCTTCAGGGCTTGGTCCGGTTCCCGCGCGGGGCAGATACTTTTTTTTGAGACGGTACAGAAGGTTAAGTCTTTCTTCCACAGCCTCAAGCCGATCCGGATCATAACTTAGATGGTCGCGGTACGATCTGAACTCTGCCGCCAAATCTTCGATATCATAAAAAAGGTCGCCAAAACGGCCCGCGATTCTTTGAGGTGTATCGTCGATGGAACAGGCGCGGTCAAGTCCGGTTCTGGCGCTCCGTGCGGGACTTAACAGGGAAGTCTCGTCGTCAAAAAAGGTCTGGGCCGCGGCATTAACATGGGCCAGA
>WQZG01000139.1 GCA_009780855.1 Treponema sp.
CCAACGGCGCCGGACGTCTGCAGCCGCTCGGTATTCTTGACGGCCAGGTCGCGCCTCCCAATCCCCTGGACAACGAACGCTGGATTGCCGCGGCCGCTCCAATGTACATGAATCTTGGACCGCCGGAGAACACCAGGGTAGATTCCGCCATGTTCACTTTTGAAGAAATGGAGGCCCGCAAGGATCTTCAGGTCGCGATCAAAACCTATGCCGAAGAAAGCATGGCTCTGTTTATTATGGGCCAGAAGGATATTGAAAGGGACTGGGACGCCTATGTGCGCGAGCTGGATCGGATCGGCATGGCGCGTTATCTTGAACTCACCCAGTCTGGCTACGATCGCGCGATAGGGAAAAAATAATTAAAGGAGTTTTATTTTTTAATGATAACAAAAATAAAGGGCGGCAGAATAATTTCCGGGAAACGTATCTATGACAATCCCGGCCTCTTGATCGAAGACGGCATGCTGTGTTCCGGGCGTGAATGCGCCGGACCAGGCAGTGCGGAGGCCGGACCGGCAGAAGTAATCGATGCAGCCGGCCTGTACATAACGCCGGGTTTTATCGACATACACACGCACGGCGCGCTGATGAAAAGTTTTCATGACGGCACTGCCGACAGTTATCAGACTATTTCTGGGTTTCAGGCTTCGCACGGCGTAACTTCCGTTGTGGGCGCTACATCTACCATGCCGATTCCGGAGGTTGTACGCTGCTGCCGGTTCATGGAATCACAACAGGGGAGGGAATGGAAGGGCGCCCGTGTTCTTGGTCTGCATATTGAAGGGCCTTTCCTTTCCATACAGAACAAGGGCGCGCACCGGGCGGAGGACATCTTAAGCTGCGAGCGTAAAAATTATGAACCGCTGCTTCCCTTTGCCGGTGCGATAAAAATCATAACGGTCGCGCCGGACAATGACGATGCCATTGGCATGATAAAAGAATTTGCCGGCCGCGGCGTAACCGTAAACGGCGGCCATGATTACTCGTACGAAACTTTTATTGACAGGGCCATTGACGCCGGCATGACGCATACCACCCATCTTTTTTGCGCCATGTCCGGCTGGCGCTGGACAAACGGTAAAAAATATTTCGGCCTTACCGAATGCGCCCTTGAAGACGACAGGCTGTCCGTCGAATTAATCGCGGACGGTCATCACACAAATGCCCGCATGGTAAGGCTCGCCTATAAGGCAAAAGGCCCGGACAGAATGTGCCTGGTGTCGGACATGGCCGAGGTCGGCGGTTTGCCTCCGGGAGACGCCGTCTACGAACTGCGGACTCCCGGTGTGCCCGGTTCGCATACCATACTCGTAGATAACGGTGTCGCCAAGCTGCCCGATCGTTCCCTCAATGCAGGCAGCATTACCGCTGTAGACGCCATGCTGCGTAATGCCGTGAGCTGGGGAATTCCGCTGGCCCACGCCGTTGAAATGGTTACCGGCGCTCCGGCCAGGGTTATCCGCGAATACAGCCGCATGGGCAGCCTTGACGCCGGTAAGCTCGCGGACATTACACTGCTTAATCCGGCTCTGGATGTAGTACAGACAATAGTTGGCGGCAAAACCGTTTACAGGGCATAATAGACTTGTTCGATTTTAAAAAATTTTGGAGGTAAACAAACATGGCAAAATGCTTCAGACTTGGCATAATTGGATTCGGCAACAGGCTGCGTACGGTAATTCCGGGCATATATGAGGCCGGTGATATCGAGATTTACGCTATTGCCGATCCCAACCGTGACAGCATCGATCAAAAAATTTCCCTTGTCAAAGGCAGTCCAAAAATCGTCAGCGATTATCATGAACTGCTGGCCATGCCTGAAGTTGACGGCGTTCTTGTTGCTGTTCCCAATTACCTTCACAGCAAAGTTGCGGTTGACGTACTAAAAGCGAAGAAGCCGCTCTACCTTGAAAAACCCATGGCGATAAGCAAACAGCAATGCGATGATATTCTTGCCTGCGCCAAAGCAACCGGTACGCCGATGATGGTGGGAATGCAGAACCGCTACAATCCGGTTTACCAAAAAATGAAGGAACTTTGCGTAAGCGGGGAAATCGGCGATGTCAAAATGCTATTTTACCGGGCTGCCCGGGGCAGGTTCCTTAGCGGCGTTGACGGCTGGAGAATGAAGAAGGCCTTTAGCGGCGGGATGATACTCGAAGTCAGCGTGCATCAGCTTGATCTCTTTAACTGGTACGCGGACTCTCCCATCAAAAAAGTCGCGGCATTTGGCGGCAAAGACGCGATATATCAAAACGAGGAACTCTGCGACAACGCCGTGCTTATGGTCGAATACGCCAACGGAATAAAGGCGAACCTCCAGGCTTCACTGTTCTCCGCGCATGGGACAGACCCGACCGGCCTGTGCATCATCGGTACAAAAGGAACCATGTACCATACTGGCAATGAGATTACTATTAAACATAACGAAAAGGACGCTAACGGGGAGTTTACCAAAACGATCACAGTGGAAGGCAAGGATCAAAAAGAATCCCTAATCCAGACAGCGTTCCGTCTTCTGGCCCAGGAAGGCAAACAGCCGCTGACCCCGGTGGAAGCAGGCCGCGACGCGGTAATACTGAGTATGCTCTGCGAGCAGTCAATCGAAACCGGTAAAGTCATTGAGGCTTGAGTCAAATTTAATGAAACAGGTAAACATCGGCCTTGCCGGCTGCGGTTTTTACGGCAAAGGTCTGCTGCGTTTTTTTGGCCGCATGCCGGAGTACAATGTCACTGCCATTGCGGAACCTTATAAAAATTTTTACGAAGAAGGCGTTAAAAATTTTTTGGAAAACGCGTCTGTTCATCAGAGTAATGCTCAAATAAAAAAACCCGCGTATTACGCAAGCGCGCAGGAGATGATAGACAGGGCCGGTATCGAGGCGGTCCTGCTGGCAACTCCCAATTACCAGCACACGGCCCAGTGCGTACAGGCTATGGAAAAAGGCCTTGCAGTTTATGTTGAAAAACCTGTCGCCTGCACTGTCGGAGAGTGCCGGCAAATCGCGGCGTTACAAAAGCGGACAAACGCCAAACTGATGGTAGGCATGCAGCAGCGCTATTCGGAAAAATCAATACAAACCAAAAAAATTATAGACGAAGGAATCATCGGCAAACCTGTACTGCTGTGGTACAGGGAATTCCGTATGCCTTTCCTGCCCGGCGCGGACAGGTGGCGGCTGTCCAACAAAAACAGCGGCGGCTCAATCGTAGAAAAAAACGTGCATCAGCTTGATATATTTAACTGGTACACTGGCGCCAATCCCGCCGCCGTAATGGCCATGGGCGGCAGCGATGTAATTTACGGTGACATCGGGCTGCTGGACAACGCTGTCATGATCGTGGAATACGACAGCGGCGCCAAAGGCACAATCGGCATGTCATTGTTCTCCGCGGGGAGTGACAGCAATACCGACTTTTACATTGCCGGTGAACGCGGCGTCTTAAGGCATGAAGGCGACCGTATTATCATCACGCCCAACACCGGGGAAAACAAAACCATAACTTACGAAACCAAACAGCAATTCGCGGACATCGGCCACGGCGGCACCGAATACGGCGCGCTGCGGGCTTTTTACGATTACGTGACCGAAGGCAAACCGCCGCTTACCGGCATTAACGAAGGCCTGTTAAGTGTTGCCATGGCCATCGCCGCCCAGATTTCAATTGCGGAAAAACGGCTGGTAAAAATCAGCGAAATATTACCCGGAAGTATATAAAATGAAAAGCTGCATGTTCGCGGGATTGTTTCGTAATTCGGATTTCCGCACCGCTGTCGAAGGCGCGGCAAAGGCCGGCTACGAAGGCATCGAAGTACGGTTCGCGAAACCGCACATGGACTTTGATACGCCGGCCGACCAGCTCAAGGTTTACAGCCGTATGATAGCTGACAGCGGCCTTTTCCCCGCTTCCCTTTATACGTTTACCGGAAATTATTCGGTGCGATCAGACAGGGAAATTGACGAGGTGGAGTTTCCCAACGCCAAACGTGTTTTTGAAGCCGCCTGCGTCCTTGGAACGCCCCTGGTCAAGATCACAGTCGGCGGGCCCAGTCCTCACAGGGCGCAGAACTACCATTTTGAAAAGGCCGCCTTCTGGCACCGCCGCACCGCCGAGCTTGCAAAGACATTCGGGCTCAAAGTCGTTTATGAAATACACGCGGGCGCGCTCTGTGAAACAGTGGACAGTTCCATGCGGTTTATGAACATGGTTGACTGCGGCAATGCCGGCTTTATCCACGACCCCGGCAACATGTACATAGCCGGCGATCATTACGGCAGGTTCGCGGTTGATCGTTTCGGCGCCAAAATTATGCACCTTCATATTAAAGACATAAAAAAAATTAAGGACGCTGACGGCAAGGATAAATGGGTACATGCGCCGCTCAACACCGGCGAGGTCAACCACCAGGAAGTTTTCCAGGCGCTCAAGGATATCGGCTTTACAGGCTACCTGTCCACGGAAGTCAACATTGACGGAATGGATCCCATGCAGGCGGCCGTACACGAGTATAAGGAAATCCGCAGGATGATTGACGCTTGCAACTGAAGTTACTGGCAACTAAAGCTGCCAACTGATGTTATTCTATTTCATTTATTCCTAATAATTTTTCTACTAATATATCTTGTGTATTTCTTCTTGAATCAATAACCATTATAACATTAACAATATTTCCATTAATTTTATAAATTATCCTCCAGGGAGAATCCGTTAATTGTCTATAATCTTTTATATTATATTTTAATAATTCCTGCACATAGCCTCCTCTTTCCGGAAATTTATATAATGAATCTATTTTGTCCTGAATCCTTTTTAATACATTTAATGCGTTTATTGGATTGTTTTTAGAAATAAATTTTACAATTTCTTTTAAGTCATTTTTTGCTGTTTTGTTTACATTAACATCAAATATTTTATCATCCATTTTCGAGTATTTCCTTTCTCAAATCAGAAAATACTTTTTCAGCAGGTTCAAAATCTCCATTTTGTATGTCTTTTTCAGCAAGCTTAATTAAATGCAATAATGCAAATGCATCCTGAGTTTCTTGATATGTTTCGATATCGACCAATACTGCTTTTGCCTCTCCATTTTGCGTTATAACTATTGGCTTTTTTCTTTCTGTGACATATTTCATTATATCAGCAGCATTCGTTTTTATATAAGATATTGGTTTAATGTCGGTAGCCAAATTTACACTCATATTCCGCCTCCAGTACATTTATAATACAGTAAATAGACTGCCTTGTCAAAGTCTTATTACCTGCCCAAAACTTCCTTTACATTAAACGTTACTTGCCACCAGTTAAGCTTTTACATTCGACAGATACGCCCTTGGCTGTTTGCCTGCAATCAAAACACACCCGTCGGAGTAACCTTCCTCCCTGCCGGCCAGTTCCTTTATCAGCAGTTTCCTTAAATAATTAATCCGCTCTTTGGAACCGGCATCATTGATCAGATTGTTGATTTCATCCGGATCTTTTTGCAGGTTAAAATATTGTTCCCTGCCAGTCTGCGAGAACCAGATGAACTTGTCTTTTTCTGTGACAATAAACTGGTTTGATAACTGGTTCCATGTATGCTCACCATGGATATATTCTCTCCACGGAACATTCTGGCCCCTTAACAGCGGCAGGACGCTTTTCCCTTCCACCGATGCCGGTATTTCAATACCCGCGAACGAAAGCAGGGTAGGCATTACGTCGCGGAGTTCGGTCAGTTGGCTGATACGCTGTCCGGCCGGCAGTCCCAACTGGTTACCCGGATCGTAGACAAGGAACGGAATTGAGCAGCTGCCCCTGTACGGCAATGATTTTCTGAAAAGATTGTGATCGCCCAAAAGGTCACCGTGATCGGAAGTAAAAACGATGACGGTATTTTTGAGGACATCATGATCAAACATTGCCTGCATAAAACGGCCTATCTGGTGGTCTATCTGTGTTATGCAGCCGTAATAGGCGGCGCGGGCTTTCTTTATTGCTTTGGCCTCCGGTATTCCCTGCATCGCGTTAAATACATGACCTTCAAGATTTTTGTCTTCCTTCTCCTCCCAGTCTCCCAGGAGGGGCATTGGAATATCTTTGTCCTGATACATATTGAAATAATATTGCGGCGGATCAAGGGGCGAATGCGGCCGTACAAAAGACATCATTAAAAAAAACGGCTTGGTAGGGTCTTTGCGGCGCAAAAAATCAATTGACTGATCCACAACCCAGTTTGTCGGATGCAGGCTTTCATCATAAATCCAGGGCCTGGCGACCCATGAATTGCATTCCGGACCGGTATCGATAATATCGGCATGCGATCCCTGTTTTTCCCGCAGCCAGCTTATATAATCGTCGCAGACAGACTGGTTCATCGCGGCAGGTTTTTCAAAACTGCGGTTATAATGAAGATAGCCGTCGTGTAGTTTAACATCATGGAAACCGCACAGTGAACGCGCGGGATGCACATGCATTTTCCCAACGCACTGGGTATGGTAACCGGCCCTGGCAAACTCGCCGGCCAGGTAATGATCGTAGTTCCAGTTGACGCCGTCC
>WQZG01000140.1 GCA_009780855.1 Treponema sp.
ACCGAATGCCTTAACATGATCGGCGATTTAAAAGAAATACCGGGGAGCGCAGAACTGGTGCTGCAAATGGAAGATTTTTATTTTGAAACCGCCCTGACCGCGTTAAAGGACCTAAAATCAAAACTGGAAAATTACCGGCCGGACGGCTCGGGTGCAAAATTCAGCAATGCGTTATCCGGGCACGCTAAACTGACCGGCGCACTGGACCGTGCCGTTGTTTTGTTTAATTCCATGAACAGCAAAACATTCAAAGACTCCCTTGCCGGCAGTTTATCCGCAATCGCTGACGCAATGGATATTGACCGCATTATTATTTATAAAAAGGCAGAAATCCAGGGCGAAGATCGCATGAAACAAATTTACCGGTGGGACAGGGGAGAAGGCGGCCTTACCGAAGTAAGCCTGAATTATCTGCCGAATACCCAGATCATTATGGACTGGCACAATAAACTTTTAAAGGATGAATGCGTAAACGAAAAACTCGGCGGTATGTCCTCTGATCAGGCCGAGTTTATAAACATGTTCGGAATCAAATCTATCCTGATGGCGCCGATAAAAATGAATTCCAGAGTCCTGGGCAGCATTACCTTCCAGGATCACAGGAATGAAAGGCCCTTTGATGATGAATGTATAAGCCTGGCCCGGTCATTCGCACACCTGTGCGCCAATTCCGTTATCTATACGGAAATGGAACGCGAGTCAGGCGAGCAGATCGAATTTAACCGGGCGATGTTTGACTCTTCGCCTGTCGGCATTGCCATATTTGACGAGCACATAAACATCCAGGACTGCAACGAGGCCGTCCTTTCATTACTTGGGATTTCCAAAGACTATTATATCCAGCATTTTTTTGACCTGTCGCCGGAATATCAGCCGGACGGAATCAAATCCCGGGATAAGGCCCTTGATCTTTACAAGCGGCTTGCCGCCGGCGAAAGACTGGTACTGGAATGGATGCACTGCAATCCGGCAGGAGAAAATATCCCCTGTGAACTCACAGTAACCCGCGCCGTTAATCACAGTAAATATATGGGGCTGGCATTTATTAAAAGAAAATAAAAGAATAACCCTGTGTATTGACCTTTTTACGATTACTTTATATACTAAACAAACATAAAGGCCGGGAGACTTTTGTTTCCCGCAAGGAGATATCAAGGTGCCCTGCGGCAGAAAACGCAAACTACGCAAAATCGCTACCCACAAACGCAAGAAGAAGCTCAGAAAAAATCGGCATAAGAATAAATAGTGCACAATGACGGCATTATCGGAAGAATCAAGAGTCCGCAGGATCTTTACGGCCTTGATTTTTCCGAACTGAGCATACTCGCGGCCGAAATCAGGGATATTATTATTTCCACAGTCAGCCGGAATGGAGGACATTTGTCTTCAAATCTGGGTGTTGTGGAACTGACCATTGCACTGCACCGCGAACTGCGGTCCGGGCAGGATGTAATTGTCTGGGATGTCGGCCATCAATGCTATACCCACAAAATAATTACCGGCCGCTGCGGGCAATTTTCCACGCTCCGCAGCGAAGGTGGGTTGGCCGGATTTCCCAAAACTGCGGAAAGTCCTTACGATTGCTTTAATACCGGACACGCTTCAACCTCCATATCAGCGGCTCTGGGTCTGCTTGTATCAAAATCCCTGCAGCAGGTTCCGGGAGAAAAATCCTGTGTTGCCGCAGTTATAGGCGACGGCGCTTTAACCGGCGGGATGGCTTACGAAGCTCTTTCACACGCCGGCCAGCTTGGTCTTCCGCTAATGGTAATTCTCAACGACAACAAAATGTCCATCAGCCCCAATGTAGGCGGGCTTTCCAAATATTTAAGCCGTCTTTCCATGAAGGCTAACTACCAGAATTTCCGCCGGACATTTGACACAATTATTAAAAAAATTCCGTATGCAGGTGAAACGCTTTTCGATTTTATTACACGGCTCAAACGGGCTGTCAAGGCTGTTTTTTACCACGATAATTTTTTTGTGGATCTGGGTTTTGAATACGTCGGCCCGATAGACGGACACAATATACCGCTATTGTGCTCCGTGATACACGACGCAAAAAACCTGGGAAAACCTGTTGTGATTCACGTGATAACCCGCAAGGGCAGGGGATACAGCCTTGCTGAAACCGAACCCGAGGCTTATCACGGGGTATCATCGTCTTGGGAACCCGGCTCAGCCGGAGAACCAAGCCGGTCCTGGGAACCCGGCTCAGCCGGAGAACCAAGCCGGTCCCGTGAACCCACAAAAGTTCAAACTTTTACCGAAGTATTCGGCGAGGCTTTGATCAAGGCTGCAACGGCTGACAGCAGAATTACCGCGGTAACAGCGGCCATGGAAAAAGGCACCGGACTCACGGGATTCAAACAAAAATTCCCCCAGCGTTTTTTTGATGTCGGTATTGCCGAAGAACACGCGGTAACTTTTGCCGCCGGTCTGGCCAGGGGCGGGCTGCGTCCTGTTGCTGCCATCTATTCTACTTTTATACAGCGCGCTGTGGACCAGGTTATTCATGATGTCTGCCTCCAGAATCTGCCGGTTGTTTTTGCGCTTGACAGGGCAGGGCTTGTAAGCGACGACGGAGAAACCCATCAGGGGTTTTATGACATAAGTCTCTTCCTGCCCGCGCCCAACATAACCTTGCTTGCGCCGGCAAGCGGCGGGGAGCTTGAGCTGATGCTGGAATGGGCGCTCTCCGCGGAAAACAGCGGCCCGGCCATGATCCGATACCCAAAAGACAATGTTCCGTCCGGAGATCCGGCTCTTCTGCAAAAAATCGAAAAAGGCAGGGGAGTTTTTGTACGGCGTTCGTACGGACAAAGCGGGACAGATATTCTGATAATTTTTACTGGCAGCCTTTACCGGCAGGCTCTGGAAGCGGCGGATATCCTGGAAGAACAGGGACTGCAGGCGGATCTATATAATCTGCGTTTTTTAAAACCTGTTGATGAAGACTATCTTGTAGGAATTATCAATAATTATGAATTTGTCCTTATCGCCGAAGAAGGAATAAGTCCGGGCGGTTTTGGCTCATATGCTGCAGAATTTGCCTTAAAAAAGAACTGCTCCAGCAGAATCGGGACTTTGGGAATTACCGGGAAACTTGACGCCCAGGCAAAACGCGGCCGGCTTCTGGCAAAAAACAACCTTGACGCTAAAGGAATTGCCGCCGCTGTTATGGAATTGCTGCCTGATATGGATGAATCTGCAGCCGCAGAAGTGTCCGCATTTGCGTCCGATGAAGCGGACTCAGGCACTTCCCGGAACGCCAAATCCTTTGCACATTTATGAATTTTCATACCGGCATTAAGCTCTGCTCCGGCCGGTTCCTTGATTTATCGGGTCCGGCCCTTGTAATGGCCGTAATCAACTGCAATGACGATTCGTTTTACCCTGCCTCAAGAAGCAAAGCGGATGAGGCCGCGGAAAAAGCTCTTGCCGCCCAGGCCTGCGGAGCAGCCATTATTGACTTTGGCGGTGAATCAAGCCGTCCGGGATCATCTTACATAGACGCCGGAGAAGAACTGCGGCGGGTAATACCGGCAATCGAAATGTTCAGGAAAAAATCAAACCTGCCGATTTCGGTTGATACCCGCAAAGCTGTTGTAGCGGCAGCTGCTCTGGACGCTGGAGCGGATATTGTCAATGATATTTCCGCGCTTGGCGATGACCCGCAAATGGCCGGCCTTTGCGCGCGGCGCGGCGCCGCGGTTGTCCTTGTGCACATGAAGGGAACTCCTGCCGGCATGCGGGATACGCCTGTTTACAGCGATGTAACCGCTGAAGTCAGGGACTTTTTGGCAGAGGCCGCAGACAGGGCGGTCCGGGCGGGAATTGATCGCAATAGAATTATAATTGATCCCGGTTTTGGGTTTAACAAGAATACCGCTGATAATCTTGTCCTGCTGGCTCGTCTTGCGGAAATCCGGTTAACCGGCTATCCTTTATTGGCAGGGCTTTCCAGAAAAACGTTTATCGGCGAGATCACGGGCAGACCGATCCAAAACCGGCTTGCCGGGACCATGGCCGCAAACGCGGCGGCAATCTGGGCCGGCGCGGACATAATACGGCTGCATGATGTACAGGAAGGCGTTGATTTGGCCCGGACCCTGTATGAAATAAAAAAAAAGGAAAAATTCGGAACTTAAATGGAATGGTTTCAGCGGATAACTTCGGTCTATGATCTGATTCGTCCGGTTCTGGACATAGTAATCCTTGCTTTCCTTATATACAAGGCTTACGAACTCCTTGTAAAGACGCAGGCTATCCAGCTTATCAAGGGCGCCGGCGTTCTTGCCATAGTTTACGGCCTGGCTGTACTTTTTAAACTTACGACCCTGCAGTGGATCCTTAATATATTGGCGCCCGGCCTTTTTATAGCCGTGGTTATTGTTTTCCAGCCGGAGCTGCGCAAGATAATAATCAGGATGGGGCAGGGTGAACTGTTCAGGCCGGACATCAAACCCAGCCTGGGCCAGCTTGAAGCCGTGGTTACAGCGGCAGAGACTCTTTCGCAGGAGAGAAGGGGGATGCTTGTGGTATTCCCCAGACGGGTTAATATAAGGGATGTAATTGATACCGGAACCAGGCTTAATGCGGATATTTCGTCCAGTCTTATAGTGACGGTTTTCGAATTTGATACACCCCTGCATGACGGAGCCATGGTAATTCAGAACGGCCGCATTGTGGCAGCCGGATGTTTCCTGCCGCTTTCTGAACAACAGGATATCAAGAAAAGTTTTGGGACCAGGCACCGGGCTTCGCTTGGAATGTCGGAACAGTCCGACGCGGTTGTACTGGTGGTTTCAGAAGAAACCGGCGCCATCAGCCTGGCTTATGATTCAAAACTTTATTATGAGCTTTCTCCCCTGGAGATAACCCGCAAACTCAGGGAGCTGCTGGACAGGGGCGCCCGCAAAGGAAATTCGGTAATATCGGAATCCGGGAACGCGGAATCCGACAAAAAAGGTGTTTTTATTGAACATTAGAAAACTCCTGGCCAAAGCCGCGGAGAACTGGCCCGCCAAGGTCCTTTCGATAGCCCTGGCCATGATGCTTTTTATTTTCCACCGCATGAGTTCGCTGTCGGAGCGGTATTTTACCGTCCCCCTTGTTTTTGAATCACAGACAAATCTGGTCCCATCCAGTTCATATCCCCGGCTGATTTCCGTTACACTCAGGGGAGAAGCAAACAGCATATTTTCAATCCAGGAAGATGATATAGTGGCCTATATCGATCTTTCCAGATACAGTACCGCAGGCAGCTACCAGGCGGCAATCCAGGTGCGCAAAGAAGGGATTGCCAGTGATATGACGCCCCTTGAGATCGGAATCGACCCCGGGGAAATTTCACTTTCCCTGGACCATAAAATAAGCAAGCTGGTACCGCTCAAGGCCAATATTACAGGTCAGGTGGATCAGGGGTATATATTGAATTCGTATTCACTCAATCCCACCCAGGTAATAATCGACGGACCTTCCAGCCTCATAGGTTTTGTTTCTGAATTAAACACCGATATCATCGACTTGAGCGGGAGGGCTTCGGATTTTAATGTATCGGTCAATATTCTGAATCAGGATCCTTTGCTGGTGCTGCGGGGCAGCGGAGTTACGGAATTCCAGGGGTTCATAAGCCGGATCATTACCGTAAGGAATATTCAGTTTGTTCCTGTTGCCATCAACGGATTAAACGAAAAATTCATTGCCGATCCGGATTCAGTCTATGTAGCGGTTCATCTGGAAGGCAGAGACCAGGAAGAACTCGACAGTTTTGAAATTCCGCCGGATTTCCTGCATGTGGACTGTTCGGCAATAACAGAGCCGGGAACCTATATGCTCCGGATTGAAGGCGCCGTCCCTCCTGCCATCACGATGACCACAGATCCGGGTGAACTGCAGGTCAGCATAATCAATGCGGAGGAACAATGATAACCGGAATCGGAGTCGATGTAGTCCACGCCGCAAGAATGGAACGCTGGCGTAAAACTCCCGGTATACTGGAACGTTTTTTCCATCCGTCCGAACTGTCCGACGCGCTTTCCCGCGGGTCCGGGATTAACCTGTCCCTTGCCGCCAGGTTTGCTGCCAAGGAAGCTTTTGGCAAAGCGCTTGGGACCGGACTGGCAGGTATCGTACTCAAGGACATCATGGTAAGAAACCGCCACAACGGAAAGCCCGAAATCGAAACATTCGGCAGCGCCCATGACGCATTGCAGAAAAGCGGGGCCAACAGAATTCATATTTCGCTTACGCATGAGAACGACAACGCTGTCGCAATGGTTGTTCTTGAATATTCGGACCAGAGGATTCGGGAATGAAATACGATGACAGGGAAGCGAAAGTTTCTTTTATGTCAAAGGAAGA
>WQZG01000141.1 GCA_009780855.1 Treponema sp.
AGGCATCCCACCAATAACAACGCCGAATTGCTTTGGCATTGCGGCAATTTCCCCTACGATGGGTGCAAAGACTGCTCCAAAGCTTTCCTGGGACGCCACTGTAACATTCGTCCTCCCCTGCCGGGAACGGGAAATTTTGAAATGGCCGCCAGCAGCCTGACTGTCGCCCGTTTCGATGGAATGAACGGCGAGTACCAGCTCCTCATGGGGCAGGGCAAGCCGGTTGAGGGACCGTACAATCTGGGAACCTATGTCTGGATGGAGGTAAAAAACTGGCCCGAATGGGAAGAAAAACTTATCTATGGGCCGTACATACACCATGTCGCCGGTATAGATGATAACTGCGCGGCGGTGTTGTACGAGGCAACCCGCTATATTCCGGGGCTGAAACCCGATCCTGTCTATCCTACAGACGCTGAAATACGGGCATACCTCCGGGGTGAGGATTTAGCCGAATGAGCGCCGGGGGAATAACCTGTATCGGCGTTGTCATTTTGGATATGTTTCCGGGGCAATTGGGGGTAGATTTCAGTGAGGTGAAAACTTTCAACCCAATGGCAGGAGGGGCATGCGCGAATGTCGCCGTTTGCGCTGCCCGCCTCGGGATTGAAAGTAAATTTATCGGTAAAGTAGGAAATGATTATTTTGGAAAGTACCTTGCGGATACGCTGAAAAAGAATAGGGTAAATATCGCGGGGCTGTGTTACGACAACGAGCGGCGGACGACCATGAACTTTCACGCAAAGCCCGCGCCTAATATCATTCAGTATTTATTTTACCGTAACCCCGGCGCCGATACCAATCTTAAATGGGAAGACATCAATGAACAGGATTTACTGCGTTCAGCTGTAATACATTTTGATTCACTTTGTTTTACCGACGATCCTACGCGTTCAACCATGTTCAGAATTATTGAAAAAGCCAGGGAACATAACATTTTGCTTTCTTTCGATGTCAATTACCGTAACGTACTGTGGGCCGGTGAACGCCAGGCGGTAGAAGTTATAAACAAAATCCTGCCGTTGGTTGATATTGTAAAAATGAACGAAACTGAATTCTCGATGATCTGTCCAGGCCTGACAATGGATGAAGGAGCAGAGAAGTTACTGGCAACGGGGCCAAAAATAGTAATTATAACGCTTGGTGAAAAGGGAAGCTATTTAATTAATAGAAAGAATAAAGTAAATATTCCGGTACTTGACGTTCCGGTAGTCGATCCTATCGGATGTGGTGACGCGTACATTGGAGCTTTTCTGACCAAACTTCTAACTCAAAGTATTAAACCTGAAACGTTAAGTAACGATGAATTGTTTTTATGCGGGTTATACGCCGATACCGCGGCGTCTCTTACGGCGACCAAGCCTGGAACCATCGGCGCTCTCCCGGAATATGAACAGGTGGAAAAGGAATTTGCAAAAAGACTGGAGAAAATGTAATGATATCGTACAAAGATTTGGGCCTTAGCGCTTCGAAAGCTCTTATGCAGCAGGCGTATACAGAAAATTATGCCATACCAGCTTTCAATTTTGTCTGTACCGAACAGCTTCAGGCGATAGTTGAGGCCTGTATTATTGAAAAGAGTTCGTTCATTCTCCAGGCATCCGCGAATGTGTGTAAGTATATGGGCATGGATTATGTGTATCATTTGGCCGCTGCCGCCGCGGAGAAAGTACACCGGGAGGGAAAAGGCATAAAAATGGCCCTCAATCTGGATCATGGACTTTCCTTTGAAGAATGTAAGGATTGTATTGATCACGGATTTTCGGCGGTGATGATTGACGGTTCCGCCAAACCCTTCCAGGAAAATATCAATATTACAAAGCAGGTTGTTGAATACGCCTCAAAGTTTGATGTTACGGTTGAAGGCGAACTGGGTGTACTGTCGGGGCAGGAAGGGGAGGTTAGCCATTCGGAGAGCAGGTATACCGATCCTTCCGCGGTTAAGGAATTTGTAGCAAAAACCGGCGTTGGCTGTCTCGCGGTATCGGTTGGTACCTGTCACGGCATGGTAAAGATAAAGCCTAACCCCGACGGTTCATTGCCTGAGCTTCGTTTTGATATATTAAAGGAAATAAAAAATAAAATACCTGGCTTCCCTCTTGTACTGCATGGGTCTTCCTGCATTTATCCCAAATATGTAGAAATGGTTAATACATACGGCGGGAAAATCGAAATGGTTGCCGGAATTCCGGAAGAACAGGTTCGAAGGGCGGCCACGGAAACGGCGGTTTGCAAAATCAATGTCGCTTCGGACGGGTGGATTGCGGCGACCGCCGCCGTAAGAAAAGCCCTGGCCGAAAATCCTTCCGCCATCGATCCAAGAGTTTTTCTTTCAAAGGCAAGAACAGAGATGATTGATCTGTACCGGATGAAAATTTGCAATGTAATGGCAAGCGGGGGAAGATAATTGAAAAATAAAATAAATGTCGGTTTAATCGGACACAAATTTATGGGCAAAGCCCACAGTCACGCGTACCGTGACATTAATATGTTTTTCAAGCTTCCGTTTCAGGTTGTACCCCATACGCTGTGCGGCATAGGAGATGATCTTGAAGAAACGGCGAAACAATACGGGTTTTTAAATACCGAAGAAAATTGGGAAAAAGTTGTTTCCAATCCGGATATAGATGTTATTGATATATGTACGCCGGATAGCTTTCACAGGGATATTGCCATAGCGGCCGCCAAAGCAAATAAGCATATTATTTGTGAAAAGCCCTTAACGGTTAATTATCAATTCGCGAGGGAAATGCGTGACGCGGCAAAAGCGGGCGGGGTAAATAATCTCTGCAATTTTACGTACAGGGGAGTTCCTGCCCTGCGGCTTATAAAGCGGCTTATTGATCAAGGAAAAATCGGAAAACCATACGCGGTAAAGATGCAGTACCTGCAGGATTTCTCCATTTCGCCGCAGTTTCCGTTTGTGTGGCGTATGGATAGCGCCCTCGCCGGACCAGGCATTTTTGGCGATAAAGGCTCGCATTTAATCGATATGACCCGCTATCTTTTGGGTGAATTTGACAGCGTATGTTCCATGTCTCAGATCTTTATTGACAAGCGTAAGGACCTTGCGACCGGAGAAATGAGAAAGATATCCACGCCTGATTGCGCCATGTTTCTTGCAAAATTAAAATGCGGCGCCATGGCTTCTTTTGAACTATCGAATATGGCCGCAGGGAGAAAAAACGCTTTTTTAATAGAAATTAACGGAGAAAAAGGTTCCATCCTTTTTGATTTGGAACGCTTAAATGAAATAAAGTATTTCACCTATGACGACCCGCCGGAACAAAGGGGCTTTAGGGTAATTTTGGCAACAGAACCGGAGCATGATTTCATCGTGAATTGGTGGCCTTCGGGGCATGTATTGGGCTGGGAGCATACTTTTATTCATCAGATTTACGGATTTTTGCGGGCAATTTCAGAACAGTGTGAAAATGAATCCAATTTTGAAGATGGCGCCCAATGCCAGCAGGTTGTTGACGCAATCGTGCTTTCCAATCAACGGGGTCAATGGGTTTCTGTGGACGAAATAAGATGATACCAGAGGGAAATTGCATTTACGCCCAATCGGGGGGGCCGACTTCCGTAATCAACGCCAGTGCTGCCGGAGTAATAAAAACGGCCCGTAATAGCGGTGCAATACCCAAAATATACGCCGCAGCCTACGGCGTCAAAGGACTGTTAAATCATACCATTTATGATATTTCCGAAGAGGATCCAAAAGAAATAGATCTGCTTATCACAACTCCGGGTTCGATTTTTGGAACATCCCGGTACAAATTAAAAACATTTGAGGAAGATGAATCGGATTATAAAAAAATTTTGGATATATTTAAAAAATTGAATATACGTTTTTTCTTTTTTAACGGCGGAAACGATTCAATGGATACATGCAACAAGATAAACAGTTATTTAAAAAATTCAGGATATGATTGTAATGTAATTGGTATACCGAAAACAGTCGACAATGACCTACAGGAAACCGACCACTGCCCCGGCTTTGGAAGCGCCGCGAAATTCATTTCCACGACAATTACGGAAATGAGACTGGATGCCGATTCGTATGATTCCGGTTTGGTAATTATTGCTGAAATTATGGGAAGAAATGCCGGGTGGCTTACCGCCGCCTCGGCATTGGCCTTGAATGAAGAACTGGGGCCGGATCTGGTGTATCTGCCCGAAAAAACATTCAGTATAGAGAAATTTATTGATGATGCACGCGCTGTCCTGGCCAAAAAGAAAAACCTGATTATAGCGGTTTCCGAAGGAATAAGGGATGACAAGGGGCAATATATAACCGATGTTGCCGGTAATAATAAAGTTGTCGATTCCTTCGGTCACAAGCAGCTTGGCGGAGCGGCAACAATTCTCGGAGAAATACTAAAGGAAAAAATCAGCACCAGGATCCGGACGATGGACATCATTCTTTCTCAGCGCTGCGCGGCCCACTGGGCTTCAAAGACTGATATTGAAGAGTCTTTTATGGCAGGTAAATGCGCGGTCGAGTATGCCCTGGAGGGAAAATCAGGTTACATGATCGGTTTTGAAAGGGCGAATAGTAATCCATACAATTGTATTGTAAAATTAATTGATGTTGCACATACAGCAAATAGGGAAAAAACAGTACCACTGGACTGGCTGACCAGTGAAGGAAACGGTGTTACCAAACCGTTTTTTGATTATGCGCTTCCTTTGATACAGGGTGAACCTGTTATGCCAATGGAAAAAGGGCTTCCCCGTTTCGCGAGACTCAGCAAGCAAAAAGTGTTAAGCTAAAAGCATTAAGGTGAGAATTATGAAGACAATAGTAATTGGCTGTGATAATGCCGCCGTAGCGATGAAAGTTATGCTGATAAAGTTTCTGGAATCAAAAGGCATAACGGTTGAAAATGAAGGATGCAACAGCGCGGACGATAATGTAAACTATCCTGCCATCGCAAAACGGGTTTGTGAAAACATTATTGAGAGCGGTTATAAAAAGAGAGGAATATTGCTGTGTGGCACAGGAATAGGCATGTCGATAACAGCTAATAAATTTAAGGGTATACGTGCCGCTGTATGCCATGATAATTTTTCCGCCGAACGATCAATCCTCAGCAACGACGCAAACATACTTTGTATGGGTGAAAGGGTAATTGGCCATGAATTGGCAAAAAAAATTACCGGCGAATGGATAACCCTTGAATTTAAGGACGGCCCATCGACTCCCAAGGTGCAAGAGATTATCGCAATTGAAAATGAAAATATGAAATGAAAATACTTTCACCAGCGTAGACAGAGCGGAAGGAAACGGCCCTGTCATACTGGTGGATTTCCGCGCCCTCCTTCATTATAATAAACACAATTCAGGAGATACACGTGAGAAGAGCAGCGTATATTTTGTTTGCCGCAAGTTTTATTGTTTTTTTAGCCGGGTGCGCGACCTCAGGGAAAGAAATGCTCAGGAAAGAGAAAGACCCCATAGCCCTGGTATCCGTTATTTCCAATTACGATATCAATTGGAACGGTGAAGATCCCACTAATCCCCTAACAGCGGGTTCTTCGTCCAAAAGGGCCTTGCGTGCGGGTCCGGATATGGCCCTCATTTCAAATACGCAGGGACTCGTCGGCGAGGCGGAAGTCCTGTTCCGGAATGCCATGGCAAATTCGGATATGATAGACCTTGCCGATAAAGAGACGGTGCTTAATTCCCGCGCTTACCAGGAAGCCCGGCTGAACAGCGTACAGATGAGAACTGATTTATTAACCATACAAAAAACAAAGCCCGAAGCTTACCGGTTCATCGATTCGGGGGATAAAAACTTTTTCACTGCCCTGGCCGGAGAAACAGGTATACAGCGCAGCATGTTTTTGCAATTCAATTTTACCAAAATGATGTCAAGCGGTCTTGGTAAAAACGGAGATTACCGGGCGGTGGTGGATATGAAGGTATATATCCTGGACAGTCAGGGTAAAACTATCTTCCAGAAAACTTATACAGACATCAGAAGCATTGATACGGCAAAAGTGTCCAGCGGAGCCTATTCCGAATCGGAACTTATGGCGCTTTTTAAGTCTACCATTCCCGACGCGTGTCAGGCATTCCTGGACGATTTGGTCAAATAGGACTAGGAGCCTGTCGGACTTAATGGTAATTTCTTAATTTATTCGTATTATTTTATTTGATTACAATGAATTGGTATTGCAGAAAGTAACAATAA
>WQZG01000142.1 GCA_009780855.1 Treponema sp.
ATGAGTTCCAAAAAAGTTGATCTGCGTCCGGCATCGGCAAATCCAAAGAGCTTCATCTGGTCTTCGCGGTGGTAAAGCCAGGTAAACAGTTTGGCCTGCTCTCCTTCAGCGGGCAGTTTTAAGATATCCATTGCCGGCACAGAAATGTCCCATTCGATATTGCCGGACATTAAATAAATATTATCGCTGAATTTTTCTGTAATAGTACCGGTGATACTGTTAAACATGGAGGGAGTATACTATCTACCAGCGGCGTTATCAAGATCGACCAGATTTGCCGCGCAGATTGCGGCGCCTAATGCGTCCGCTGCGTGATCCGGTTTGGGAATTTCAGGGAGGCCGAGGATAAAACGAACCATTTCCTGGATTTGGATTTTTTCTGCTTTGGTGACCCCGGCTACTCCTTTTTTGATTGCGTTGGGAGTAAGTTCGTGGACAAAAATTTTTTTGGAAATAAGGGCCAGCAATAAAACGCCCCTTGCCTCCGATACTGTCATGGCGCTGGAAATGTTTTTGCCAAAATAGAGGTTTTCCATGGCGGCTTCCATGGGCTTATATTTATTAAGGATTTTAACAAAAGATTTGTAAATTAAAAAAAGCCGCTCCCCGCGGGGGGAACCGGCTTTTGTTTCTATACAGCCGTGCGCTATATAACGGAATTTTTCGTTACAAAATTCCAGTACACCCCAGCCGGTTGAAGCCAGTCCGGGGTCAACTCCTATAATAAGACGGCTGTTATTCTGCCTCAAACCCGTCCGGGATACTGATGTTTGAGTAGACGTTTTGGACATCGTCGTTTTCTTCAAGTTTTTCAATGAGTCTTACCGCTTTGCCTGTGCCGTCATTGTCAAGCGTTATATCGGCTTCCGGAACCATGCTAATCTCAGCACTCATGGTTTGAAATTCTTTGGCGTTTAAGGCGTTGACAACGGTTTCAAAATCATCCGGCGATGATGTTACTTCTATGATTCCGCCCGAATTGAATACATCCTCGGCGCCGCCTTCTATCGCAGCTTCCATGACCTGGTCCTCGGTATATTTTTCGCCGTCCAGGGTAATTACGCCAAGACGTTTAAAAAGACGGGATACAGAACCCGCAGTCGCAAGCTGGCCCCCTGCCCTGGTAAGAATATTGCGTACATCGGCGGCTGCCCGGTTTTTATTATCTGTAAGAACTTCGATTAACAGAGCCACTCCGCCCGGAGCGTAGGCCTCATAGACCAGTTCTTCGTAATTGACTCCCTCAAGTTCACCTGTTCCTTTTTTTATGGCCCTGTCGATATTGTCCTTGGGCATATTCGCAGCCCGGGCCTTAAGAATCGCTGTCCTTAGCCTTGGGTTGGAATCGGGAAGGCCTCCGCCCATTCTGGCGGCAATTGAAATTTCCTTGATAAGTTTTGTGAACATCTGCCCGCGTTTTGCATCGGCGAGGCCTTTAGCGTGTTTGATTGTCGCCCATTTACTGTGGCCTGACATAATTACTCCTCTGGTATCCCCTATTAACACGGAGAACAGGCAGAATTTCGGTTAAAAATTCTACCCGCTCCATTTGATATATACGGCCGGGGAAAAACCGTCTTTAAAACTTTCCTTTTTGAATGGCTTTTTCGATGGATTCCTGAACAAGCGGGGTATACCAGTCGTAATTAAACGGTGATTTTTGCCTGACTACCGGTTTTATGAGCGCTTCCAGCTCATCATGGCAGGGTTCGCAAATGTCCCTGTGGGCTACATGAAAATAATTCCTGTCAACAACCGGCGCCTGAATCGCATGCCTGCATACATCGCAAGTTATGGTTTTCATATTTTCTCCTCTTAATTTTATAAACTATTCGACAATTATATTGTTTGTCAATGCAAAGATCAACCACTTTACCGCAAAATAAGGTAAGATTTGTTGATTTTTGCAACGATGGTGCGGGTCGGGTTTACCAGCTGGGTAACCCTCATTTCCATAACCTGCCCCAGCAGCAGATAAGCGTCTTTTTCATCCATGCCGTAATCCTGACAAATCCAGTAAAGTAATTCCCTTGCCGCGGTAACACAGCAGGTTTCCATGTCGCCCTCACAGGCGATCACGCTTAAAAAATCCCTGTCTTCTGCGCGTACGCAGCCGTAATGTGCCGGCTGTTTAACAATTTCTGCCCGTAAAGTCACCAGGGCCCTGCATTCAATGCCGCCGGCGCCGTTGATTTCGCCGTCTCCCTGGATCGCATGGACGTCCCCTATATGCAAAAGGGCGCCCGGCGTCCGGACCGGCAGTGTAATTACCGAACCGGGGCAAACTTCCTGCGCGTCCATGTTGCCGCCGTGCCGCCCCCCGGATACATTTTTAATTGCGCTTCCCGGCGGAGCGGTTCCAAGCGTGCCGATCATTGGTTTTACAGGAATTCTTAAAGAAGGCGAAAAATGAACAAAGCCGTTTTCGATACTGACGATCCGCATATTATTGCCCCAGTCGCGGTCGATAATCTTGTTTGCAAGCTTATGTTCCCGGTTCACAAATCCGGTATAGCCAAGTTTGTCCGGAACAATTTTATCTATATAAACCTTGATGCAGTCACCGGGGACAGCTCCTTCGACACCGACCACGACAACCGGGTTGCCGCCTTTTTCTTTATCGTGCGACCAGACAGTATCAATGCTTTTTAACCAATCACCGGAACAGAGCTCGGTCTCGGCTTCAAAAACTTCTCCGGATTTGACATAGAACTGCGGCTTATTCTCCGCTGAATGTTCGTAAACTAACTGTGTTCGCAATGCGCGTTTCATAATGGTTTCCTTTACAACAAAATTCGTTTTGCAATTCGCTATGCAATTTGACAAAAAATACTATGTACCTTATACTATAATACAATGAAAAGATGCCTGCCGATAGACACGCTGGTTGAGACAAAGAACTACATATACTGTTTCGAGTTCAAGCTTAAGGGAACCCCCGATGAAGCCCTTGCCCAGATTGATTCAAAAGACTATCTGCTGCCCTGGAAAGACAGCGGGAAAAAACTGGTCAAAACCGGAGTCAGCTTTGACCCGGAAAAACACAACATCGGCGAATGGAAAACCGCGGTTTAACTGCTGGCGCTCCTGTAATGACGCAGCCCGAACTTCCAGAACCGCAGGGTAAACACGGTAAAAACAACAGTAACGCAAAGGGCCTGAACAAGGCCGGGAGCGGTAAGACTGCCTGACAAGAGCTGCGTAGGTATTGTTGACATTATTCCGTAGGGTAATAAAAAATAAAAAATTATTTTAAATACGCCTTTGAATAAAATGCCTGGCACCCGGAAATTCATTTCAATAAGATAACCTTCCATCTGCATAATTCCTTTAGCGGAGATCACAAGAAAAGGAATAGTCTTAAAAATCACTTCCATATCATACCAGAGCAGGGTCATCAGAAGCACAAAAAAAGTGTAGCCCAGGCCCAGCGTGAAAGGGACTTTAAATCCGCCTGCCTGTACACCGTATAAAATAATCAGGACGCTCAGAATTACCAGAGGGAACGATCCCGGATTTAAATTTTCAAACGTAATCCGCAAAAGCGGGTTTATTGGTTTGGTCAGGTATTGATCCAAATCGCCGTTTTTTATTTTTTCGGGTATGGCCAATATTCCAAAAAAAAATATGAGCATATTTAACGCGTTGATCATGGAAAAAGTTCCGACAAAAATTATCATTTGGGCGCGGTTCCAGTCTCCGATTGCGTCCACTTGAGAATAAATGACCTGGAAAGTCAGAAGCTGGACAAGGAACAAAGTACCGTCTGCCAGAAACGCGCCAAAAAAGCTGAGCCTCCAGACCATCATGCGGGATAATTTAAGTTTAATAAGCAAAAAAATGAATCTTAAGTTCCGCATCATATTCCGACTCCGTCGTATTTAACCCGCAGGCGGCCGTATGTGTACTCCGCAATTGTGAACATCACGAGAGTCCATACGGCAATTACAGCCAGACCGAACAGTCCGTCCGTCAGACCGGTTTGGCCGCAGAGGAGCATGACCGGAGTATAAACAACATGCGTAAACGGCAGAAAGCGCAGCGCCGAAAGCACAGCGCCGGGCAGCAGGGAAAGCGGAACCAGAGCGCCTGTGGCAAAGGAAATGATGCTGCCCTGTACATGCATAAAAAAATCAATTTCCAAAAATTTAAATGTAAGCACTCCGATCGTGTAATGATAACAGGCCATAAACGCGAGACCGGCTAGAATCAATGCCAGCGCAAGAATTATCCTTGCAAAGCTGCGCACTATTAAAATATTTATCCCAAAAAGAACAGCGCACAAAACAGCCGCAAGCAGGCTGAAGCCCAGATGGAAAGCCGACTCGCCCGCTGTCAGTGAGCCAAAAAAATAAAGCGGATTCATCGGTGTAACCATGTGTCCTGAAAACCTGCCGTTCCGGATAAGTCCGGAAACTTCGCCGGAAATCTGGCTGGAAAAATCAATAGAACTCAGTATAGAGCTTACGATATAATATGAAAGCATTGCTACAAAACTGAATCCGTTGATTGACGCTGTGTTTGAAAAAATGGCCCGCCATAAAATCCATGCCGCCAGTATGCGGCCGGCAGTTGCAGCCATGGTCATGGCGACATCAAAGCGCCAGACGATCTGCATTTTAAAACTAAGCCGGAAGACTTCGAGGTATTTTTTCATTTTGTATCTCCGTAGATTTTTTCCACGATTATACCTATGTCTTCTTCTTCTATGGAAATATCACTGGGCGAGTAATCGTTGAGGATAGACTGAAGCACTGCGCCGCTTATTTCTTTGGGAACAGTAATTACCGCTTTATTGCGGTTTTGTTCAAGCAGTCCGCAGCCATTCGGCAGCACAAAAACAGTCTCATGCTCAAACCGGACAGTGATTTTTTTATGGGTCTGGTACGAATCAAAAAGTTTGCCTGTATCGCCGTCGTAAACTTTTTTACCGTCGCCGACCACAATGCTGCGCTGGCAAAGGCTCCGCACATCTTCCATGTAGTGGGATGTAAGAAGTATTGTGGTGCCGTTTATCCGGTTAACTTCGCTAAGGAAATTACGGATGCTCCGCTGTGCCGGCGCGTCCAGACCGATAGTCGGCTCGTCCAGGAAAAGTATTTTAGGATTATGCAGCAGCGCCGTAACCAGTTCCATCTTCATTCTTTCGCCCAGGGACAGGGTGCGGACCTGGACATCAAGGTAATCGGATGAATCAAACAACTGGGTTAATATTCCAAGATTTTTTTTATAAACGTCATCAGGAATCTCGTACATTTCCTTGAACAGCAGGAATGTGTCGGAAGCCGTTAAATCGTAAATGAGCTGGCTCTTTTGCCCCATCACAACCGCGTACTGTTTTTTGAAAGCGTTTTCCAGCTTGTTGGGATAATAACCCATTACCGAAATATTACCGGACGTCGGCGCGATGATTCCGGTAAGCATTTTGATAAGGGTAGTTTTACCTGCGCCGTTGGGTCCGATTAAGCCGACAAATTCGCCGGGTTCAATATTTAATTCAAAATTATCTACCGCGGTTTTTTCTGTAAACCTGCGGTGAAACAAAGACTTGACGCTGCCGGCCAGCCCCGGTTCTTTGACAAAGCGCCTGAATACTTTGGTCAGGCCCTGTGTACTGATGATATATTGCAATTCGGTTCTCCGTAAATAAATTCTATAAGTAACACATTAATACTGCCGATGACTGCCGGCATAAAGCAAGAATGAGAAAAATGTGTATTAGGCGAAGCGCTTAGTAAATCTCCGCCCTTACAGAACGAACCGACATCAATATACCCCCTTTTATGTTTTTTTTTAATGAATGTTGGAAGAATAAATGAATTATTCGTGAGTGTCAAGTAAATGATAAATGATAAATTAAAAGGTAGAAAAGTAAGAAAATTCGTTAAATAACGAATATTTTGATCAAAAAAAACTCGCTAAATGACGAATTTCTATAAATACCAAGAGTTTTTACCAATATTATCACTAATGTACCAGGGTATAGTCGTATATACAGTTGTGCTTCCGGTATTGAGATTTCTCAAGCTCGGTATAGTAAAGTCAGCAGGTGCATGAACATTACCGCATTGAGAAATATACACATAGTTTTTCCCATTACCGGTCCATTTATCAAAGGGGTTGCTGTTTGAAAGATTGCGAAGATGATAAA
>WQZG01000143.1 GCA_009780855.1 Treponema sp.
CATGAACGGAATCGGGATAATTCCGCCCATTAAAAATTCGGTCGCCGCGCCCATGGCTATTCTTGCGCCCTGGGGGTTAAGGGAAACAAATGTCAGAATACAAATGAACATCGACAGCGCGGTCGCGAGCAGGGCAGCCAGTACAAGCGACGGTATAAAAAGCAAAAAGGCTGTCCATGAAGAAGGAAGATGAAAAGCCCAGTCGCCGGGCAGCAATGAGGCCACGATAAAAATGGGAAGACAGCGGAGGGCGGTTCTTGAAATCCTAAAGGCAAGGACCCTCGCAAACCAGAATGAGTATAATGAAAGCGGCCTTGCCATTTCGTATGCCACGCTGCCGCCGGCGATCAGGTTTAGCAGATCGTTATCCATGCTCCACAGCATTACCATCGCCAGAAACGCCTGCCTCATCCAGATAAAATCCGCAAGCTGGCTGAAGGTCATGGGCTGATCAACAGGCGCTGTTCCCGAACTCTGGTAGAAAACATAGAAAATCAAAAGCTGCATGGTTCCCCAAAAAAACTGGGTAGCCACCCCGGCCCACGCAGCGGCGCGGTACTGCATTCCGGCGATCAGCCTCATTCTGAACATTCCGATGTACGGTTTTAGAAAGCTCACAGTTCTTCCTGGTAAAGAGCGGCAATAATTTCTTCGATGGGCCGGCTGCCGGCGCTCATGTCACGGATAACAAGAGTCTCGCCCAGTACTTTTAACGCGTCAGAAACGCTGATTAGCTGCGTATCCACATCGTAGACAACATGAGCTTCCTTTTGCGAAACAATGCGGACACCATCCGGCTCCGGCGGCCTGCCGCCCGGTGCAAAGCTTAGCTCAAGGCGGCGTTTGCTGTCAAAACGTTCACGCAAAGCGTCCATGGGCCCATCATAAAGCAGTTTGCCCCTGCCTATCAGAAGCACCCGGTCAGTAAGGGCTTCAATGTCGTCCATGTCATGCGAAGTAAGGATCACGGTAATTCCGCGTTCGCGGTTAAGTCTGCCGATAATTCGGCGCATAGCGAGTTTGGATACAGCGTCCAGACCGATGGTAGGTTCGTCCAAAAAAATTACTTTGGGATCGTGGATAAGGGAAGCCGCTATTTCGCACCTCATGCGCTGCCCAAGACTTAATTGCCGCAGCGGGACAGGAAGAAGCGGGCCGAGTTCAAAAACTGCGCTAAGTTCATCAAGATTCTGGCGGTAACGTTTATCTTCAACCCGGTAAATATCACGCAGCAGGTCCATGGAATCATGCACCGGCACATCCCACCAAAGCTGGGTCCTTTGGCCAAAGACAACCCCGATATTGCCGACATATTTGCTGCGCATTTTCCACGGGTTCATTCCCAGCACGGTACACTCACCGGAATCCGGCGCCAGTATTCCGCTCATGATCTTTATGGCGGTGGACTTGCCCGCTCCGTTTGGGCCGATAAATCCGGCTATCTCACCCTTCCCTACCGAGAACGAAATTCCATCCAGGGCCTTAACTATGTTATACTCCCTGCGGAAGAGCGACAGAGCGGCGGCCGCCATGCCTTTTTTGCGTTTTATTGTTTTAAATGTTTTTGTAATACCGCGAAGTTCGATCATGGAAAGGACAACATACTACGGGAGAATAAACTTGTTCAAGGGACCGGCGCTGTTATTGCCGGCGGTAACTTTACGCCCGCGGAGCTTTGGCCGGATCAACAGGTATGTTGTTCAGATAAACCCTAAGGAACAACTGCGGTTTTTCGGTTATGGGATCAAAGCCCAGCCGGCCCATTTCCATTCCCGGACCGACCTTGTCGCCTTCCTTGACTGTCAGGCTGTCGCAGCCGCCGTAAACATAGATGTAACCGCCGGGCGCCTGGACTATGGCTACGCGTCCGTATCCGCGGTAGGGGCCGGCCGAAATTACAGTTCCGCTGGTCAGGCTTTTTACAGGTTCATATACAAGACCAGTGACCATAACGCCGCTGCTTTTGCCTGTCATGTAAATGAGTTCTTTCGCGGTTACCGGCCACCTGATCGATAAATCAGGATCTGCGGCTTTGGTATCGGTCACCTGCGCGGGGATTGCCGCTGGCGCAGCAGCCATTGGAGGCTGTATCTGGATGGAAGGAAGTACGGTTCCGGGGATTAGCAGTACATCACCCTGTTTGAGCATGTAGTTTGAAGAAAGATTATTGGCCGCAAGTATATCGCTTACAGAGACATTATATTTTTTGGCAATACTGTAAAAAGTATCACCGCGCGCTGTATTGTATAATAAATCGGGCGAACCCGTATTGGCCGCTGAATTTACAATTGCCTCGCTGTTCAAACCAGCACTGCCCGGACCAGCGCTGCCCAAACCGGTGCTTCCAGGACCGCTTCCGCCCGGTATTTTTAGTTTTTGTCCGGCCTGCAATTTTGTCGGGTCAGTGATCCCGTTCAGCTTCATAAGTTCATTTCTGTCTACATTAAAAGATTGAGCAATGGAAAAAATTGTCTCTCCCCTGCCTACAACATGGGTTATATCCTGCGCAGTAAGTCCGGCAGCGGGATAAAAGGAGAAAAAAACCGCCAATACAAGTACCGGCATTATTTTGTTCCCGGAATTTATTTTAATTTTTCTAACGCACATTTCTGTATATTATCGGTTTAAAATATGGTTTTCATCACCCAAAAATGCTAGACTGGGTAAACAGATTGGGCAAAAAAAGGAACAAATATGCCAAGAGAAATTGAACTAAAGGCAAAAATACAGAACAGTGAAGCAATAAAAACCAAAGCCGCAAGGTTTGCTCCGTTTTGCGGGACTTTTGAAAAGGAAGACGCTTACTGGCATCAGAATGTACCGCAGGAAAATTCCGGATACGGCGTCAGGGTACGGCGGGAAATATATACCGATGCATCGGGAAAAACAGAGCATAAAAATTATGTTACCTGGAAAACAAAGGAAGTAAGGGACGGGGTAGAATTCAATGATGAAAAAGAATTTGAAATTTCGCCGGTCCCGGTTTTTGCAGAATTTTTAAAAAGCCTAAAGTTTACACAAACAATATCCAAAACCAAGAAAGGCGCCGCCTATAAAAAAGAAAATCTTACGATTGAAATTACCGAGGTAAAAAATCTTGGCTGGTTTACAGAGCTGGAAATACTGCTGCCGGATAATCAAGTAAATGATGAAGCTGCCGCAAAAGAAAAACTTCTTTTTATACTGGATGAACTGGGTGTCAAAAGGGATGCAATTGAAAGCCGGCCCTATACCCAGCTTTTATCTGATAACGCCGGGGCGGATCAACAGCGCGTTTAATTTGCCGCAGCGGGCCCCTTCCGCGACAGCGGTTTCAAGAGAAGCGCCGCTGCTTAACGCGCCGGCCAGACCGGCTGTAAAAGCGTCGCCGCAGCCAATGGAATTCAGCGGTTCCACAGATTCAACTTCAAATTCAGAAGGCTCATTGCCTTCAAAAAACCATATTGGATTTTTGCCCCGGGTCAAAACTGTTTTTGTCCGGTACTTTTTATAAAGCTCACCGCAGATTTCAAAAATTCTTTTTTTAACGGAAGCCTCGGTCTGAGGTTCATTGGCGCAAATAATTTCGTTGCCGCGGACAAGATCAGGGGCAAAGGTAAGGGCAAATTCATATAGATTGGGTTTGATAAAATCCGGTTCAAACTGCAGACAGGAAAGCAAATCCCTGCCCCTAATATCCAAAATTACAGGTATAGCTTTTTGCTTTGCCTTTTGGACCATTGCACTGATTATGGAATCGTCAAAACCAGCGGCCCTGGAACCCGAAATTACCAGCATTGAAATCTCAGGTTCCTTTTGCGCCATCAAGCGATCGAAAGATTGTTCCAGCCGGCTGCCTGTATGCTCTTCGACTTTCTCCCCTTCTTCCACAAGTTCGGTTACGGTTTTTTTAGCTTTGTCTATAACAGTATAACAAAACCTGATGGGGCTTCCGCTTTCCACCCATTCGATCTTCAGATTATCCAGGGCGCATAATTGGAGAAAAAGGGGCCGCATACTGCCGCCGAGCTGGGTAAGATGGATACAGTCTTTTCCAAGCTGGGTGAGCACCCTGCTCACATTAACGCCTTTTCCCGCTGCGTCAAGTCTGTGCTCACAAGCGCGGTTGACCGTATCGGCTATAAAATTATTAAATATCAGAATTTTCTGAAAGCCCGGATTAAGCGCGACTGTCAATATTGTTTTCAATTAATCTCCAAAAATAATTTCCAAAAGCCGGACACAAGCCAATAGAAAAAATTTAAAAACCTGCGCATAATCTAGCGCGTGGAATAAATTTTGGCAAGGGGAAATATATGGGTGAATATAAAAGACCAACATGGGACGAATATTTTATGGAAGTCTGTGATGCCATTTCAAAGCGCGCAACCTGCGATCGCGGCCGTTCCGGATGTGTAATCGCAAAAGACAACCAGATTCTGGTCACAGGGTATGTGGGCGCTCCGGCAGGACTACCCCACTGCGATGAGGCAGGCCACCAGTTTAAAAAAATGCTTGATGATGATGGGAGTGTTACCATGCACTGTGTCCGTACAGTTCACGCAGAGCAGAACGCAATCTGCCAGGCAGCCAAGCGCGGCATATCAATTGAAGGGGCGACACTCTACTGCCGGATGACGCCATGCAGAACCTGCGCGATGCTTATAATAAACTGCGGTATAGTACGGGTCGTATGCCAGCGGCGCTACCATGACGGAATCGATTCAGAAGCGATGTTTAAAACAGCAGGAATAAAACTGGAATATGTTTATGATGAAATCCAGCAGTATGAAAACCAGAAAATTACAGTAGCCTGAAAATTACTCGCACGCGAATTTCATTCGCACGTGAATTTCATTCACGAATAATCCGGTACTTGAGGTAAATTTCTTCCAGGGTGTGCTGGGGGCCGGGAGTATTGGTCCGTTCGCGGAAAAGGGCGGCGTCTCTCCGATCAACATAAAAATTATAAATGGCCCTAAAGTCGGATCCGGAAACCATGTCGTAGGAAGGCCTGGAATCCAGGAAGGACCGGACTTCGTCATGGCCGACAGCGGCTATGCCGAACTTGCTGAGCCTGGTACGGATCGCGGCAATTTCTTCATAGGAAAGTCCGAACAAAAATTCTTCCAGGGCCCAGCGCGTTTCATTAATGGTCGTTTGGTCCATCAGGAATTCCTGCCAGTCCTTGCCCATGTCGATTGTTATCCGCAAAAGTTCGCTGGAACCGTTCATGGTACCGAATGCCGGGGGCGAGTTGTCCCGCGCTGTCCAAAGGTCCTCAAATGCAGGCAGGTGGCGGACCAGTCGGGAATCGGTGCCGCTGTCCCAGAGGGCAATTAAATCATCGGCTACCCTCATCTTTATATCCTGGGCAAATCCCGGATCATCAAGACAGGAAAAATACACCTCTTCGATCATAAGGGTATGAATTATGGAATACATGATATTCCGCAGGGACTGGGCAAATTCTTCCCTGTCCCTGACAAGGATGGAAAGAAGGGAAAATGCCTGAAATTTCGCCACTAGGTAACTGCGGGTCAAAACAACACGCGAAGGAATATGCAGCAGATGGGAAGCCTGGGCAAAGGAACAAAGGGCCTTGAGTAATTTTTGCTCATCGCGGAGGCTGCCGCGCAGCATATTGGATTCCCTGACCGACGGGTAATTTGAAATAACATTACCCAGGTCTTCCAGGCATTTGAACCTGTGTTTTACCAGCCGGTATTCATCCTGCTCCCGGGAATCAAGATAAAGCGTAATATCCTTAACCAGACGCTTTTCTTCTTCTTTCAACTCCAGCATTAAAACATCCAACTCCCTTTTTATATATTAACAATCTACAATAGTAACAGGGAAAAATCAACTCCGGGGAAATTCAGGATAATTTTATATGTTAAAAATCAGTGAAAATGTCCCCTATGGCGTTCAATAGAAATGTCCCCTTTTGCTCAAAAACCAATAGAAATGTCCCTATGCAAAAGAGGAGCATTTAAGGCTTTAATCATCAAACA
>WQZG01000144.1 GCA_009780855.1 Treponema sp.
CTTTTCCAAAGACGAAATCTGCGCTGTTTTAGTCCTGCGCCTCCTCTACGAAGACAAGAGACTTGAAGTAACACTGACAAGGTTTCCGGTGGTGAGTATCAGGGATTTCCAGGACAAATACAATGCCATGACCGGAGAGGAGATCAAAAAAACCGCTCTAATAAAAGTTCTCTCAAGGCTTTCTTCCTGCAAACTGATTTCGGTTGAGTCCCGCGATTACGCCGACCCCGAAGCGATCATCCAGCTTTACCCCAGCATCCCCATGAGCATCGACCGGAACGCTCTTGACGAGGCAATGGCTGTTCTGGAAAATAAGGGCGGCGCAGATGAAAGTTCGGATGATGAAGTAAGCGGGGAATGATAGCATGAAAAAAGCAAGCAGCGAGCGAAATATGGAACTGCTTTATTGGAAAATTTTTCAAAAGACTTGACACTGCACGCTACGGCCGCGGCTTTAGCCGCTAGAACTTAAACTATATGCGGCTTTTTCTATTTATTTTTCCCAATTTGTGAGACACTTTCTCACAAATTATCGTGGTCTCATTACTATGAACTGGTAAAACTGATGGAGGACTTAAATTCAAGACAGATGAAAGACAAGAAAAAATCCGGAAAATCCATCAAAAAATAAGCACTGAATTTACAGGAAGCCTTCACAAACACCTCTAGCCAATAGTGATCAACACCGGATAAAATTACTTATGTTAACCCTCGAGCGCGTCCGTCTTGTAAACTGGCACAATTTTAAGGACACGGTAATTGAAATCGGAAACCGCTGTCTTTTGGCCGGAGATAACGGTTCCGGCAAATCAACGGTAATTGACGCGATTCAGTATGTGATGGCTGCTAACCTAAGAATGGCCCGTTTCAATTCTGCGGCGGAGGAACGCAGGGGCGGAGGCCGGGACCTGATGGGTTACGTGCGCTGCAAACTCGGCAGTGAATCCACCGAGTACCGCCGTGACGATACTGTCGCCCATGTGATGCTCCAGTGGCGCAATGTAACGGAAGTTAAAGGCGGTGGCGGCGTCACGAGCGATCAAGGTTTCGCCTGCGGGGTTTGCATAGAAGCGTACAGGGACAATCATTACAACGAACATTTCTGGATCGGACCAAATAGGTACGACGGACCTGCAAGGTACGACGGACCTAACAGGTACGACGGATCATCGGCGAATGTAAACACGGCGCAGAAGGCAAACATCACGCCCGGTGTCAAAAAGGCGGCTGAATCTGCAATCCCTTCAATTAAAGATATACGCGTTAACGGCGAAAAAGGAGAACCCCTTACATTTCGCCAATTTAAAAATATTCTTGAAGAAAACAATATCTACGACCACCCAACAAAAAAAGACTACATCAGGGATTTGACCAACCGGTTAAAAGTTTTCAGACGCCAGCCGGAAATCAACCCTTACCTGGATTCCCTTACCCGCTCCATTGGTTTTAAGCCGCTTGATTCCATTGATCAGTTTGTCTGCGATTTTATTCTCGATGAAAACCCCGTTTCAATTCAGGATATGAAACAAAACCTCGAGAACTACAAGGAAGCCGAGCGTCAGGCGAAAATGGCTGTCCGTAAAATCGGGATGTTAAAAAATATCTGCGCCAAGGCCGCAGAGTGGCGGAATTATGACGGCCTCATAATCAAACAGGGATATTTAAAACTCAGAATCGAACTCGAAAACGAAAAACAAAAAAAGGATAACGCACTGCGTCTGCTTGCCGAGACACAGAACAAACTGGATTTTATAAACCGGGAAATCGATTCCCTTGGCAGAAAACGGATGGACGCGGAACAGGAACTTAGGGCCCTGGATCAGACCCTCGCGTCCAACGATGCCCACAGGCTTTTTGGCGAGATACAGGCCCGCATTCAACGGCTGGAAAACGAAATTGCGATTGAAGAAAAAAAAGCAGAAAAATACAACGAATTAAAGTCCCAGTGCGAGGCTTTGCTGAACCGTAAATTGTTTACGGGTGAGCAAGTACCGGATTTTGATAACGAAATCGAAAAAATTTCTGAAGAAGCCAAAAAATACCGGGATCAGGCATACGAGGCGGGACGCAAAAAGAACGAGGCTGCCGAACAGCTGCGGGACATACGTTCGGAACTGGCGGATTTGGAACGCGGCATACTCCGCTATCCGGACGCTCCGCGGGAACTCCGCTCCGCTCTGGAAAAAGCCGGTGTTGAGGCGCATTTTTTGGCGGAAGCCGCTGACATCACCGAACCTGCCTGGGCGGACGCCGTTGAAGGCTGGCTCAACACCAGACGTTTCGCGCTTCTGGTTGATCCGGCTGTGTTTCAAAAAGCTATTGAAGTGTACAACAAACTTCCCCGTTCCGTGGCTGGCGCTTTTATTCCCAATATCGAAAAAATGCGCAGCGCAGCGGCCAGGCAGGGATCGCTTGCGGAAACAGTTAGGGCAGAAGGGTATGCGCGTATTTACATCGATTTCTCCCTCGGCCGTGTGATGAGGACAGATCTTTCAAATTTAAAAACCTACGATTCCGCGGTTACAAAAGAATGCATGACCTACACCAACCACACGGCTTCGCGCATACGGGAAGATATATACAAGCGTAAATATTTGGGAAGAGCGGCTCTGCAGGAACGTAAAAAATTTCTGGTCTCCGAAGCAGAACGCATCGAAGCCGAATTCATCAGTGCAGAAAAACTGGAGCGTGAATCCAGAGGATTTGAAGAATGCTGTAACCGCGCCATAATCGGAATTGCAGAAATGAAACCTCTCTTTCCGTCCATCGCAGATTCAGCGCTTTTAAAAGAACAGCGTGTTTTAGCAGAAGAAGAGCTTGCAGCGGTGGACACCCAGTCTTTCCGTGAGCTGGAAAACAAACGGACACAACTTGCGGCTGCGTTAAAATTAATAGTCGAAGACAACGAAAAGTTGGTGGAGCGCAGGGGAAGTCTTTCAAATAAATTATCCGGCTGTGGCGCTGATCTTGAAACCTACACCAGGTCCCAGGAAGAAAAAGAGGACGCGATAAAAATCTTTGGAACCGATAATCCCTACATGATCGGCGAGTGTGAGGATTACGCGGTAAAGCGGTTTTCGGAAGCCAGCATTGCCGACCTCACCGATACATACGAATCAACACTGCGAAATTTCAGAACCCACGCTGAAACCAACAAAAAAGATTACGGCAGGTTAATCGCCGATTATGAACATGAGTTTCATTTTCTTTTGGGTATGGAGCCGGCGGATAATTCCCAGGCGGAGAATCTTCTGAAGCGCCTTGAAACATCCGAGTTACCCGAGTACCGTGAAAAAATTACAAAGGCCTACAATGACGCAGAAAAGGAATTCAGGACGGATTTTATTTCCAAACTTAACGAGCGTATCGAAGAAGCAAGGGAAAGCTTCAGGGAAATAAACGACATACTTGAGGGTCTTTATTTTGGTCATGATCAGTACAGGTTTTTTTTGGAAGAATTAAGCGAGCGCAAGGGCCAGATTGAGATGATACGGCTTGCGGCAAAAATACCGCCGTCCATGGAAGAAGGAGGGCTTTTTACACAGCTTGAAGAACCTGCCGAACGCAAAGCAGCCGAGGAACTCTTTAACCGCATACTTGATTCACCGCTGGATTCCAAAGAATTGCGTGACATCTGCGATTACCGCACTTACTTTCATTATGACATAATAATTACAGAGACTGATCTTTTGGATGACAAAGGCAGTCCGACAAAATCTTTTCTCTCAAAAGTACTCAAGGAAAAATCAGGCGGCGAATCCCAAACTCCCTACTACGTTGCAATTGCCGCCAGCTTCTACCGTTTCTACAAGGCCCAGCCAGAAGACGCCGTACGCCTTGTGATCTTCGACGAAGCATTTAACCGCATGGACGACGAGAGAATCGGCAAGATCCTAGCGTTTTATCAGGATCTGAACCTGCAGATCCTTACATCGGTGCCGCCGGAAAAAATTGACGCCATAGCCCCCTGGATGGACAGAATCAACGTGATAAGCCGTTTTGGAAGTGATGTAAAGGTAAGGGACTGCCGCACCGATCTCACCGATATAGATGACCTTGATATCGGAATGGGTACAGAATGACCGGCTGGGAAAAGAAAATAACAGACGCTCTTATTGATCATTACTACTCATCAGTTCCTGTGAATAAAGATGATCGCAGTGTGCTGCGTCTGCGTTCTTCAATATTCTTCCCGGAATTTGAATCAGTAAATTCAGATGAAAAAATATCGTATCTTGAAGCCGCTGAATCACTGGAAAAAAAAGGAATTGTAAAACTCAACTGGGTAAAATGGAACAGAGGCGAACGTATCAAAACCATCACCTGTGTAAACATTGAAAAACTTTTTGAAGAATCAGGCGTTCCGTTTCCAAAACTCCAGGCGCAAAAAATCAGGACGCTGTTTGGCGAAAAAGCAAAGGCACTTATAGAATCTGCGGCCAATACACCGGTAAAACCGCAAACTGATAATGGCAGAAAATCGATTGCCCTTTTGGAATTTTTTTCGCTCAATTTTGGCCCCCGCGATATCGGACAGGGAATTGATCGCCGCGCAGCAGAAGAATTAATCCGGCTTTTGGAATTCGCCTGCGAACAGGATCGGTTTGAAAAAATTACTGCCAGGGCGCTTTCAATATTACTTTACCGGGATTCAAAACGTCTTGAAAATCTGCTTGCCATTTGTAAACCGCTTTTATCAAAGGCTGCAAAATACATTTCCATTCCGGATCTTTCTTTTTTGGAACGTTCATATCCAGAGACGATGATTTCAGGGGAAATAATTATTAATTACAAAGGCGGCAGAACATCCCTCGTAAACTCGGGCGGTCATATACTCGGAATCCCCCTTGAGAACGCTGAAGAAATTGAGAGCATACAGCCTATATCAGACAAAAAAGAAAATATTGAATTATCCGGCAGAACATTATTAACCATAGAAAATAAGGAAACGTTTTATGCCCTGGGAAGTCCTCACAGACATGGAGACAACAGCGCCCTTTCCCGGTTTAACTGTTTTCTGTATATTGGCGGTTATTCCAACCGCGCAGCCGCTTCCCTTATAAAAACCCTGGCCGGCTCAGGTTTTACATTTTACCACGCCGGGGACCTTGATCCTGATGGAATACTGATTCTGCAGCAAATCCTGGAAATCGCCAACACTGTCCGGCCCGGAATTACGGTCGCACCGCTGCGGATGGATGCGACCGCCTTTGATCAATACCGGCAGTGGGCGCGGCCTCTCACCGGGCCAATGATGGCACAATTAAAAAAAATTGACGAAACGACAATGGCCATTCCCGGCGTGCCAGAACTTATCCAGCGAATTGAAGAAACAGGGCTGGGAGTTGAACAGGAGATTGTGGATTACAGGTAAAGGCCTACATTTCTTGTAAATTGTTATTGCCAAAATTCTGCTTTGATTTTATCATAAATTATGGAAAAGAAAACATTCGAACAGATAAAATTTCAGCAATCAACAATTTTATAGAAAACAAAATACATCATTTTGAAACATCTGTTAATTCATTTGATCCGTCACAAAAGCCTGATTCAAATAAGCTTGATGAAGCGTTTATAAAAATAATTGACAATTGCAATTTAAAATAATAAATTTTAAAAAAAACACTGTTGAAAATCAGCGAAAATGATACCGTGAGCGTTCAGTAGAAATGAGCCATTTATATTGAATTTTATGGAAAATCACGTTGCCTTTTAGGAAGGGAAAAGTAAGGAAAAAGCTCATCTGGC
>WQZG01000145.1 GCA_009780855.1 Treponema sp.
ATGTTTGATGATTAAAGCCTTAAATGCTCCTCTTTTGCATAGGGACATTTCTATTGGTTTTTGAGCAAAAGGGGACATTTCTATTGAACGCCATAGGGGACATTTTCACTGATTTTTAACACAAAAAAAATAAAAATTGGTAAGAGAAAAAATTATCAGAACCAGGTATTCAGGATGCCTTATTTTAAATGTAACTTAAGCTATCTTGCTATTTTTTATTAATTTATTTAGAATATCCATGCAAATTTAAAGTTCAACTTTAAATTTGCATGGAGAAATATGGAATATTATAGGCGTTTTTCAGAATTATCATTAATCGAATCCATTGATAATTATCCGGTTACTGTTGTTATAGGACCCCGGCAGTGCGGTAAATCGACTATGGTAAAACAATATATTAATGAGAGAAAAAACAGTGTTTATCTGGATTTGGAGCGGCCGTCTGATATTAGAAAGCTGGATAATGCTGAATGGTTTTTAGGTTCATTAAAAGGGCAGCTTGTTTGCATTGATGAAATTCAGCGTAAACCGGAACTTTTTCCATTGATCCGGAGTCTTGTGGATGAGTGGGACCAGCCGGGCTGTTTCTTAATTTTAGGTTCAGCATCGCGGGATTTGCTGCGGCAAAGTTCAGAGTCACTTGCGGGAAGAATATCATATATACGTCTTACCCCTTTCCTCTGGAATGAAATTCAAAAAAATCATTCTATGGAGCATTATTTTTCTGCGGGCGGTTTCCCGCGCAGCATCCTGGCAGCCAAAGAAGATACATCATATAAATGGCGGGAGGATTTTATATTGACTTTCCTGGAACGTGATCTGCTTCAATGGAAGAATTTTACTCCTGCTGCCATGGGACGGCTTTGGCGAATGCTGGCCCATATAAACGGGCAAACTGTTAATTATTCAGAATTGGCGTCTTCCATGGGAATCAGTTCCATTTCTGTGAAAGAATACATTGATCTCCTGGCAAGTACCTATATGGTAGAAGTGATTCAGCCGTGGTTTTCCAATTTTGGGAAAAGGCTTGTAAAAGCGCCTAAAATATATATTGCCGATTCAGGTATTACCGCAGCTTTATTGGGAATACATTCATTTGAAGAATTATGCGGGCATCCGGTAATCGGCGCTGTTTGGGAGCAAATAGTCCTGACAAATCTCAGAGGCTGGTTTCCGGACGCAGAAATCTGTTATTACAGGACAACGAATGGCGCAGAAACTGATTTTATAATTAATATAACTGGAAATATATATGCTATTGAATGTAAAGTTTCCCTTGATCCGGTTTTGAGCAAAGGAAATTATCTGGCCTTTGATGATATTGCGCCCAAAAATACCTTCATTGTCACTCCGGCACAGGATAGCTGGCCGCTGAAACCGGGCATTGATGTAGTATCTTTGAATGAATTACAAAAAAGGCTGGTGTAAAAACTGGTGTGCTATCGGACTGCCGGGCATCTTTAATCAGCGTTCCTGTTCCATGTATTGTTTGTAATTACACTTAAGCAGTATTTCGGGGTTCACATAGATGGTATCATCGGTAACTATTTTTTCTGTCAGATATTTGAACATTTCGCTCACCGCAAGTTTGCCCTGCATGTACGAATTCTGGTAGATTGTGGCCTTGACAGTATCTTTTTCTATGTATTCGATTAGTTCGTTGAATATATCAGTACCTATGACAGAAATTTGTTTATCGAGTCCCAGTTCAATTATTTTTCTGCAGACACCCACGGAATGGGATGTTCCGATGTAAATGCCGCTTACTTGCGGATGATCTTTTAAAAGGCGTTCCGCCGAATAATATGCAATCATGTCGTCATCCTGGGTTTCGTAGACGGCAGCTACTTCATACCCTTCTTCGTTTGATTTTTCGGTAAATCCGTCGATGATTTCCTGATGATGAACAACGTTTTTATTACCGACAAAAACCGCCCTGGTTTTGCCCTTCTGACATAACCGCAGCAGCTCGGCGCCTATGCTGCCGACAAGCCGGCCGTTTGGCCGTATGGTAGTCACCCTTTTGCTGTTGGGAATATCTGCCGTAACAAGTACAACCGGAATATCATCACTGTAAAGGAGTTCGATCATGTCGATATGTTCCTGGCATACCGCGTAGGGTGCGAAAATGATGCCGTCAACTCCCTGTATTTTTAAATCATTTATTTTGCGGAGTGTCTTTTCCCTGTCATAGGATGTTTCAAATTCCGTAAAAACACCTTCCACTTTATCGTCAAAAAGATCGTTAAGTCCGTCTTTTATACCGCGGATCAAATCCAGGGAATAATCCGAGTAATAGCCTTCTATAACAATACCGATTTTCTGACTTTTTCTAACAAGCGACTGGGCTACCTTGTTGGCCCTGTACCCCATTGATGCTGCTGCTTCCAGGATGCGTTTTTTGGTTTCTTCCTTTACATACTGTTTGTTGTTGAGGGCCTTGTAAACAGTGGTATGTGTAACATTGGTTTTTTTGGCAATATCCATGATCGTAACTCTATTACCCATACATCACCTCATTCGGCATTCTCCGCAGACGCCTGTTTTTACATCGCGGCTTTTATTTCTCTTACAATTTTAATGGTTTCAATACCGGCCTGTGTTATATAGCTTACATCGTTTCCCGCGCCCATCCAGGATACACCGCGGCGGATCCAGTCGGCAATATTGTTTTTATCATATCCCATGGATATGCCAAAGGGCATGCCCGCTTTATTGCATATATCGGCGATTCTGTCGAGGAGGGCAGTCACCTGCGGATGGCGTGTCTGGCCCAGCAATCCTATTGAACCGGACAAATCGTTTGTTCCAACCACAATGGTGTCAACTCCGTCAACAGCTATTATCTGCGCAAGGTTGTTTACAGCGTCAATATGTTCTATCTGCATGATCTTAAGAATTGATGCATCAACATTGTTTATGTACTCGTCATTTGACAATGTCCCGTACATGTTTGCGCGCCGGGGACCAAAACCGCGTATGCCTTTTGGCGGGTAACGGCACGCAGCTACAGCGTTTTTGGCTTCTTCTGCTGTGCGTATAAACGGAAAAACAATGCCGTCCGGTCCCATCTCCAGAATTGGTTTTGCCAGAACCGGATCATTCCAGGGTATGCGGACAAAAGAAGCGGCATTGCCTGCCCTGCAGGCGATTATGTGCCCCATTATCATTTGCTTGTCCAGCGGTGAATGCTCGCCGTCAATCCAGACGAATTCAAAACCCAGAGCGCCCATCTGTTCCGAAACAGAAATGTCGGAAAGATTTACATGGGTACCGATTATTAGTTCTCCCTTCTTCATCCGGCGAAGCAATTCCGAAGCCCTGCTCATGATATTCTCCAGTTATTCCTGTACCCCGGATTGACTACATTCTCCGGAATTTGTCCCGTAAAAAGATCTGCGATATTATCGATGGCCCTGTATGCGGATCTTGTCACAGTTTCCATTGTATATGATGCAATATGCGGGGTAAAAATACAATTATTGAATTTTCTTAACATGCTGTCCGGCGGCAAAGGTTCTTTTTCAAATACATCAAGCGCGGCGCCGGCGATTTGGTTTTTATCAAGCGCTTCGATCAGGTCTTTTTCCGCGACCAGGCCGCCGCGCGCGGTATTTATCAGGAAAGCAGTTGGCTTCATTTGATTAAAAAAATTCCTGTTGATGAGGCCTGCTGTTTCTTTGGTTATGGGCAGGTGGAGGCTTACATAGTCGCTTTTGCTGGCTATTGTATCCAAGTCGGCCTGTCTCACATTTGGCAGTCCGTGCGATGCGGGAAATTTTATGTCATAGGCCAGTATGGGACAGTCAAAGCCTATCAGGTATTTTGCCAGCCTCTGCGCTATGTTGCCAAAACCTACAAGGCCCACGGTTTTACCTTCAAGCTCGTGTCCGGTAAAACGCGGGTCCCAGCCCCCGTCCTTGATCTTGCGGTCGAGAGCGGAAATTTGGCGGCCGATATTCAACATCATGGTCATGGCCAGATCTGCAACACCGGCAGACATGCAGCCGGGAGTATTGGTAACAGCAATGCCAAGTTTTGCCGCGCAGTCTGTGTCGATATGCTCATAACCGATCCCGAAACGCGCTATGATTTTTAACCTGCTGCTCAGCACATTCAGTACTTCCGCGTCAAAAACCGATCCGCCTGCGATTACTGCATCACAGTCAGACAGCGCGGCGATTGTCGCTTTTTTATCATTGTGATCTTCAAGCGGTCTCCAGATACAGTCAAAACCTTTTTCGGCAGCACGATTTATGACAAATCCATAATCCGTGCCGCGGTCTTCCAGTGTGATTGCGATTCTTTTCATAATGCTCCTTTGCAGGATGTTATACCGAGCCGTTGGGCAGGATAAGGATCTTCATTGCCTTGTCGCGATCTTCCCTGATTGTCCGCAGCACTTCATCCATCTGTTCAAGGGGAAACTTGTGTGAGACCAGGGAAGTCAGATTAACCTTTTTGTTTTTAACCATTTCCATGGCTGTCATATATTGCCTTGTACTTACGCCGCTGGCCGGTACTATCGAAAAATTTTTTACGATAAAGTCATCCATCATGATGGGCACAGGTTTGCCGGATCCCGAAAGTCCTTCCATTACGATAACCGCATTCTTGCCGGTAATGCGCAGAGCCGTTTCAAGTGAGACATCGGTGGTTGCGCAGTTAATAATCCTTTCCGCTCCCCGGCCGCCGGTTATTTCCATAACAGCTTCTGCGGCATTGGTCTTATTGATATTTATTATATGGGTGGCGCCAAGCTGCTTTGCAAATGCCAGACGGCTGTCCCGCGTACCGATCATAATCAACTTGGCAGGAGAAAATGACGCGGCAAACTGCATGGCCAGTATGCCGATTGGGCCCGGTCCGATTATTACTACATTATCTCCGGGCAGTATTCCTGCGGTTTCCGCGGCATGAAGTCCGTTTCCCGCCGGTTCCATTAGTGCTGCTTCTTCAATGGTCAGCCCCTCTGCAGGGTGGACCAGACGGCCCGGAAGCGCTGTATATTGGGCAAAAGCTCCCGGCTCCATGGTTCCCAGTTCACTAAAATTATCACATAGGCTTGTAAATCCCATCCGGCATTGTTTACATGTACCGCACCAGATGATGCATTCGCATACCACATGATCGCCGATATTAACATGTGTAACGCCTTTGCCTTTTTCTGCAATTATACCGGTAAATTCATGGCCTACGGTGTTGGGAAACTTTACCTGATGTCTGCGTCGGCCTTCAATTATGTCCAAATCACTGTGACACAGGGCTGCGGCGAGTACTTTTACTATCACGCCGTCATGGGCGCATTCCGGCATTCGGAGATCGGCCAGGCCATAATCAAATGGCTTATTCACAACAAATGCTCTCATATAATTATCTTTATGGTTATTCACTTTAGATTAACGTTAATATAATATTATATAACATTGTACTAAAAATCTGTCAATGAAAATCCGGTAATTTCAATTATTTTTCAGGCATATTTGAGATAAGTTTCAAGCATTGCCCTGTAATTTTCTGCCAGTTTGGGCGAAATCCGGCTTATGGGCCCGCCCGATGAACTTAAAATGATGCGCTGCCCCTTAAACGAAAGGATTTCCCTGGTACGTTCGATTATTTGTACTTTGGATGCGTATTCAAATTCGTCAAAATTAAAATTTCCGACAAGAGTCAGTTTATTGTCTGCAATTTTAAACGC
>WQZG01000146.1 GCA_009780855.1 Treponema sp.
GCCGGCAGTATACCAGCCGGCAGTATACCAGCCGGCAGTATACCAGCCAGTACTTGCATAATTTTCCCGGCGACAAAAAATATTTGGGAAATCGGAGCTGTTCACACTGCAGAGCCGTACCGAAGACACGGTTACGCCAAACAGGTTGCAGCAGCCGCTGTCAATTATATTATCGGCATGGGTAAAAGACCGGACTATATGGCCGAAAATACGAATACTGCCTCGATTCATCTTGCGCAGAATTTAGGGCTGCGCAAAATTCTGGAGATAGAGCATCTGTACTCTTAATACCGGCCGTAAGTTTTCGCAGTTTCAACCAGTTTGAAGATATTTTCCGGCGGAGTATCCCTTCCGCACTGATCTCCGGTGGATAAAAGAAAGCCGCCGTCTTTGCCCGCGTCATCAATGGCTTTTTTGGCGGCCCTTTCCACATCGGCCGTACTTCCCTTAAGCATTACAGCAGTAGTTTGCAGGTTTCCCATGAGGCTCATTTTTTTACCGTAGAGTTTTTTTACCTGCGCAAGATTGACATCGCCCATTGGCGGTTCTTCAAGCGGGTTAATACAGTTGAGATCGGTTTTGGAAAGCATTTCCAAAAAAGCCATACTTTTGCCGCAGGAATGTAACATGGTAAGGATACCGGCTTCTTTTGCCATTTTACAGATTTTTGTTATTGTCGGTATCGCGAATTTTTGGACCAGTTCCGGTGAAGACAGGGTGAGTGTTCCGGAACCTCCCAGAAGCAGAACATCAGGCTTTAGCGAAAGATTAATTTCGGTTTGGCGTAAAAAATGCTTTTGCTCAAGCTCCGCCCATTCTTCAAAAATTTCGGGATGATCGTAATACGCGTAAATTGTACTTGCAAGATTTCCGTTAAAATATCCCAGCCATGACTGCATACCCGGGTATCCGGTCTGCAAACAAAAAATTCCGTCGTCTCCGCACAGGCTGCGGTATTCGGGCACGAGGGAGGCGTCGTAACTTTCGATATCACCGAATAAATATTTTATTTTTGGAAAATCTTCTTCGATATTTTTAACCATTTTTACGGTCTTTGTCGGCGGATCGGCAATCGGGTATGTCCGTTCTTCCCAAAGATCGCCTGCCGGCGTTTTGAAAATAAATTTTTCCGTTATGCGATCAGCGCTGCGCTCTGTTACTGTCCGGGACATTTCAGGATAATTTTTTAATTTGAATTTAACGGAACCGGATGCCTGGTACCATCCGTCAATGCCGTAATATTTTGCCGCTTTACAATAGGCATGGTAAAGATCCGGGTTGCCGTTCATGTAGATTTCCCAGAAAGGCTTCCCGGTCATTTGTGCCGGAATCATGTTTGAAAAATCAGGAATTGCAGGTACATGATCGGCCTTTCCGCCGGCAATTGTGATCATCAGCCGCTCTTTGGAGCTTAATTGGTCTTTCATAAATTACTCCCAATCTGTAAACCAGTTTCCGTAAGTTAATAAATCCGGCTAAATATTAATTTCCACCGGCATTCTTTTTTGCGCGGATTCCATTATCGCCAGTATTACAAACGATACCTGCGCCGCATCTTCCATGCTTACAATAAAGTCTTCGCCGCTTGCCAGTTTTTCTATAAAGCTGCGTATGCTTTCGTAGGCAAAACCTTTTACCATTCCGTGGACACTGTTGCGTACAAGAACATCGGGGACAGAGGCTTTTGTGTCGGTGTATTGCCTGATCATTGTGTGATTGGATGTGTCGATGGAAATCATGCCCTTGTCGCCCAGAATTGTGCACTTCATGTCGTTTACATTGTCGTTGCCGTTGGGCGTGATCCAGCCGTTTTCCATCTGGGCTATGCAGCCGTTTTTGTATTCAAGCGTTGTCAGGTATGTGTCAACTGTATCAACGCCGAGTTCCCGCAGAACGCCCCGGCCCGCAACTGAATAAACCCTTATTACTTTACTGTTGAACATCCAGTTGAGTGTATCCAGGCTGTGGCTTCCGAGGAACCATAAAATCGAAGAAGAAGCCGCCCAGGGCAATAGATCTGTCGCGACCCATTTAATGTCATTTAGGCGGAAGTAACCGTTGTGCAGGGTGCCAAGTTCGCCGCGGTTTATTGCGTCTTTGGCCAGAGCAAACGGTGGGTTCCAGCGGTTGTGCAGATCAACCATTGCCCTGACTTTATTTTTGGCAACCGCGTCCATTATACGGTAAACATCGTCTTTGTTTGTTGCCAGCGGTTTTTCGATCAGCATGTGCTTGCCAGCCTCGGCGCAGGCAACCGCGATGTCCGCATGCAGATGATCCGGGGTAACAATGGAGACTGCGTCGCAGGGAATTTCTTTTAACATTGCCCGGTAATCTGTATATACTTTGGGAATACCGAATTCTTTGGCAGCGCGTTCTGCCTTTCCTTTATCAGCATCGCAGACTGCCAGGGTTTCTGCCATGTAGTGTCCTTTAAAAATTGCCGCATGGGCCGTGCCCCACGTACCCGCGCCTATAATTGCCATTTTTATTTTTTCCATAAATGTCAGCTCCTCTTCAGGTCTTAATTATTTTCTTTAAACCATTTTGTCAGCCGGTCATAGGCGGCGTTAATGCGGGCAGTTTTTTCGGTTGCCTTTTTCATTTGTTCGGGATCGCCGGTGTGCCGGTCCGGATGGTGTATGAACAGCAGTTTTTTATAGGCTTCCTTGCATTCGTTTTCTGTGGCGTCAGGTCCAAGCCCAAGTTCGGCAAAATCCGCCTTCAGTTCAAAGGGCACCGGTCTCCCGGGTTTGGCGCCATTTTTGTTGGCGCCGGTACTATTGGTATTATTTTTTTTACCGCCGGTTTCTGTTCTAAATTCCGCGTTGAACGCATCGTCAAAATCTGCCTTTTCACCCTTTAAAAAACCTTCGAGTTCCTCGTACGCGGCATTGTAGTCGGAATCCCCTCCGGCGCTGCGGCCGCGGTTCCCGCCAGTGATGCTTTCGGAGTCGTTGTTGATGTAGCTTTTAATCACATTGCCAAGGCGGTCCCATATACCCATAATGTGATAGTATAGCGCCAATGCTTTAATTATGATAGATTTTGTTTATATCGGAGGCGTAAATGCAGGTAAGCAGGAAAACATTCGGAATTCTGTCAAACGGAAAAAAAGTACATCTTTATACATTAAAAGCCGGCGATTTAAAAATGTCCATTTCAACCCTGGGAGCTACCTGGACTTCATTGGTTGTACCTTCAAAAAATGGTCAGAAAGATGACATTCTTTTGGGCTTTTCAACCCTTGCCGGATATACCGGACTTAATCCTTATATGGGAGCAACAATAGGCAGGGTAGGGAACCGGATCGGCTATTCGCAGTTCCCGCTGGGAGGCCAGACATTTCATCTCTATAATAACGACGGTCAGCACTCACTGCACGGCGGCAGAAGAGGGTTTGATAAAAAAATATGGAAAGCCGAAGTTTTTGAGGAACGGGACGGGATTTTTGTCCGCTTTGAACTTGACAGTCCTGATGGGGATGAAGGTTATCCGGGAAATTTGAGGGCAATAGTTAATTATGGCCTGTCCAAGTCAAACGAGGTGACGGCAATTTACGAAGCCCGCATTGACGCTCCAAGCCCGGTAAATATGACCAACCATTCATATTTTAACCTGGCCGGAGAGGGAAACGGAAATATTCTTTCCCATGAACTTCTGCTGCATTCTTCGTCAGTTGTCGAAGTAAACAATAACCTGATCCCGACCGGAAAGCTGCTGCCAGTCAGCGGAGGCCCGTTTGATTTCCGCAGCCGCAAAAGCGTCCAACAGGATTTTTCCTCGGTCGAGGGCGGTTACGATCATTGCTTTGCTGTAGACGGCGAAATCGGGAAACTGCGGCCGTGCGCCGAGGTTTTCGAAGCAGATTCGGGCAGGAGCATGAAGGTCTACACTACGCAGCCCGGAGTCCAGTTTTATACCGGTAATTTCCTGTCAGGTTTGCAGGGGAAATTAGGATCGGTTTACAACAAGCATTCGGGTTTTTGCCTGGAGACTCAGCATTTCCCGGATTCACCCAACAAGATTGAATTCCCTTCATGTATTTTTGGAGCGGGCAGGGATTATTACGAAAAAACGGTTTTTTCGTTTAACTGGTAAAAACCATTAAAACGCAAACAGTAAAATAATCGATATATACAAAAATGATTCTTGATTTATTATTGTCATATCGATAGAATGTAAGGGATTTTTTCAATATTTATAAAAGAGGAACCTATGGAAATCCAGCTTCAGGAACTTATTGATAAAATAAAAAAAGAAGGAATTGAAACAGCGTCAAAAGAGGCCGGAAATATCAAGCGCGATGCGGAAGCAGGGGCGCTTTCTATTCTTGACGCCGCCCGCAAGGAAGCGGCAGAAATTACCGAACACGCCAAAAAGGACGCGGAACGCATGGAAAAAACCGGTGTCGCGGCCCTGGAACAGGCTTCACGGAACCTTTTATTGTCTTTTAAATCCGAAATTCAGCAGCTTTTGGATAAAATCGTTGCCGAAACAGTTGCAGCGTCGTATTCCATTGATGTAATTAAGGGAATATTGCCTGATTTGGTAAAGAATTGGGCAGTTAAAAATACCGACTCCCTTGCAGTGCTGCTCCCGGAAAAAGAAATAAAAAAGCTGGATGACGCGTTCAAAGCCAAACTTGCGTCAACCCTTAAGGGCGGAGTGGAATTAAAATCCGATAAAACAGTTGATTCCGGCTTCCGCATTGCGGAAAAAGACGGATCGGCTTTTTATGATTTTACATCAGAAGCAGTGGCAAGAATGCTTTCCGCCCATCTCAATCCCAAACTTGCAGAAATTATGAACAGCGCGGTAAAAGGAAAATAAAAATTGTTTTCCCACAACTATTATTATTTTATTGCAAGCCTGCCCTACATTAATTACGGAGACAAACCTCCGGTAAGTTCGGCAGAATTTATCGAGCAATGTAAAAATTACCTTAGTCCGGGTGATTTATCCCTTCTGCGTTACTGTATATTTGATCCCAAAATCGCTGTGGAAACGGTTGAGCGGACAGGATCGGCCTTTATAGACCAGTTTCTGCTATGGGAACGGGCAAGAATTCTCGCTCTGGCATCGCTGCGGGCGGCAAGGCAAAAACGCCAGTTTACCGCGGAAGTATCCCATGATATGCCAAGGGCAGAGGCTCTGGCTAAATCCGTTTTTGATATGGACGATCCTCTGGAAGCCGAGCTTTCAATTGACAGGGCCAGGTGGGGCGTTCTGGACGAGATGCTGGGTCTGGACTTCTTTGGTGTAAACCGAGTCTATGTTTATCTGTGGAAACTTGAACTGCTGGAACGCAGGGAACGTTTTAACGCCCAAAAAGGCGCTGACGCCTACAGGCAGCTCTACGATAATATATTAAATAATTATAATTCCGGGGTTTAAAAATGAAAGGAACCAGGGGTAAAGTCGCCTCCATAAACGGCAACATGGTAGCTGTTGAATTTGACGGCGCCGTAATGATGAATGAAGTGGCGTTTGTCGAAACAGAAGGTAAAAAACTCAAGGGCGAAGTAATACGCATCAAGGGAAATATTTGCAGCCTGCAGGTTTTTGAAATGACCAAGGGTATTTCTGTAGGCGAGACAGTCGAATTTTCCGGCGATATGCTCGCCATCGAACTGGGGCCCGGCCTTTTGACCCAGGTTTACGATGGCCTGCAGAACCCGCTCCC
>WQZG01000147.1 GCA_009780855.1 Treponema sp.
CTACAGATCAGGAAGTACAAAATTCCTATAACCTGTACAAGTCACAGATGGTCAGGCCGGATACAGTCCGTTTTTCCATGATCCTGGTGCCCTTTACAGATGCCGCTTCCAAGGCAAAAGCCAAGGTAATCGCCGACAGACTGGCCAATGATATCGGAACAAGCGCTGCCAAATTCGACGAGGCTATGCTTAAGGGACAGGTTCCCAATTCTGATTATCAGGCCGGAGACGCCGGTTACCTGCCAAGAAATCCGCAGGCCCTGCAGGTGGTCGGCGCAGATTTTATAAATATGGCGTTTTCGCTTAAACAGGGTGAAGTTTCCAAAATGACAGAAACCTCCAACGGTTACCAGATGATTAAGATCACCGAGACTTATTTGCAGAAAAATCTGGAACTGGACGATATTTTTGACCTGAACAGCAGAATGACGGTAAGGGATTATATAAAGAATTCTATAATCAGCGAACGCCAGAACGCCGTCGTTCAGCAGGCGACCCAGGAAATTGTAACCGAGCTAAGGACCGGAACGCCTTATCAGATAATTGAAGCTAACCTGAACCTTTAGTATGGCATCCAGAAGAAAAGCCCGCATACTGGCTTTTCAAACCCTGTATGCCTGGGATATATCAGGTATATTATCCGGATTTACTGCCGAGACCGGCGAGGCCATAACCTGGGAGGCTTTACCCGAGTTTACCAGACTGCTTATAACAGGGACAATAGAAAACCTGGCCGCCATTGACGCGATGATACGCAGCCGCCTTGAAAACTGGGATTTCTCACGCCTTAACCGGGTAGATCTGGCGATTCTGCGCATAAGCGCTTACGCGCTCATGTACCAGACAGAAACCGCTCCTTCCATAATTATAAACGAAGCAATCGGGATTTCCAAAGAATACGGCGCCGATGATTCCTACAAATTCATTAACGGGGTTTTGGACGGAATAAAAAAAGCCCTTGAAACTCCGGAAGCCGGCAGTCCTCCGGTTAAAAATTGAAAACCATAAAAGGCCGCAAATTCAGCGGTCTGCCTGACAGGTTTTTGGATTTACTCCGCGGGAATCCCCTAAAAGCGGCAAGTTTATTGGGCCTTTTGCTTGTAATTATTACTGCATGGGCCCTTCTTTTTTATACGATGACCCGTAACCAGGATTTTTTTCCCAAAGAAACTACCGCTGACTTTGGCAGGGATTTAACCAGATATGACGAAGCGGTGATTTCAGAAAACTCCGATAAACTGGCAAAACGCCTGGACAAATTAGAAAACCAGGCCAAAACCCAGGATGACTGGCTTTCAATACTCAAACGCCGCAGGATCTTAGCAGGCCCGGACAGGAATCAGCTCGCCGCATACCAAAAAAGCGCCGCAAAAGCAGCCAATATTTTCCCGTATTCGGAGGTACTGGCCGCGGTTGCCGGTGAAGCGCTTCTTAAAGGAGGAGAAACCTCGCCGGTTTTATTAAATGAATATGCCGGCCGCATAACCCAGCCGCGTTTTTATCCGCTGGCCTTAAGTTTTTATGTGCTTGCCGGTAATCTTGATGATCCGCAAAAAGCGGCGCAGATCACCGGCTTAAGGCGTTTATTTGCCGCGGATTTGCCGCAGGAGCTTAAGGGAACCGTACAAACCGATGATATATTGCTTGGTATTATCAATAAGGAACAGGATTCGGCAATCAGGATTAGCGAGGCGATCCGGTTAAACCCAAATTCAGCAAAATTAATAAATCTGGGCGCCGGATATTTCTACAATTACGGCAATCCAATGCAGGCGGCCGGATATTATGCCCGCCTGGGAGATAATTATGCCGAAAAAACCGCTGCGGCCCTTGCAGCAGCCAAAGAAATTCCTGCCGCCAGGAATATCTGGACAGCAATGGCCAATAATCCGGGAGAAGAACCGGAATTATTAATAAAAAGCTTTTACAACCTGGCGGCAACATCCGCGGATAACAGGGAAGCCGCCGCATGGCTGGAAAAAATTTTTACTTTGGGTGCGGGATCAAGTACAGGCCCAAATAAAGACGCCAATATCAGCGCGCTGATACGCTACTCGCGGTTACAAAGCAGCGACCGCGGTATCGCGCTGCTGGAAGGCCAGGATGTAACAAATGAGGCCCTTTTGGATCTGGAGCTATTGCGCCGCAGACTGGAAATTTTACCGGTTGACAGCGGCGCGGCCCAGGTTTGGCTTCTTCTGGGCCGCCATCCGCAATCGCAGCAGCTATACCAATGGGGCGCCTGGTTTTTTGACAGACAAAAATTGTATACAGAAACAGCGCAGCTCTTAAAAATCGCAGGAAGGCAGGGATTTACAGATCCCTGGGTTAACATTCATTACGGGTTGTCCCTGCTTAAGGACGGCAGAATTGATGAAGGTTACAAACTCCTGCAGGCGGAATATCAAAGAAACATCTTGCAGGACTGGCGAATTCCGGCCGACATGGCCGCGGTAAATGAATACAGGCGATCACTGTCCGCCGCGCTGGAACTGTATCAGGCCGCGGCAGCTCTTGCGGTAAATCCTGTAGATTTATCCAAAATACAGTTCAGGTTATTCCGCTGTCTGGAAACTTTGGGAAAATTTGATGAGGGCCTAAAAGCTCTCGAATACGCAGTTGAATTAAATCCAGATGACTTGAATTCGGCAATGGAACTATGGCGGCTGGAAAGCGGCAGGTAAAAGAAGTTACCCGGATATTGTTTGAATTATCCGGATAACCTTTTGGGACAAGAATTATTCGATAACTGCCAGAATATCTGACATTTTTATAATGAGATATTCAGTGCCATCGATTTTTACCTGGGTTCCGGCATATTTATCATACATGATTTTTTGCCCGCTTTTTACTTTGATGACTTCTTTATCATCTCCGACTTCGCTCACAACCCCGGTCTGAGTTTTTTCCTGGGCAGTATCGGGAATGATGATGCCCCCGGCAGATTTAGCCTCACTCTTTTCAATCTTGACCAGTACCCTGTCTGACAAAGGCTTTATCTTCATATATATACCTCCGTTGTATGGTAAAAATAAATATTAGGTTTTCAATATACCTAAATCGACAATTTTAGTCAATCATAAAAAATTAGAAATGAAAAATTAGAAATGAAAAAAGTATTAAAACTCCAGAAAACTCCAGAAAACTCCAGAAAAAACTATCTACTTTCTATATTTTTTCTATCTTCCTAATTTCACATTTTTAATTTCTCATTTTTCTTTTCATTGTCCAATCATTTATCAATAACACCCTATTAGGGTCATTTTGATACACTGAGGGGAGCAAAATTAAAATTTGGGTCATTTTTTCAATTTCTTGCACTTTTTAATGATAAAACAATATAAAGCTGAAAAAAAATTTCATAAATAGTTGATAAATTGGAGTTTTTTTTATGAAAATGAAAAAAAATTAAGAAATTTATGACTAATTTAGTAAATTATTAAGGATTTGGCATGCATCTTGCTAATAGAGAGGTAAAGAAGGAGTTAAAAAATATGACAAAAAAGAATAACAAAAAATCAGGGCGCGTTCAGTCACAGAATCACAGTGACAGCATTTTGGAATGTTATCTTAAAGACATTAACAGGATTCCGTTAATGACCAGAGATGAAGAAATCAGAACAGCCAAAGAAGCAGCCAAAGGAAATAAAATTGCCCGGGACAAGCTGATAAATGCCAATCTCCGTTTTGTAATCAGAATCGCAAAAAAATATCAGGGCCATGGGCTCCCCCTTACGGACCTGATAAATGAAGGAAACATCGGTCTAATAAAAGCGGTAGAGCATTTTGACGCGGACAGAGGTTTTCACTTTATATCATATGCGGTTTGGTGGGTACGCCAGACCATCCTTACGGCAATAGCGGAAAAGTCCAGAATGATCAGGATGCCGCTGTACTGGAACAGTAAATTCATTCAGATGGACAAATCAAAAGATCTGCAGAAAGAAACACAGCCGGGCAGCAGCGATTTAATGGAAATGGCCAGAGACCTGGGAATCGAAGCGGACAAGCTCAAAGATGTGATGATATTTAAACAGGAAATATTGTCTCTGGATCATCCTGCCAAGGACGGCGAAAAAACTACTCCCATAGGAGATTTCCTGGAATCGGGAAAACACACATCGCCGGAAGTGCATGTTATGAAAAATGCCCTCCAGGATGATATCGAAAAAGTGCTTGATACCCTGAACTACAAGGAAGCGGCTATTATTAAAGCGCGGTTCGGGCTTGAGGACGGCATAGCCAGATCACTGGAAGAAATCGGCGAACATTTCAAATTGTCAAAAGAAGGGGTAAGGCAGATTGAAAAACGGGCCCTTAAGCAGCTAAGGCAGCGACACTGCAGCAGTGTGCTTGAACCGTACGTAGCGTAAGTAACAATAGCCCCCGGAAACGGGGGCTATTTTTCGGCTGCCTGTGATCTGTACTGCTCCACTTCCCAGTTATTAATAAAATCGATCATATCTTTGCTCATAAAACATGAGCCGCCGAAATTCTGCGAATAAACGGCAATTTTAACAGTATCATTAAACAATTCAACCGCGTTCCCCGCGGCTTTTTCAGAATTGGCCAATCCAAAAATACCCATTGACCGGACAGCGATTATTTTGGGGATTCTGCCGGCTGCCCTGATGTGCGCCGCGATAGATTTTGAGATTGATTCGGCGGTAAATTCATTATTAGTTTCCAGGTTATCGATAAACAGGGGATTGCTGCCGGAATAAACAATATGATCAGGAGTATAGGCCGAAGAAACCGGTTCAAACGCCCTGCGATCCGCGGTAAAAGCGGCGATCCCGTTATTGCGTAAAAATTTAATAAACCATTTTTTATCTGAATATGTTTTTTGCATAAAATCCATTATTGTTTTACCGGTTACTTCTGAGCCGCCGAATTTATCAAGTGCATTGCCCAGATCCGCTTTTTTGGTAATATTTTGGCCGAGTATGCCCATAATATTTTTATATGTTTTATTAACTTCTTCTGCAGTATCGGCGGCAACAAAAACCCCGTGATTTTGAAGGAAAACTATAATATTTTTTCCGCGGCGTCCGGTTGCTGCGCCGGTCCCTGAGGCTTCGATGGTCCCGGAAGCTTCGATGGTCTCTTTTACGGTTTTGGAAAGTATATAGCCAGGATTAACAAGCGGAATCCAAAAGGAACCTGGAAAGAGTTTGTCGGCGATTTGTTTGCCGCTGACGGAGCAGGTAAGACCGTTTACCAGAGCCGGATGGGTATGCACCACATATTCGTAAGGGAGTAAATCGTGAAGCAATGTCTCCACGCTGGGACGTTTGGCTTCTTCGCCCGGACAGCGCGAGCCCATCATGTCGGCAAGTACATCCGCTTCCCTTGCGGCGGTTTCCGCAGGGTAATTTTTTTTCCAAATCGCGGCCATAGCGGCTCTGTCCATTTTTACAAAATCCCCGGGTTTAGCGGCAGCAAGGCTGGTTCCGGATGCCTTGACATATAAAAAATCCCTGTTCTTGAATGAAGTGTTTCCGCCCCCGGCAATAACGTACTCCGGATCAGATCCGTATAAACGCGAAATTTCGGCAAGTTTTTCAAGACTCATGGCATCCTCTTTAAAATATAAATTTATCATCAGATTAACAGGTTTTTTAACGCTTAACAATATTTTATTTCTATATATAATAATGAATGTAGGATTTAAGGAG
>WQZG01000148.1 GCA_009780855.1 Treponema sp.
GCCGGAATTTTCTTCGGTGGAGGTAGCCTGCCTGGTAGACGGCAACGGAGTGCAGCCCTGCCATTACGGCGCACTTCCGACTCAGCTTGCCATGCTTTGTCAGATGGACATCAGTGTTCACCAGCTTGCCGTTGAGGCAATTCTAAAAAAAGACCGGCAATACGTTTACTGGGCCCTGATGGCAGATCCGCTTACCCACAGTATCCTGAACCTGGATCAGATTAAAGAAGTAGCTGATGATTTAATCGGCAAACAGAAGGAATATCTGGCGGATTATCTGGGCTAATCATTGATTGGGCCTAAAGGAGTTTTTATGACTGATTTTTTGACTGAGAACGAACTGTTGTTAAAGAACTTTAGGCCGATAAGTACGCTTAAGGCAAAAAGAACTCCTGTCTGTAAACCAAAATTCCCGGTTATTGACATGCATAATCACCTGACTTCTATCTATTATATGACCAGAAACACTTCTCCAAAAGAATACGTTGATATTATGGATGCTTCCGGCGTTGCCGCCATCATAAATCTGAACGGCGGCTGGGATAATCTGCTTAAGGAAAATATCGAAAAATTCGATCGTTCATTCCCAGGCAGGTTTCTTACTTTCTGTAATTTCAATTATGATTTAATTGATACTCCGGATTTTGACTCTCATGTTAAAGCTACGGTCAGCGAATGTGCAAGACTGGGAGGCCGGGGTATCAAGATTTTTAAGGAACTTGGTCTCAAGTACAGAGACAAGGCCGGAAAACTGATCATGCCGGATGACCCAAGGCTTAAAGTAATCTGGGAAGCGGCAGCAAAAGCCAAAATACCTGTACTCTACCACATTGCGGATCCTTTGGCTTTCTTTCAGCCTCCTGACGGGAAAAACGAAAGAATCGAATAATTAATGAATAATCCGGGCTGGTCTTTTTACGGTTCTGATTTTCCGACCCGCGATAAACTCTTTGAATGCCAGCAAAGAATGCTGGAACAAAATCCCGACACTTTTTACATCCTGCCGCACATCGCCACAAATCCGGAAGATCTAGAATATCCGTCCAAGCTTTTTGATACATATAAAAATTTTGTCGTCGACTTGAGCGCCAGGATAGGCGACCTTGGAAGACAGCCATATACTGCAAGAAAATTTTTAATTAAGTATGCTGACAGGATATTGTTCGGCCTGGACGGCGGTCCTGATCCGGAGAGGTATTTTCTGTCCTATCGTTTCCTTGAAACTGATGATGAATATTTTTTCTACAGGTTTGAATCGGAAAAAATAAGAGGACGGTGGATGATTTACGGAGTTTTCCTCCCGGATGATGTTCTTAAAAAAATTTATTATGACAATACAGTCAGGGTGCTCGGAAGTTTAAAATAATGTATGCATCCGCAGCAAGAGTTAAATCCGGCAAAGCAAAACCCAAAAGCAAAGCGCTGAGGAAGATCGCCCGCAACTGGGATCTCTATATAATTATCGCGCCGGTTGTGCTTTTCTTTTGTATTTTCCATTACGCGCCCATGTACGGCCTCCAGCTCGCGTTTAAAAATTTTCTGGCTTCCAGGGGTATCTGGGGCAGTCCCTGGATTGGATTTGCAAATTTTACCCGTTTTTTTAATTCGTTTTATTTTGTCCGGTTAATCCGCAATACCATAGGATTAAGCTTCTACCAGCTTGCAATCGGGTTTCCGGCGCCGATTCTGCTTGCACTGATGATGAACGAAGTTCGCAGCAGGTTCTTCAGAAAAACTGTACAGATGGTAACTTATGCTCCGCATTTTTTATCAATGGTTGTACTTGTGGGTATGCTGTTCGCCCTGTTTGATGTAGAAAGGGGTCTGGTAAACAACTTCCTTAAATTGCTTGGCGCTGATCCGGTCTCTTTTATGGGATCGCCTCAGTGGTTTAAAACAATGTACGTTTTTTCTGAAGTTTGGCAGAATGCCGGCTGGAAATCAATTATTTATATGGCCGCTCTGGCCGGTATTGATCCCCAGCTTTACGAGGCAGCTTCTGTAGACGGTGCGAGTAAATTGCAGAAGACAATCAATATAACCATACCGGGTATCCTTCCGCAGGCTATAATTCTTTTGATTCTTGATGTTGGCCATATCATGAACATCGGATTTGAAAAAGTTTACCTGATGCAGAACGCTGTCAACATGGAAGCATCGGATGTTATTTCAACTTATGTTTATAAAACCGGTATCCTGGGCGCGCAGTACAGTTTTACAACGGCGATAGGTTTTTTTAACTCGGCGATTAATGTCGTTCTTGTCCTTCTTGTAAACAGGATTGCCAGGAAAGTAAGCGATACAAGCCTATGGTAAAAAATATGCGTGTCAGGCAAAGCAAATCTGATATTATTTTCGACTGCATCAACCTGACATTACTGACCATAATATTAATTATCGTACTCTACCCGTTGATCTATGTTGTGAGCGCCTCCCTGAGCCAACCTCTCGCGGTTTTCCAGGGGAAGATGTGGCTGCTGCCGGTCGGATTTACAACTGACGCTTATACCCGTGTTTTCCAGAACAAAGGTATCCTAAATGGCTACTTAAATACTATAATCTATGCGGTAGTCGGTACATCATTCAATGTGATAATGACCATAATGGGAGCTTATCCGCTATCACGCAAGGATTTTTACGGCAGGAAATTACTTACTGCTTTTATCACCATAACTATGTTTATACAGGCAGGTTTGATACCCAATTATCTTGTTATCAGATCTCTTAAACTTATTGATACATTCTGGGTAATGATTTTTCCAAGAGCAATAGTTGTTTATAACCTGATTGTCATGCGGTCTTTTTTCCAGAACACAATTCCGGACGAGCTTTACGAATCAGCCTTTATTGACGGAGCATCCAACACCAGGGCACTGCTTAATATAGTGCTGCCTTTGTCTGCTCCTGTCCTTGCCGTGATGATTCTGCTTTACGGAGTCGATCACTGGAACGCGTATTTTCACCCGCTGCTTTATTTATCTACCAGATCCAGATTTCCCCTCACTTTAATTCTGCGTGAAATCCTTATTATGAATGATTTTTCCGATATGATAAGTACAGGAAACGAAACAATAGCTGACCTGCAATTGCGCGTCGAAAGCATGAAGTATGCCGTAATTGTTATAGCAAGCGCACCGGTACTTGCGCTGTATCCTTTTTTACAAAGGTACTTTGTCAAGGGAGTTATGCTCGGCGCAATTAAAGGTTAATTGCCGGCCGGACTTAAAAGAATCATCAGGATAAAAAAATGAATTCATCACCAGAAAAAAACAGACCCAACATTATCGTATTTATGACCGATCATCAGCGGGGCGCTACCCTGCTGCCGGACAGTCCGGTAAAGACGCCTAATTTTGACAGGTTTATGAAGAACGCTGTCCTTTTTAACAATGCCTTTTGTCCGGCGCCTCACTGCTGTCCATGCAGGGCAACTTTTTGGAGCGGGCTTTATCCGTCCGAGCATGGAGTCTGGAACAATGTAAATACCGGCAACGCGCTGTCATTCGGGCTGTTTGATAATGTGCGCCTGTTTCCAATAGAGCTTAAGCAGCAGGGGTACGAGATGTATTTTGCCGGCAAGTGGCATGTCTCGGCGGAGCAGGGTCCTCAGGACTTTGGGTTTAAATTAATTTTGCACGATGATAAATATGCAAAACATGTTAATGAGCCGTTTACCGGCAAGTGGAAGTTGTACCAGGGCGGGAGGCCGATTGACCGCGGAGATGAAGTCCGCACGCCGGGCCGTATAGTAAGACCCGGATACCCTGTACATTTTCAGTATGGTATTGATGAAGACCCCAAAGGTGATCGCGCCGTTATCGATGCATGCTGCCTTAAACTTGACAGCATTGACAAAAACAAACCGTTCTTTATGTTCGCGGGGCCGGAAGGTCCGCACGACCCGTATAGTGTTCCGCAAAAATTCCTGGATATGTATGACATTAACGGCATCGAACTGCCGCCGAATTTCAATGATAAAATGAATGACAAACCGGCTTTGTACCGCCGCACAAAAGCCCGTTTTAGCCAGCTGACTGTACAGGAACAAAAAGAATCGCTGCGGCATTATTACGCATTCTGCACTTTCGAAGACGAACTGTTCGGCCGACTTGTAAACAAGGTTCATGAGAAGGGCCTTGATGACAATACAATCATTATGTATTTGTCAGATCACGGCGATTATACCGGAACTCACGGTCTGTGGACAAAAGGCCTGCCGTGTTTTAGGGAAGCCTACAATATTTGCGCCGCAATCGGCGGCAAACCTGTTGTCAGCCCCAACCGCATTGTAAGTGATAACATAACCCTGGCCGATTTCGCGCCGACCATTCTTGATTTGGCCGGCATCAGCAGCGGATGTAAATATTCAGGAAACTCCCTGCTGCCGTATTTGAAGAACACGCAGCCGGAGAAGACACAGACAGAGGTTTACACCCAGACCAACGGTAACGAGATTTACGGAATCCAGCGTTCGGTATCAACGCGCAAATGGAAATATGTGTTCAACGCGTTTGACTTTGACGAACTTTATGATTTGGAAAACGATCCGCATGAACTTAAAAATCTGTTATACGGCATTGATGATTATACCAAATGCGAATACTCGGAGGTTGTCAGACAGATGTGCGTCAAACTCTGGAAGTTCGCTTATGAGCACAGGGACAATATCGTCAATAACTACATCGTGACAGCTTTGGCGCCCTATGGGCCTGGGGTGATTTTTTAACTCATAGAAGCGGCAATCCTGTCTTCCACCAATTCATTTATAATTTTTACGGGCGTTTTATGTGTCGCCAATGCGCGTGTCATAATATAATCTGCTGCAGTGGGATTTAAGATTTTTAGTAATTCTCTTTGATTTAAAAAAATATCAGGTTTTTTAAAATTAACTTTTGGAATTTTTTGGGTTAATTCATCATCAAGCGCATATGCTTCTTCTTCAGTCATATAAGCCATTTTTTCTTCCTGATTATAATGAATTATTAAGTAGAAATACCTTACGGCATTTCATTGCATGAAATACATTCATTTGTTTATATAATCTTCCAATAAACCATTGCAGACAGGATGTAAAAAAGCCCATTCAATATCAGCTTTTGTAATTTTATGTTTATAAGCTGATTTATTAAAAATAATACTCATTTTAAAATAATTTATGTAAATAAATTATTCATTGAGCCGCACGAGATTCGAACACGTGACCCACGCCTTAAAAGGGCGTTGCTCTACCTACTGAGCTAGCGGCCCGTATAAACACCAAATCGAATAATGTTTAAACTAACTTATCGTATATATTTTAAAAATTTTTGTCAATAGCTCGAATTGCCTCAGAACTTTTCTAGCCGAAAGGGGTGTGTGCCTCAAAACTAAAAATCTAGCCCAAATTAAACTGGTTCCTGCCGGAATTGGAGGAACAAATGAGGCTGGATATGCACA
>WQZG01000149.1 GCA_009780855.1 Treponema sp.
ACATATGGATTTCCCTGTGGAAGGTTAATTGGTTTTATGAATGAAAATGATTTGAAACATTTGGATTTTGTAACTTATTGTATAGAAACATACAAAGGCAGAAAAAACCTGGACGGTAAATCAGCATACCAAAAGCTGAATAAAACGGGTGCGATTGAATATATCGATAATAATTACGATGCGCTGCATACTTTCGGCGATGAGTATATAATGTGGAATATTGATGAATATTTGGAAAACAGAAAGGAAACTAAAAGGTAAAAAAGAAGAAGATTGCTTTTCCTGCTTTTTTACCTTTTACTTTGCATAAAACCGGTAAATCGTCTCCGACTCGAACTTCTCCCCCGCCCTGTAAAGCATGGACGGGAACTGGGACCAATTAATGGCATTGGTGTAATTCTGGGTTTCAAGGCAAAACGCGTGCAGCTTCTGATACATCGCGCCATCCTTGCCCGGAAAGTTATCCGGCAGGTTCACAGCCGTGTAGAGCTGCACGCCGGGCATATCCGTGAAAAATTCAAGACAGCGGCCGCTCAGCGGATCTTGCGCATAACCGCCCCGGCGCATTCCTCTTCCGCGGATACAAAAATTGTAATCGTAGCCGCCGAGCGATCTGATTAGCGGTTCATTGCTGGCGAATCCCTCTCCCAGCGTTTTCGGGGCGTTAAAATCCATGGCTGTGCCCTTCACCGAAAGGATCTCGCCGGTGGGCATCCCGTTTTTGAGGCCCGGCATAAAATAATCCGCGTCAATCTGAAGGATCTGCTTCGCCACGCTGCCTGAGGCGTGTCCCGCGAGGTTGAAATAGACATGGTTTGTAAAGTTGATGGGCGTATCTTCTTCGGGCATTGCCTCGTAGAAGAGCCGCAGGTTCCCGTTCGCGTCCAGCGAATACGTCAGCGACACTTCCATCGCTCCGGGGAACCCGCCTTCGCCGTTATCGCGCAGGGACAAAGTCACGCCGGCAATACCATCCCGCTCAAATACCTTGCCGGTAAAATTGCGTTTGGCGTAATTGGCGCTGCCGGAGTGCAGGGTGAAACCGTTGCTGCCTGCCTCTGTGTGGTACACCTTTTCGCCGATATTGAACTGCGCACCGGAAATACGGTTCGCGACACGCCCGATAAAGCTTCCTGTACAATTCGGCGATTCCATATATTCCTTAAGAGTGTCCCGGCCCAGCACAAGGTCCGCTGGTTTGCCGTCCCTGTCAGGCGCAAAGAGCCTGTGGATAGTGGCCCCGTAGCCAAGAATCTCAGCGCTGACGCTGCCTCCTCCTTTTATCCGGTAGAGGAAAACCTCTTTGCCGTCCGGTAATTTTCCGAAAAGTTCCTGTTCGCACGATATAGTATCGCTCATTTTACTGTCCCCCTTTTGTCATATATTCATGCTCCTTCCGCACTTCGCGGATGAGCTTACGGATTTTCCAGTCCATGTTATTCACCGTGGATGAGGCGAAGGCAATGGATGCGGGTTCCACACCGGCCTCAGCGGACGCTTTTTTTATTCCATCAACTATTTTGAACATGGTTTCCTGACTGAACCCATGCATAAAAATTACCGGTTCCATAATTCCTCCTGTCACCATTAATAATTCCAGTATAATCAATTTTAATAAGTCGGTAAAGCATTTTAAAATTCTTCATGCCGGGTAATGAAGCAGATGAGTACATTGCAGCAGCCTATACGCCGATCCGCTGAAGTAATATAAGTAATATATAGATAGTATTTGTGTTAACATGGTATTATACATTGAAGTTTGAAAAAAGCCCTTCAGGGTTTTTAAATAAATTGTATTTCAGGAGGCAGAAAAAATGAAAAAAATTATGGTTTTGGTTTTGCTGGCATGTTTATGTTTATCGGCTTTTGCCAAGGGCGGACAGCAGCCGCAGCAACAAGGTCCGGTTACCTTGCGATTCTCATGGTGGGGCACTGATGCGCGCCATGAAGCGACTTTGGCTGTCATTGCCGCGTTTGAAAAAGCCAATCCGAATATCAAAATTGAAGCCGAGTACGGGGCGCAAACCGGGTATAACGAGAAAAAAACCACGGAATTTGCGTCAAAAACCGCTCCGGATATGTTTCAAATTGAGACCGGCGCCGGCCCTGAATACTACAGACTTGGAGTTTTGTACAACCTCTCTACGATTCCTACCCTTAAATTCGATAAATTTGATCCCAATTATCTAAGGGCAGCCGGTCAATTTGGTTCCGGCAGCCAATACGCGATCCCGACCGGTGTGGGGGGCTCAGCGCTTGTTATCAACAAGAACCTGGCTGATAAATTCGGTATTGATATGACAAAACCCTTTGATTGGGAGCAGCTGATTACCTGGGGTCAGCAAGTGCACGCGGCTGATCCAACGGTTTACCTGTTGTCCGTTAATACCAATTACGGAATGGATTTCTTTGTCCGCGCCTATGCCCGTCAGCTCAATGCCAATGGCGCGGCCGTTATTAACGACGCCAAAAAGACACTGAATACGACTGAAGCCCAGTTCACGCAAATTTTTGATTTTCTTGACCGCCTGTATAAGTCGGGAGCCGCGGCGCCGGCCGCCTATAAGGCGCCTTTCGCCGATCAGGATGAGAATGATCCCAACTGGATTGCCGGCAAGTATGTCGCTCATGTTGGTTATACTTCCAGTGCTGAACGGGTGCAGGCCGCAAATCCCAATGTTCAGTATGTAGCCGGAAGCTTGCCGCTGTTGGCGAACCGGCAGAATGACGGCTGGTTTAACAATCCCCCCCAATACATGGGCGTTTATGCGAATACAAAATATGCGCAGCAAGCCGGAAGTTTCTATGATTTCTTCTTTAATACAGAGGAAGCCGCAAAACTGCTCGGGACGGTCAGGTCGACACCGCCTACGATTTTTGCACAGCAAATAGTGGCCAAGGCCGGACTGCTCAATCCGCTGACGGCAGATGTAACGGCAATGAGTCTCAAGTACAATGGCTTTGACGACGGGGGATATACTTCGGCACAGGAAGCCCAGAATATTTTACGGGCCATTTACGAGCAGATTGCCTACGGAAAAACAACCCCTGCCGCAGCTGCAAAGGATGCGGTTCAGCAGCTCACCGCCTTTCTTGCCCGTCAATAGATAGTTTGGTTTTTCATATGGCGGCGCCATGAAAGGATAGTACAGGAAGCAAAAATATTACCACAAACCGGTATAAAGCTTTGCAGGGTACGGGCTTATGGCGGTTTGTGGTCCAGTAAGGATGTTATGATGAAAGCCAGAAGCCTGGCCAAAATGAACAATGTCGCATATCTTTATATATTGCCATGGCTAATCGGAATACTGGGATTACAGTTGTACCCGTTTGTCGTTTCGTTTTATTACGCTCTTTGCAATTATAACCCGTTAAAAAAATCCGTATTTATCGGTATCGGTAACTTTATCGAATTGTTTACGAATGACAACGAGTTTTGGATTTCATTGAAGGCAACCTTGCTCTATGTGATCTACACTGTGCCGTTTAAACTGCTTATGTCATTATTTATTGCCGTTTTGCTTAACAGGGGCAGAAAAGGAATTGGCGTATTACGCACCATGTACTATTTACCTTCGCTGTTTGGAGGAAGCGTCGCGGTTGCCGTCCTTTGGCGTGTCATGTTTATGGATCAGGGAATGGTTAATGGCTGGCTGAACTTTTTTGGTATTCCCACTGTTTCGTTTTTGGGCAATCCCAACACGGCCCTCCCGACACTGAGCATGCTGGAGGTATGGCAATTCGGTTCTTCAATGGTTATGTTCCTGGCCGCGCTGAAGCAGGTACCCTCAACCCTGTATGAGGCCGCGCGTATTGACGGCGCCGGCAGCGCGAAGAGGTTTTTCAGGATAACCATGCCGTACATCTCGCCTATCCTTTTCTTCTGTATTATTATGCAGACAATTAACGCCATACAGAATTTTACTTCCGTCTTTGTGATTACCCGCGGCGGACCGCTGAAATCCACATACATGCTTGGTTTAAAGCTGTACAATGACGGATTTGTGTACTGGAAAATGGGATACGCAAGCGCGACGTCATGGATTATCTTCTTTCTGATAGGGCTTTTTACCCTTGCATTATTCACCAGCCAAAAATACTGGGTTTTCTACAGCGATGATAACTCATAGGATGGAGGAATAACGATGATTTCTATGCCGAAGAAACGTTTAAATGGAGTTTTCCCGTACATCGTTTTAATCCTCATTGCATTTGCCCTGTGTTATCCTTTGCTGTGGATGTTTTTTGCCAGTTTTAAAACAAATGCTGAAATATATTCAGGAATCAATTTACTGCCGCAAAACTTTAGCTTTGATGCATACAGGAACGGCTGGAAAGGTGTCGGTAATAATACTTACACAAGATTTTTTACCAATTCGTTTCTGCTTGTGATACCAACAGCGTTACTTACAGTCTTGTCGAGTACGCTTGTCGCGTATGGTTTTGCCCGTTTTGAGTTCAAAGGGAAGAGTTTTCTGTTTCTTGTTTTGCTTTCCACGCTGATGCTTCCCACTTCCATTTTGCTTATTCCCCGTTATACCATTTTCCGGGAACTTAACGTGCTGGATGGTTACGGTCCGTTTTACCTGATGTCTGTTTTTGCCTGTTATCCGTTCTTTACCTATATGCTGGTACAGTTCATTCGGGGTATTCCCAGGGAACTTGACGAATCGGCGCGTATGGATGGCTGCAATTCTTTCAGAACGCTAATAAGTATTTTGCTGCCGCTTCTCAAACCTGCCTTATTCTCGGCGGGATTGCTGCAATTTTTGTGGACCTACAACGATTATTTCAATTCTCTTATATACATCAATAGTGTGAAAAAATTCACCATATCCCTGGCGCTGCGGCTTTCCATTGATACCGAGACCATTATTGTATGGAAAAATATCATGGCCATGTCTACTCTGGCGGTATTACCCGTTGTTATTCTGTTTTTCTTCTGCCAAAAATACTTTGTGGAGGGTATCGCCACTACCGGACTAAAAGGATGAAATAATTCCCGCCGCTTCCGTCCCGTTCCCGTATCACTTTCAGGTTAAACGCGCTTCATTTCTCAATTTTTTCCGATTTTTCCCAAAAAATCGAAGCATTTCGCATCCTGGGGCCGTATATAGGGTGGAGGCGAAGCATGCATATACTTTCATATGTGCCCTGGGGGGCGGATGGTATCATTATCCGGGTAGAGGCTGATATACGCCGCGGCATACCGGGGATCGATATTACCGGACTCGCGGAGGGGGCGGTACGGGAAGCCCGCGAGCGGGTCCGCGCGGGTTTCCGCAATTCCGGCTTTACTTTTCCGGAGGATCGTGTACTTATTAACCTGGCGCCGGCCGGGCTGCGCAAGGACGGGGCTTCCCTGGATCTTCCCATAGCCATTTCGGT
>WQZG01000150.1 GCA_009780855.1 Treponema sp.
AATCCCCAGTATCCGGGTTTGTTAAATTTTGACAATGAAATATTGCAGAATAATATGTACACCAGCGCTGTAGGCACCCATATTTATGCTATCCCGCTGATGCAGGCTCTGGGCGGTGCGGTTAACGGTTATATGATCCGCAAGGATTTACGTGAAAAATACGGACTGCCGCCGATTCAGTCATACGATGATCTTGAAAAGTTCTATGATATGGTTTTAAAGAATGAACCCGGCATGGTACCGATGGCCGCCAACAGCGCAGGAGGTCCCTGGCAGGATACTCCCACTTATCCGGATCAACAATCCAATCCCGATTCCCGTTATTGGCAGGTTCCTGTGGGCAGCGGTATGTTTGGCATAGCCGAACTGGCGCCTGACAGAAAAACCGTATCAAATTTCTATATGGTAGGAGACCCAAGGCTGGTACAGGGGAAATGGTTTAATCAGGATATTTTTCTTAAAGCAAGAGACTGGTACGTAAAAGGCTATGTGGATAAAGATATCCAAAGCAAAACACCGGCCGATATGCAGAACGCCTTTACATCAGGACGCGCGGCTTCGCTGCGTGAAGGAACACCTAATTATACTGTAAGAAAGAATGCCTTACTTAAGGCAGTACCCGGCGCCCAGGTAGAATTCTGGGTTTATACCAGCGATAAAATCAGGAATATGGAACCTCACGCGATGAAGACAAATTTCCTGGCAGCCAATTACCAGTGCATTCCTGTTACTTCCAAGTATGTTGACAGGACCATGAATTTTTATAACTGGCTGTTCCTTACACAGGATAACCACGATCTGTTTGAATACGGCATTGAGGGAACCCACTGGCAGGCACAGGGCGCAGATAAATATACAGTTCCGGCGGGCGCTGCACCCTATACATTTAACGGTTATAAACTTACATGGAACAGTAAATATATCCGTTACCCGGCCGATCTGGAACCGGATATTTTCAATTACATGAAGTATACCCAGGATATAAACAGTTTCTATGTAGAAGCTTTCGCAGGATTTACACCAAATACCGAGCCTTACAGGACCGAAATGGCCCGCGTTCTGCCGGTTCAGCAGGAAGCGCAGAACACCAGTATTACCGGTGTTAACGCGGATCCCAAAGCCGCTCTTGACGGTTATTACGCCAAAATGGTGGATTTGGGTCTGCCAAAGATTTATGACGAAATGATCAAACAGCTTAACGCGTTCCTGGCGGCAAAAAAATAATTTATTTTAAACTCCTGCGGAACCGGTCCGGCAAAGCGGCATCCGGCAATGCAGGAGTTTATTGTAAATCCGCCATATGTTATAATTAAAATAGTTTATGCGCGTAAAGCTTGAAAAGGTAAAAAATTACAATGAAAGAAGCAATTTACTCGTAAGGGTGATCCTGTCTTATCTGCTCATCGGAGTGGTGCTGATTTCCGCGCTGTCATTTTTTCTGTACAGTAATTTTTCCCGCTACAGCATTAACGAAATCGAAAATATCGCCGGCAATATGACACTGCAGTATTACAACATCTCGGATAAATTATTAAATTCGATTTATAATTATTTTTATAATCTTTATTATTCAGATTATACCCATACCGCGGACTTTACAGTATTTACAGCCCTTTATTCAAAAGAATTTAACGAGTCCGAAAACGCCGTCATACGCAGAAAACTGACAAGCGAAGTCATGGCCAACCCATGGATTTATTCCATATATATCTACAACCGCGGCGCAGGAGTTATTTTTTCAAATCTAAGCCCGGCATTGCCGATTGAGGATTTTTACGACAGAGATATTGTCTCGATTATTAACACCGGGCGCCGGAACCTTAACCCAATTTACATACCAAGAAAAATGGATTATTCAATTGATGAGAAACCTACGCAGCTTAGCACACTTTCAATCATAAACGCCGAATATTCCGCTCCCGGCGATCCTCAATCGGCGATGGTAGTAAATATTAATCTGCAGGAAATCCAGAATATTTTTATTACAAATGACAACAGGGCGCAGATGTTCATATTGGATAATAACGGAATTGTTGTTACCCACGTGGATACTTCAAAGGTAAATACGGATATGTCCGGGGAATCCTGGATAAAAAATATTTTATCCGGTACCGACACAAAAGGCAGCTTCCTTACCAAAATCAACAATCAGAACAGCCTGGTAACTTTTATAAAATCGGACAGGGCTTTGGGCTGGACCATTGTCAGAATTGACAATATGGACGAACTGCTGCGCAACATGGCCGGCGTAAGGTTAAACGTTCTTCTTATTACGATCCTGTTTGTACTGGCCGGAATATTCATTGCCGTTTATTTTACTGTAGGGCTTTATGTGCCTCTGGACAGGCGTTTAAAGAACCTGTCGGTATCAGTCAAGAAATACGAGCCGATCAGAAAAAATTATTTGCTTAAGCATCTTCTGGAAGGTAAAACAAACAACAGCGAAATTGACGAACTGGGATTGCACAACATTGACACCAATGCCCACGGATTTGTTGTCATGGTGCTTAGTTTTGATTCGTTTAATAAATTGAGCAGGCAGCATCCGTCCGGGACAATCAGCCTGTATAAACATTCCCTTATAAATTCGGCGTTAAATATATTAAAAGAAGCCATGGGAAGTGAATATATTGTCGGAACTTATGAAGACAACGATGACCATGTTTGCCTGATCCTGAGCCTGGGCAGCAGTATAAATGTTGATAAAATAAATATTGCGGCAGCCGGTATATTAAATTATGTTAACGCAAATTTTGATTATAAAATCACAATTTCCATAAGCGAAAGTGTCAATTACCTTATAAACGCCGCCAATGCATATAATAACGCATTAACGTACCTGAATTATAAAATAGTCCTTGGATGCCGCCGTGTAATTACCTGTGATGATATTTCCGGAATGGTTTTTGCACAGTATGAATATCCGCTCAAAAAAGAAAAACAACTCGCGGAGGCATTAAAACTTTGCGAAAAAACTTTGGTCGAAAAACTGCTGGACGAAATCCTTTTGGTAATCAAAGTTTTTTCCTATGACGAAATAATGCTTTCTTTAATTCAGCTTGCCCTTGGATCAATAAGGGCAATGGAAGATATGATAAACATTAAGGACATGCCGGCGGATTTGGAATATTCAAACCTGTTCAAAAATATGGGTAAGTTCGATTCCATGACCGAAATCCGGCAATGGTTTATGACAATGTATTCATGGGTTATTGATATCCTTAACGCAAAAAGGGATACGCGCAGGGACGCCATTGTCGAAAAACTTGATGAATACATAAACGTCAATTACGCGAATCCAAATCTTTCCATTGATATGCTGGCAGATACAGTAGGCCTGTCGGCCAATTACGTGCGGATTATTTATAAGGAAAAAACCAGCCGATCCATTTCCGTCCGCATCAGCGATATACGCCTTGGCAAGGCAAAAGAACTGCTGCTTACAACAAATATTTCCATCAATAAGATCCCGGAAATGGTCGGCTTCCAGAGCAGCGGTTATTTTTACAAAAACTTCAGAAAAAATACAGGCAAGACCCCTGATCAATACAGAAAGGATAAACAAACATGAAGGAAGCGTTAAGTTCCAGAGAACGGCTTAAAATCGCCATAGCAAACGGCAAACCAGACAGGGTTCCGGCCATACCGGATTTTTCCAACATGATTCCCTGTAAACTCACAGGGAAACCATTCTGGGATATTTACCTGAACAAGACCCCGGATCTGTTCGAGGCTTATTGCAGGGCCGTTGAGCATTACGGTATTGACGGCTGGCATGTTTTGTTCGGGGGCCTGGATATCAAACGTAAAAACGATCCTGTTGTAACATCGCAAATTACCGGCAGGACCGCAGAACGTATAACCGAGCGGTTCAGATATGAAACTCCTGCAGGCGATCTTTACGAAACAAAAACCTACATGATTGCGGACCCGCCTACCAAAACAGAAAAAATGGTAAAGGATCTTCAGAAGGATTTTCCAAAGATAAAATACCTTTACGGCGATATTATTGATATGGATGTTTCAATGATCCCCGATTTAAAAAAACGTGTGGGGGAGAACGGCGTTTTTACCCTGCCCATAAATTATCCGGGCATGCACCACTGGAACGAATTTTTTGACGGTAATCTTCAAAACGCCATTTTCGCGTACTATGATTATCCTGAAATTTTTGACGAATGGGCGGAGCTGATAGACCGGGACGCTGTGCAGAGAGCGCAAAGATATCTGGACTTAAAACCGGACCTTATTCTTGTCGGCGGCTCCGGCACGCTGACCTTGTCCAATCCCGAGCTTGTTAAAAAATACTGCATACCTACGATAAAGAAAATCTGTAAAATGGCCAAAGAAGCCGGCGTACTTACCATGGTCCACTCCTGCGGAAAAACAATGGCCTTTCTTGATATGCTCGTTAACGAAACTGTACTCGACTGTATTAATCCGCTGGAAGAACCGCCCATGGGCGATGTAAATCTTGCGGATGTAAAGAAAAAATACGGCAGCCGTATTTCTTTAATGGGGAACCTCCAGACTTTTTCGCTGATGCTGCACGGCAGCGCCTCTGATGTTGAAAAGGCCGCCAAAAAAGCAATTGACGACGCGGGAGAAGGCGGCGGATTCCTGCTGTCCACAGGAGATCAACTGGGCCGCGACACGCCGCCGGAAAATATTTTTAAGCTGGTTGAAATTGCCAAAACCTACGGTAAATACTAAGGCAGAATGAACATGAAACTATCATTAAATAAAGAATGGAAACTGCTTTACAGGGATTTATCCGCCGGCCCGGACCAGGTTCCGTCAATTTTGGCCGCTGCCGATTTTATTGACGCAGGTGTCCTGCCCTGCGACGCCCACGTACCGCTGATAAACGCCGGTATAATAAAGGACCCGGTTACAGCCGATTATTGCCACGATTGCGGCTGGATGGAACAAAAATCATTTTGGTACTGTAAGGAATTCAGTGTAACCGCAAAACAGCTTAAAAGCCGCGCGGCAAGACTTACCATCGAAAGTCTTGATCTTTATGCCCATATCTTTATTAACGGCAAACTTGCGGGTACACACCAAAGCTGCCATTATCCGTTTACCTCCGACATTATCAAATATCTTAAGGAAGGCGCCAATAATATTCTGATACGGCTCACAATGGGCCCGGAGGAATTCAGCCGCAATGATATGGATTACCTTTACGATTATATCAGCGCGGAATACGAGAGAAGGCGCAAAGACCGCGGCGAAAAGGCGAGGGCGTTTCTGCGCAAACCCCAGTATGTATACGGCTGGGACTGGGGGCCCAGGATCGGCACTGTCGGCATAATGAAAAATGCCTGGATAGAATTTTTGGACGATATCGCCGTTATTGGGCTGCATCCTGTAACCCTGGAAAT
>WQZG01000151.1 GCA_009780855.1 Treponema sp.
CTCGACCTGCTCTATTCAACCAGCGGCAACAACGACGGCAATTACAACAACCCCCAGTATGACGCTCTGATTAAGCAGGCTTCTGCGATGCCCGACGGACCGGACCGCAACAAGATCCTGTTCCAGGCTGAGACCCTGGCCATTACCCAGGATCAGGCAATGATCCCGATTTACTGGTATGTATCACAGAACATGATTGACCTTAACAAATGGGACGGCTGGTATACCAATCCGCAGGATGTTCATCCCTACGTGGGAATAAAGCGCAAGTAATTTGAATCCGCAAAAGCCGCCCGGTTTTTGCGGATACGGGAGATCCTTATGGGACGGTTCGTATTCAGAAGATTAATAAGTATTATTCCTACGATTTTGATCATAATTACGCTTGGATTCTTCATAATACGAGTCGCCCCGGGAGGACCTTTCTCAAGCGAAAAAGCCGTTCCCCCCGGTGTATTGGCCAATCTTTTGGCCAAATACCACATGGATGAACCCCTGCCAAAGCAATATATACGTTTTGTGTGGGGGATAATCCGGGGGGATCTTGGCCCTTCTTTTGTAAACAAAGATTTTACTGTTAATGAGCTGATTTCCCTGAGTCTGCCCAACTCCATAATACTGGGCCTTACCGCTCTGGCTATCGCCTCGATTCTCGGGATTACGCTGGGGACAATTTCTGCTTTAAAACAGAATTCGGTAATCGATTATACTTCCATGTCTTTGGCGGTTACAGGAATTTCCGTGCCCAATTTTGTTGTCGGCCCGGTGCTTATGCTTGTATTCGCAATTGTATTAAAACTATTGCCGACTTCCGGCTGGATTGACGGCAGGCAGGGATTAAAGGCCCTGATTTTACCGGCCATTACCCTGTCGCTTGGTACTTTCGCGTTTATCGCCCGCATTACAAGGGCAAGCATGCTTGAAACACTGCGTTCCGATTATGTGCGGACAGCCAGGGCAAAAGGGCTGCCGATGCATGTGATTATTTTTAAACATGTGTTAAAAGGAGCGCTCCTGCCGGTAGTAAGTTATATGGGGCCGGCCTGCGCCGGTTTGGTTACTGGCTCCGTAGTAGTCGAACAGATCTTTCTGGTGCCCGGTCTGGGCACGCATTTTGTAAAATCGGCAACCAACCGTGATTACACTTTAATCATGGGCACAGTAATTGTTTATTCATTGATTCTAATAGCTCTGAATTTTATCGTGGACATAATATACGGGTTTTTGGATCCCCGGATAACATATAAGTAAGGCGAGCAAAACATATGGCCTTCTCTCTCAAAAAAACTGAGGCAGTCCTCAACGAATTCAGCCAATCGGTTAAACCGGTTTCGCTTTATCAGGACGCATGGAAACGTCTGCGCAAGAACAAAATGGCCCTGTTTGGGCTTGTGGTGGTCCTTTTTTATTTTATAATAGCATTGCTGGCGCCGATTCTTCCTTTATATCCTTACGCAAGGCAGGAGATGAGCCACATAAACCTGCCCCCTTCTTTCCAAACCGCGGGTAAAGTGATGATCCGCACAAAAGAAGCTTATTTTGCACAGGTCATGGCAGCCGAACACCGGACCGAATATACGGCTGCGGAAAAAGCGGAACTTGATGCCATGCAGCAGGAAATTGAAACCAACCCGATTCATAACAGGGTTTATATATTTGGAACAGATATACTTGGCAGGGATTTGCTTGCCCGTTCGATTTACGGCGGAAGGATTTCGCTGGGAATCGGCGTTGTCGGCACCATAACGGCCCTGATAATCGGAATTTTATGGGGCGCCATTGCCGGTTATATCGGCGGTAAACTGGACAATTTAATGATGAGGATTGTCGACATAATCTACGGTCTGCCCTACATGATGCTTGTAATTGTACTAATGGCGCTGTTCGGCGGCAGGAGCATCTTCCTGTTGTTTATAGCCATTGCCATGGTTTCCTGGCTGACAATCTCACGGGTTGTACGCGGCCAGATTATAAGCCTTAAAAATTCTGAATTTATCGAAGCCGCAAAATCGGTCGGAGCCGGAACTTCGCGTATTATCGGCAAACACCTGCTCCCCAATACACTCGGCATTATTATAGTTTATTCATCCCTGTCCTTCCCGGGATTTATCATGTCCGAGAGCTTCTTATCATTTTTGGGACTGGGGGTTTCCGCGCCTATGGCCTCCTGGGGTTCTTTGATCTCTGACGGGGTCAAGGGAATGCAGTTATACCCATGGCTGCTGCTGGTACCGGCAATAATGATGACAGTGTTTCTGTTCGCGATGAACTTCCTGGGCGACGGCCTGCGCGACGCTTTTGATCCGCAGGGAAAGAACAGAACCTAGGAGAAAATTCGGAATTGCGAATTCGGAATTCGGAATTGAAGAGAATATTGAAGAATGCATATATAGATCGCGGCTTGGGGAGTGGTGATGGCAGACAGCATAACTAATGAGACTGTTCTGGAGGTTAAAAATCTCCGGACTTATTTTTTTACCGACGAGGGAACAGTCAAGGCTGTTGATGATGTTTCATTTTCGCTGCACAAGGGCGAAGTTATAGGCATTGTCGGCGAGTCCGGCTCCGGTAAATCCGTTACAAATCTCGCGGTTATGAACCTTATACAGACACCGCCCGGTAAGATCATGGGAGGCGAAGTCGTTTACCATGGCTTTGATCTGCTTAAAATGAGCGAAAAACAGCTCCAGCAAATCCGGGGCGCCAAAATCGCGATGATCTTCCAGGACCCCATGACCAGCCTTAACCCTTTTTTAAAAGTCTCCACCCAGATGATCGAAACCATCCGTCTCCATCAAAAACTCGATAAAAAAGCGGCAAAAGAAAAAGCTATAGAGATGCTGACCCTGGCCGGGATCCCGGCCGCAGCGGATCGCATTGACAATTACCCGCACCAGTTTTCCGGAGGCATGTGCCAGAGGGTCATGATAGCCATGGGTCTGTCATGCAACCCGGAAATCCTGATTGCCGACGAGCCGACCAGCGCGCTGGATGTTACCATACAGGCCCAGATCCTTGACTTGATTAGGGATCTGACCAAAAAACTGGGTACAGCAGTCATATTGATAACCCACTCTCTGGGCGTTGTCGCCGGAATGTGCGATTCAATTTATGTTATGTACGCCGGCCGCATTGTTGAGCGCGGATCCACTAACGATATTTTTGAAAATCCAAGGCACCCCTATACAATCGGCCTGATAAAATCCGTACCGCGTCTGGACAGACAGGATACCGAACGCCTGTTTTCCATACCGGGCCAGCCGCCCAACGTAATTGACCTGCCGCCGTGCTGTCCTTTTTTCCCCCGTTGTTCGGTTGTGATGGATATCTGCAAAACCAAATACCCGGAAGAAAAAGATTACGGAAACGGCCACAGGGCCGCCTGCTGGAAGGAGGAAGTACATGAGTAATTTGCTGGACGTAAAAGATCTGTGCATGTACTTCCCGGCCGGGACAAAAGGTCTTATAGGCGGCAAAAAGAAATATATCTACGCTGTGGACGGGATTTCGTTTTCCCTGGAAAAGGGGGAAACTTTGGGGCTGGTCGGTGAGTCCGGCTGCGGCAAATCCACGGTTATACGCGCTGTTGCCCAGCTCTACACCCCTACTTCCGGCGAAGTACGGCTAAACGGAAAATTATTGGGAGAGATGAACAAGCATGAACTTATGGAAGCCAGAAGGAACATGCAGATCGTCTTCCAGAACCCCTATGCCTCGCTTAATCCCAGGATGACTACCGGAGACATTATCGCGGAACCAATGCGCATCTACAAGAAGCAGGGTCTTCTTGACATGAGCACGGATGAAATAGAAAGCAGAGTCGAAAAACTTATGGACCTGGTAGGTCTTTTAAAATTTTACAAGAACCGCTACCCGCACGAATTTTCCGGAGGCCAGAGGCAGCGAATCGGCATTGCCCGCGCGCTGGCGTTAAACCCCCAATTGATACTCGCCGACGAGCCTGTATCTGCCCTTGATGTCTCGATCCAGGCGCAGATCCTTAACCTTTTGCGGGACATTCAAAAAGAACTGGGTTTGTCGTACCTGTTTATAGCGCATGATTTGGCTGTAATCGAATATATCTCGGACTGGATCGCGGTAATGTACCTTGGCAAAATAATGGAGATCAGCAAATACCACGACCTGTACCAGCACCCGCTGCACCCGTATACCCAGGCCCTGCTTTCGTCGGCGCCCATACCGGACCCAAAAATCGAGGCGGAAAGAAAAAGGATTATCTTAAAGGGTGATGTTCCGTCGCCCAATGTCCAGAGACCGGGCTGTTATTTTTACGACCGCTGTCCGGTAAAAATGGACAAATGCAAGGTAAGCCAGCCTGTCTTAAAAAAGACATCAACAGGTACTGAAGATCACAAAGTCGCTTGTTTTAAGGTTTAAGTTTTTTTTTATAAAGATTTACCACGAACCACACGAATAAATACGAACTCGTCGTAATTAGTGTGGTTCGTGGTTTAATTAATCACGAAATACTATCAGTCATCCCTGGCTAGCAGGTTCTGCGGGAAGCCCGGGAGAGCTTTGGCAGCCGCGTAAGTGGAAGCTACCTTGATCTGGCCGTTGATGATCTGCTGCTTAATCGTTTCAAGCTGGCTTACAATGTCGGATGTCATGGCCGGATTGGTGGTGGAATAGCCGACACCTTCGGCTTTCATGTCCAGAGTGATTACTTCGCCGCGGAAGGTGTTATTCTTTACCGCGTTAAGTCCGTAAATTACGCTGGTTTCAACGCGTTTGAGCATGGAGGTAAGGACGGCGGAATCTGTGCCGCGGTAGATGCCTTCATCGTTCTGGTCGGAGTCAACACCGATGGCCCATACGTTCTTGCCGTCCGCGCGGTATTCCTTGGCCTGGGCGATGGTGCCGTTGCCGGTGCCGCCCGCTGCGGAATAAATAGCGTAAACGCCGGAGTCATACCAGTTCTTGGCCTGGGTCTTTGCGAGATCCGGGCGGCCCCAGTCATTGGCGTAATAATCTACAATCTGCGCGTTGGGGTATACCGAAAGGATGCCCTGTACATAACCGACTTCGAATTTGGTGATTGTGGCTCCGGGTATGCCGCCGATAAAACCAAACCTGGGATTGGCAATGCCGTCGGCTTTGGCTTTGAGGGCTGTAGCGACGCCTACGAGGTAAGAACCTTCATGTTCGGCAAAAATAACCTGCAGTACGTTGGGCAGGCCGACCCAGTCAACATCGACGATCATGTATTTCTGGTTTGGATTCTGGGCCGCGACTGTTCCGA
>WQZG01000152.1 GCA_009780855.1 Treponema sp.
GACAACACCGGATAAGGGCGAGCGCACTACGGAATTTTCAACATTGTTTACATTTTGCCCTTTCATGTCCTGCCGCGCGATAATTGAATTTTCGTTTACCGTGTCGCCGATTTGTACGTTAAACTCCGTCAGTTTCGCGGTGATAAGCGTTACCGCGTTTGAGGTATCCGCAGTGACGCTGGCATTATCTGTTTCCACAAAATAGGTACCGTTATACCAATAGTACCCAACTACGCAGAATATGGCGATTACCATAAGCGCCAGTACAGTTATAATGATGATTCTTTTTTTTCCCATTTCAAAACCGTCCTTCTTAAAGCCGCCCTTTCATTACGCTTTTATTTTTTTATGGTGATATCGGCGAACATTCCGCCTTTCAGCGCTCCATCGGAATTGTCCATTGCAATTTTTACCGCGAACATACCGGTTTGCAGATCCGCGCTGGAGCTTACGGCGAATATTTTCCCCGGATGATCTTTTATGTCAGTATTCTGAATGGATATAACTACATCTTTTCCGGCCTGCATGGAATTGATATCATCCTGGTTCACATGTATCATGATATTAACCACGCTCGAATCCACCAGAGTAAAAAGCGGTACTGCCGGTGTTATAAGCATCCCTTTCTGTACTGTCTTTGCGGAAATGCTGCCTGAAATCGGCGCCGCGATAACGGTATCGTCGAGCTGCCTCTTCGCAACGTCCAGCGTGGCCTTCGCCAAATCTACCGATGCCTGCGCCGACTTAATGTTCCCGGGGTTAAGCACCCTGGATGTAAGGCTGTAATTGTTCTGCGCCGTCTTTAGCCCCAGATTCGCATTGTCAAGCGCGCTCTGGGCGGCGTCCAGGCCGTTCTTTTCGTTCAGTACGGCGCTGTCATAGGCCTGCTGAGCCGAATCCATCTGGTTTCTGGCAGTGTCGACCGACTGCTGCGTGTTTGTCTGCGCCATGGTCAGAATTGCCTGCGTAGTGGAAAGGGCGCTTTGGGCTGCGTCAAACTGGTTTTTGGCGATGCCCCCCGCGTCATAAAGCTGCTTGGCGCTGTTATACGCTTCCTCCGCATCATTGTACGCGTTTTGCGCCTGGGTGACAGTCGTGTTGCTGTCAAGCATTCCTTTGGCGTTGTTATACGCGGTTGTCGCGTTGTTCAGTGTCAGCCTCGCCTGGTTGACTTGCGTGTGCGCATCGTAATTTGATTTTGCCTGATTATAATTGGTTTGGGCGGTACTGAGGTCGAGCTTTGCCTTATCCACCGCCTGGGAGAGCTGGGTAGCCGATTGTACGGTGATACCGTTTTTCATGTTGTCGAGGGCCGTGAGGGCCGCGTTGTACTGCGCCTGCGCCTGTTCAACCTGAAGTTTTATATCGGTGTCATCCACTTTGCAAAGGGCGGCGCCCGCACGTACCTGGCTGCCTATATCCGCATTTACGCTGGCGATAGTACCCGAAACCTTCGACATGATTTGAATTTCACTTTGAGGGATCACTACTCCGGTGTATATCATTGTGCCTGAATTATCGCTGCCCGCACCCTGGACCTGAGGAACCGCGGAAGGTTGAACAACTTTGTTGGCGCAGCCTATTGTTCCCATGGCAGCGGCGAAGCAGACACCAAACAACAGAGGGAATAAAACTATTTTTTTCATCTTGGTAATTCTTCCTCCCTAACAATGGCAAGCGTATCGACGAATTGATTGAATAAGCCGATAAACTGCCGCGTATTATCTTCTCCAAACCTTGTGATTGTTTCTTTTATGATAAAATCCATTGTATTCCGCAGCTCCTCCAGCAGCTCCAGTCCGTTACCGGTTACTGACAACTCAAATTTTCTTCTATCATCCCTGTTAATCTCCCTGGTTATGTATCCTTTTTCTTCAAGGGACGAAATCAGTTGTGAAACCGCGGACTTTGTGACCGAAAGATGCTCCTCCAGCTCCTCATGAAGGCATATCTGGCTTATGTTCTTTTTGTACTCATTAATTCTGAGCATGGTATAAACTTCTCTGGTATTGAGATTATGGACCAAATTGAACATTTTTACCTTATGCAGCCTGAAAACCATTTGGGTAAATTCGTTAATCAATGACTGATCCATAAAACAGCTCCATTAGTTTAGTACCTAATAAATCAACGGTTAATAATTTAGTGCTTAATAATTTATTTGTCAAGTAGTTTCTCAAAATAAAAAGTAAAAAGTAAGAGGTAAAAAAGAGAAGGCGGGGTTTCCTGCTTTTTTAATTTTTTAGTTCTTACTTTTTACCTTTTATTTTTCAGGTCTCCGCAAGCTCCCGCTCCACTTCCTCCAGCCGTTTGGTGAGAGAAGCGATGGTTCGTTCCAGGCGTATCTTTTCCTTTTCCAGACGGCGCTGGGGGTCATCGTCTTCGGGCTTTTGGCGGAGGGCGGTTTTTACCGTGTCCGGGCTCTTGCCGGTCAGAAGGGCATTTTCCGCGGCCTGGCGTTTTTCCTCGTTGGAGATGCCCGCCAGAAAGCGCATATTGTCGGCGCCGGTTTCGGGGTTAAGGTTGTACTGGTACATCCTGACAGCGAGGTTCGCGGCCTGACGCGGGATACGGAGTACCCGGTCTATGTAGTCCTCGTAGCGGCCGCCTATGGCGGAGCAGAGTTCGTGGGCCTTGAGGAGCAGCTGCCCCAGTTCTTTTACCAGGCTCCCGTTTTCAGTAAGGTACTTTTTTCTGATGGTTTCGGTTAATGTTTCCAGTTCGCGGGAAGCTTCGTTGTCAGTTGAACCAGAAAATACATCCCGGTAAATTCCCTTTGTTTCGGCTTTTTCCAGGAGCCCGTGGAGTATGGCCCAGAATTCCGCGGTATGCGCCCGCGGGGAAAGATGGCCGCCTCTGGCGCAGGCGTGGAGATGGTGGGCGTATTCATGGATAGCGGTATAGAGAAGGAGATTCGTATTTTCCTCCCCGCCGCCGCTTTCCGAAAAATTCCGGTTATGAATAATAATTTCCCGCGTATCGGGCTTGTAGAGGCCGTTTACCCTTTTGCTCCGCTTTCCCGAAAAAATTACGGAAAAATCCAGAGGCGCGTCCTCTATGGCAAGCAGTTTTTCCTTAACCTGATCCTGGTTCATTGCATGACCTCCTGATATCAACTAGCCCAGCGCGCCGATTTTTTCCAGAGCCAGAACCGCGGCCGCGACACAGGCGGTTTCGGTACGCAGGGCCCGCTCGCCCATTGAGAGGCGGAGGAAGCCGGCCTTCTCCAGTTCGTCCCGCTCCCTGTCTGACCAACCCCGCTCTGACCCGACCGCCAGCACCATAGACTGACCCAGGGCTGAAAGCAGGGCAAGGCTGCCTTCGGGCCGCACATTGTCCAGGGCGATAAGGAGCGGGCTCCGGGAAAGACCGGAACCGGCGTACACGCTCCAGGCGGGCCGGTCTTTTTTCTCCGGCTCCGGAGACGGCCTCAAAATCTTGTCCCAGGGACGCTCCGCCAGCCAGTCTTCCAGGCCTGAATATACCGAAAGCAGCGGTATACGGGTGTCCCGGGCCTGAACAGCCCCCTCGATAAGGGCGGAACGGGCGCCGCCGTCGCTGAGCAGTTTTGTATCGCGGTAACTCTTCTCCCCCAGTTCTGTTCCGGTAAGGTCAATTGCCTCCAGCCCAAGATTGGAAAGATCGCGGAGCAGGCGCCGGATCTGTATGGGCCGGGGAAAACCTACGGCTACCCTGACAGGATAGCGCTTGGGCGGTTCATCCCGGAGGTCCAGGGAATAGGCAATTGACCCATCCAGCCTTACGGCCTCGATACGGCCAAGCCCCAGGTTCCCGTCAATGATCCCGGCGTCAAAAGTGTCCCCGGCCTTTTTGTGCAACACTTTAAGCAGGTGAAGCGTTCGCTCATCCCGCCGGGGAAGAGGCTTGCCTATCTCTGTTGGGTCAAAGAGAATTATGTTCACCAGGAAAATATAGCACAAAAAGGGAACTTGCAAAACTCCGGTTTGCCGGCTGTTAATGCAAAGGGTTGGGCGAATAAAACCGTAGAAATTCCGGTTAATCGCCGATTGATTATTGACGTTCCCCGAGAAGTACCGACGGGGCCGGTTATTCTTACCTGGCATAGTTTGACAGCAAATCCGGCATCCAAAGCTCCGGAAATGACCGCCGCACAGGAAATTGAACTTATCAACCGCAATGCGGACAGACTGAATGCCGAAGCCATGGACGTGCTTTTATACCAGGACATTGATCTTTGAAGCGGGGCGATCTCTACCGGGTTTACCGGGGCTCCAAATATGACCCAAAAGAATACCGTGTTTTTCTGATTGTTAGCCGACAACTCACAGAGGCACGGGGATCACAGAGAGAATACCAAAGATTTATTTTAAAAAATAAAGTTACCCTCTGTAATAGGGTGGCTAACTACGCACCATTTTTCGTGTATGGAAAAGTGGTGCGAAGTTAGCCGCCCATTTTATCGGATCTGCTGCCATACGGAAAGGGTCGTATGGTGCCAGGCACCTTTTTTTTGCTATGCTTTACACTACATTTTTAAAATGAAGTTTTATATAAAACTCCCATTCCCATATTTCCATCTGATGTTGGAACAGGGCTAATTGATAAATTATTCATTAAACTCTGGTTGATATGAGAATCGGAATCTGCATAATATGTTCCTTTTTCTATTGATATTTTTTTATCATAGCTGAAAGGACGGTGAAACCAGGTAATAATTGCTGTCAGAAGAGTACCCCCTCCAGCAACCGCTAAAGCAGTACCGGCTTTACCATTACCATTTTGATTAACATTAGATCCACTAATCAATAAAGCCACAGCTCCAGCTTCCAGGCCTAAACAAAGGAGCCCGCCTTTCCAGTCTCCCATCGCAAACGAACCAATTCCAAAATAATAATTTAAAAATCCCGCACCGATTTTTCTACCTGTAGAGTAATGTAAACCATTGGGAAATTGTGTCGTGGAGGAAGGGTTATTTTGATTGATAACAGTAACAGTCTGTTGTGGAAATGCTTGGTTTGAATTTGCTTGATCATTTACATCAAGATACAGAGTTTCAGCAAAGTCAGTATACAACGCGGGACGCTGTTCGTTATTGCTTGCATGGGCGACATCAGCCATGGTTTTTCTGAAAGTTTCATTTATATCGTAATGCTGCCGCAGATTGTCCAGAAGATGAC
>WQZG01000153.1 GCA_009780855.1 Treponema sp.
AAGCCAGCCGGGTTTACGGCCGGCTTAAAGCGGGGAATAGCGGCGGCCGGATCTTTCCCGGGCAGCCTGCCCGCAGTTAGCGGCCGGCAAAAATCAATACAGGCCAATATTGATTTGTGGGAAGAATACAGGGCCCTTGGTTTCTTAAGATCACATCATCCGCTGATATTGTGGAAGGACAGCATATTGCCGGTCAAACGGGTAAAGGCAATTCATATTAACGATTATGTTGGCAAATTCGTACAAATGATCGGCTGGCCAGTCACCCAAAAGGAAGTATGGACCAGAGACGGCCAGACCATGAGCTTTCTGAGCCTCGAAGACGAAACCGCCCTGTACGAGACTGTAGTGTTTCCGCAAATATACAAGCGTTACCACAAACTGCTCTTTGATCAGATCCCCCTGCTTGTTTGGGGGAAAGTTACCGATGACAACGGCGCAATTATAATGGAGCTGGAACGAATCGCCAGTCTGGAACGACGAATTGCCAATCATTTTTCTTCCTGCTATACTCCTGTAAATGAATCTTGAAGCCTTTGTGCTGGGCTGCGGGGGAATGATGCCCCTGCCAAACCGGCATCTTACGTCGGTACTGTTAAGGAGGGAAGGAGAACTTTTCCTGTTTGACGGGGGAGAGGGGACCCAGGTTTCCATACGCAGATTAAATCTGCGCTGGAAAAAAATATCTGTAATATTTATCAGCCATATGCACGCAGATCATGTTACAGGCATCCCCGGCATCCTTATGCTTTCCTCGCAGGTTGATCGCGACGATCCCCTCTACATTATCGGGCCGCCCCGCATTGCCGAATATATTGACGCCAGCCGCAAAATTCTTGACATGTATATAAATTACGAAATAATTGTAAAAGAAATTCTTGAGCCCGGGGTGGTTTACCAGGGTGACGGTTTCAGAATAAGGGCCTTCCCGCTGCGTCATACCAAACAGTGTTACGGTTACACTCTTGAAGAAGACCAGCGCCCCGGAGAATTTCATCCTGATCTGGCAGATGCTCTGGGCGTCAAACGCGGCCCCCTGTGGTCAAAACTGCAGGACGGCGAAACAGTGCAGACACCTGACGGAACCGATGTAAAACCGGAGCAGGTTTTGGGGCCCGCAAGACAGGGCCGTAAGTTTTCTTTTGTCACTGACAGTCTGTATTTTGATGGAATTGCGCCGGAAGTCGCCGGCTCGGATCTTCTGATTTGCGAAGGCATGTTCGAAAAAGAACTTGCGGAAAGCGCAATCGAAAAAAAACACATGACCGCGGAGCAGGCCGGCCGGATTGCTCTGGCCGCCGGGGTAAAAAAAATGGCCCTTATCCATTACAGTCCCAGGTATAATGATTACGACCTCAAGCAGCTTTTAAAGGAAGCGGAAGCAGTTTTTCCCGGCGCAGCACTTACCAGGGATCGCATGGTTTTCCCGATTGAGTATGTCGATTAATTTAAATGGTTGATTTATTATAATGATCGAAGCCATTAATCTGGTAAAAAATTATGGCTCTGCCAAAATAATCAAAGACGTCAGCTTTTCCCTTGAGCCGGGTACCATACTGGGGTTTCTGGGCCCCAACGGCGCCGGCAAAACAACGATAATGCGCATGCTGGCCGGCTGCAACTTCCCGGACAGCGGTACCGTTAAAATAAACGGAGTCTCCCTTGATGAAGAAAACTCCGCATTAAAAAACAACATCGGCTATCTGCCGGAGACCGCGCCGCTATATCCGGATATGACTGTAAGGGAATATCTTTTATTTGCCGCAAGCCTAAGGCTAATTCCCAAACCGGACAGGCCGGACGCTGTTAAAAAAGTAATGGACCTGTGCGGCGTAAGCAAACGTCAAAACCAAAGGATCGAGACGCTGTCGCACGGGTACAGGCAGCGTCTGGGTCTGGCACAGGCGTTTATACATGATCCGCAGATTCTGATACTGGATGAACCGATGACAGGCCTGGATCCTAACCAGATTATCGAATTCCGCCGCATTATAAAAGAAATGGGCAAAAAAAAGATTGTAATTTTTTCAACCCATATTATCCAGGAAGTCCTGTCTGTCTGTACCAGCTATCTGGTTCTGGATAACGGCAGTATTGCCGCGCAGGGAAGTACCGGGGGCAGTAGCAGGACCAACCTTGAAAAAATTTTTGCCGGCCTTAACCAAAAGGAAAATCCTTGATAAATATTGATCCGGTCCCGGCCATAATTAAAAAAGAAATTTTTTCCTGGTTTTTTTCTCCCCTGTTCTACGGGTTATGTCTCTTTTTTGCGTTATTTTTGCCGATCAGGTTATTTTATTTCCAGGCGTTTTTTGCCGTGGACAGTGCGGATCTGAGTGCGTTTTTTACTGGTTTTCCGCTTGCCTTTATTCTTGCGGTTCCCGCTGTCACAATGAAAAGCTGGACAGAAGAAAGAAAAACATCGGCCGCCGAACTGTTGTTTTCGATGCCCGTAACCGAATGGAAACTATGCATTGCCAAATTTTTTTCTTCATTTATTATTCTTTTGTTAATGATAATATTGTCAGCGCCGGTCATATTATCGCTGCTGCCCCTTGCCAAATTTGACGCGGGGGTAATCGCCGCCCAATATTCCGGAGTAATCCTGCTTGCCGCGTTCGCGGCCGGCCTTGGACTTTTCTGTTCGGCGGTTTCAAAAAACCAGGCGGCGGCTTTTCTTTCCTGCGCCGCAGTGCTTTTGGCGCTGGTATTTGTTGACCGGATTACCGTGACTATAATACTGCCGGCTCCGGTTGTCAGTTTCATTAATTTTATTTCACTGTCCGCGCGTTACAGGAATTTTTCAAGGGGATTATTGGACAGCAGGGATTTGGTTTTTTTGATTGCAGGAACTGTCTTTTTTATTTTTTTAAATACCAGACAGTTAATTCTGTCCAGACGGATTAAATGATGACCAGGAAACAGCATCTTTTTATTACGGTACTGGCCTCCGCTGTTTTTGTTCTTGTTCTGATGGTCAGTTCAAAATTTTATTTCCGCCTGGACTTTACTTCCGGCCGGACATTTACGCTTTCTGAGATTTCAAAAAACCTGTACCAAAAGCTGGACGATATGGTACAGATCACCTATTTTGTTTCTGACCGTCTTGTTTCAAGCCATCCGCTGCCGGCAGAAATTACAGGTTTTTTAAATGAATATACTGTGTATTCACATGGCAGGATTCGATTCACAGCCAGGGATCCGGTCAAGTCAAATCTTGCAGATGAAATGGAAAGCCTGGGAATTTATCCGCAGACCATCCGCATAATTGAAAATAACCAGGCTGTTACTACCGATGTATATACCGGCATTACGATAGAGTACAGGGACAGGATAGAAGTGCTTCCGCTGGTTTTTTCCATGGATACGCTGGAATACGATATAACTTCAAAAATACTTAATCTTGTGCAGGGCAGGGACAAGGAACTGGGAGTCATTGTTGGCGACAGTTCAAAACAATGGAATGTTGATTATGTCCTGCTGGATTCTGAATTAAAGCGGGCCGGTTATACGGTCCGCCTGTTCCTGCCCGGCGAAGAAATTCCTGCCAGGCTGCCGGCGCTTTTTGTCCTTGGAGGAGCGGAGGATCTTGATGAATGGGATCTTTACAGGATCAACTGGTACATACAAAACGGAGGCAATGTCCTGTTTGCCCAGGACGGGCTTTTTTTGGATTTGCAGAATAATTTGGCGATAAGGCAGATAAATGACATGGGCCTTTTGGCAATGATTTCTTCCTGCGGAGCCGCAATTTTGCCGGCAATGGTTGTTGACAGGTCCTCGCTTCAGATTAGTTTTCAGGGCAGCGGAGGTTCCCAGGACATCCGCACAATTCCTTACCCATTATGGATTTCGGTAACCGGGCAGAACATGAACCGCAGCAGTCCATTGACAGGCGGCCTTTCCGGTCTCTGCCTTTACTGGGCAAGTCCGGTTGAACTTGCGCCCCCTCCCGGCGTAAATGCCCAGATTCTTTTTACCAGCTCCGCGGAATCCTGGACTATATTAAAAGACTTTACGGCCGATCCGCTGGTTTACCAGAATCTGGATGCATTTTTGGAACAGCAGGGAACCGGGACTGTAAATGGAGCAAGAATACTGGGCGCAGCGCTTTCCGGAGTATTTCCGGATTTCTTTGCCGGTCTGCCAAAACCGCAGAGGGAAGGTTCACAATCCGGGCTTCCTGATACGCCGGCTGTCGGATCGGTTTCCAGGATTATTGTTACGGGAGACTCGAATTTTGCGTCATCCATGATGGAAGCAGGAAGCGGGCAGGCCGCAAACCTGGGATTTCTAATCAGGGCGGCGGACTGGCTTTGCAATGATGAACTGGCAATCGGATTGCGCCGCGAACAGCAGCCCGGACTTGACCGGATTACGGATGCGGGCAAAAAAAAATCGGCAATGGATTTTTCTGTAAGACTGAATGTAATTGCTGTTCCGGTCCTGATTGTACTTGCCGGTTTTATAATTATACAAAGGCGAAAAAAATTAACCGGCGCTCCGGATTCAGTGCAGGGGTCAAAGTCAGATGACATTTAAAAAAAAATCAATAATTCTTTTTACGTTTATTTTTTGCCTTGCCCTGCTTTATGCCGCAGCCGTTATTTTTAATACAAACGGCGCAGGTCCGCAAAATTCAGAATATTCATGGATGGACAGGAAATATATTGATTACGCCGACAGGATTGAAATCTACGGCCCTTCCTCAAATTTTATCTTGGTTAAAAGAAACAATATCTGGTTAATGCAGGATTCAGGCAGCGGTAATAATGTTTATTATCCGGTTAAACAGGCGCGGCCGCAGGACCTCCTGTCGGATTTATGCCGGCCCGGTGTTTATCCGGTCAGGTCTTATTCATCATCAGTACAGGATGTTTACGGCCTTGGAGAAAACGCCTCACATATCATTGTAAGGGGAGGCGCAGGCCCGCCCCTGCTGGATCTGTTAATCG
>WQZG01000154.1 GCA_009780855.1 Treponema sp.
ATGCGGCGGAACGCTCAATTCTCATTTGTGTTGTAACTCATGCAAAGGCTATTTTGAATTCAGCGAAGAGAAAGCGGAATACATTTTCCAGAAAGGATCGAATGAAAGCTTGTTGAAAGGTTTAACGAAGCAGACTTTTATGAAGGGAGGGATAAGGTGAAAATACAAAGCCTATCGGTGGTAGTCCCCGGGAAAGGTTGTATTAATGACTGTCAATGCTGCGTCTCGAAAATGAACGCGGACGATAAGTCGTATAAAAACCAGCTCGAGGAGAACCTCGCCTTTTATGACTTATACCTGAATGACTACATAAAGCGTCTTGAGTTCTGCCGCGACAACGGGTGTAACACGCTCATGCTCACCGGGAATACAGAACCCCAGCAGAACCGCCGCTTCCTCGTAGATTTCGGAATTATGATGCGGCTCATGGAAAGACCGTTCCGGAATATCGAGATACAAACAACGGGAGTTCTGATAGACAATCCAATGCTTCGGTTTCTTCGGAATCACGTCGGCGTGAATACTATCGCCTTGAGCTTGTTCTCTTTTGACAACGAAGAAAATCAAGAATGCCGCGGGTCTGCGTTAAAGCTGGATATTACCGAATTTTGTAAACAGGTAAAGCTTTATGATTTTAACCTTCGCCTTTGCATTAATATGACAAAATACTTTCAAGGGATCGAAGTATTCGAGGTGGCCAAAGAGTTTGGCGCTGATCAGGTAACGTTAAGGAAACTCTATGATGCGGGTGACGGGAGCCCGCAAAGCAAATGGGTAAAAGAGAATAGGCTCGGCCAGAGTGATTATACCCAGATGGCATACTGGCTGACTGGGATGCCTATTCTTCGGAAGCTCGAGTACGGACAGGCTGCTCAGAGCGTCATGGGTATGAGTGTGGTATTGGATAATGACTGTATGGCAAAAGATAATTCTGATGATTTCAAATACCTCATTATCCGGCCGAATGGGAAGCTTTATAGCTCCTGGGATGATCCTGCGAGCTTAATTTTTTAACGAGGAGGTCATATGAGTAACGAGGAGCTATCCCGCGAGGATGCTATTAGGGCGATGATGGATGGTGAAATTCTTACTGGGAATACTGAATTTTTGGCTAAAGGTTTAGAAACCAAATGGGACGGTAATCATTTTTTGTACAGAAGCGATTTGTCATATGGCGAGAAAACTGTATGGCTTCTTATGACAGGTTTTGATCACCTTATGCATAAACCAGAACCAAAGACACCCCAAACCCGACCTATGACCCGGTTTGAGTGTCTTGCGTGGGCGAATAGTACTGATAGTCTGGGGTGGTTTGTATGTTGCGACGATATTTATTCACCGATTGATTGGTCGGTTCCGCAGTATTTCAATTTCATTCTGGGTATTGGTAATTACAGCCGCGCCCGCCTGCTACCCGACAAAAGCGGAATAGATGAGTCAACGATCCAGGGGTTCGAGGTGGAGGTTGAGGGTGAATAAGACACGCATAGATTGGTGTGATATGACCTGGAATCCTGTAACCGGTTGTTTACATGGCTGCCCGTACTGCTATGCGAAAAAAATAGTTCAAAGATTTGGGAAAAATCCAGATGAATTCAGGAAGTTGTATTCGCTCGAATCAGAGGATAAAACGCATATTAAATATATAAGTGATGTAAAAATAGGTTGTTACCCATGGGGCTTTGAACCTACATTATATCCAGAGCGTCTCAATCAACCAACAATGAAAAAGAAAACGTTAAACATCTTTGTCTGCTCAATGGCTGATTTGTTTGGTGCCTGGGTTCCGGACGAATGGATAGAGGAAGTATTCAAGGCTTGCGCCAGGGCTCCACAGCATCGGTATTTGTTCCTGACAAAAAATCCAGATCGGTATAGAGAAATTAATGATTATATTGAGGATGTTATAGCTCCGATTATAAGCGAGCAGGAGAAGGATCTTATTGCGTACTTCGGCGCAACGGTCACTAATAGCGATCAATTTATAAAAGCCTATGAAAGCGATGCTACGTGGGTCTCAATAGAACCACTACTCGATGAAATAGATACTGATAACTTTAGCTTTTATTCTCTACCGGATAGTGAAGACGTTGCAAGATGGCACTGGGTAGTTATAGGAGCGGAGACCGGAAATCGAAAGGACAGGGTTGTTCCAAAACGGGAATGGATTGAAGAAATTGTTGAAGCATGTCGATTCTGGAAAACACCTGTTTTTATGAAAAGTAGTTTACGTGAGATCTGGGGTGAGCCGCTGATACAGGAATATCCATGGCGTAGTGATGATATTTGAGAAGGAGCAATGATGGAGGGAAATAAATTTATATATTTTTGTGAACTACCCAAGCCTGAGGATAAAAAAACGAAGTGTTTTGAGGTTCGGAATGTAAATGCAGGAATCATATTGGGCTTAGTAAAATGGAAAGTTTTGTAAATTGCCCTAATTGCGGCGAATTGATACCGCTTTTATTGAAGCCCTATGATGGATTTATGAGCTCGGTGGTAGAAGATATATTTTCCAAAATGAGCATAGGAAAGACGGAAAATTTTGAAGGTTGTTGTAAATGTAAGTGTGGGAAAACAATAGAGGCAAGCCTTCACGTAACGTGTATCGAGAACAAAGGATAGAGCATGAAAAAAGCAAGTAATATCCGCCCACTGGATATTAGGAGACCAGATCCTCCACCAGCACCGCCAAAGGTAGGATGTAGGAGAAAATATATCCCAATACCCACATGGGTGGACATAAAAGAAAAGATGCCGCCAGAAAATGGCAGATTCTTAGTTTCAGACGGTGATTATATTGCCGTGGGGTTCGGAAATTGGCTCTATCGCGATCCAAATGGAAAAATCAGAATGCCGGCAAATAACGGAGACGGCATGGATGTGAATTATTGGATGCCAATTCCTGAATTACCACAAAGTAAAGTAAGAAAGGACAGTAAGAATGTCAAACATTGCTGAAAAGGTCACAATCCCCGAGGGTGATATTGATATTGATACCAGCGGGGCAAAGGAGCTGGGATTTACCTCAGACAGCTTTAACCCAATGTCTTATTTGTGGCGGACGGGAAACACAATTGTCATCAGCTTTATCGTTTCAACAAAGAAAGGCGAGTTTCGGAAATTGATTACCCGTATCCTGGAATTGGGGTTTGATTTCGAGATCCCCACGCCGAGCCCAAGAATGGCAGAAATCGGCAGGAAACAGGGGTGGCATATCTGTGAGAAATATTTTGAGGATTTTGGCGAAATCGGCCAAATTATTACTAACAAAGAGCCTATTAAGGCAGAGAAGAAATCATGCAAGCAATAACGATTAATTTATCGCTTCGTGAATCTGATTTTTTATCAGAATTACTGGAAAAAAGTGAATATGGCCTTGGGTCAGATGTCAGGGATTCGGTCGCTGAGAAACTGGAATCCGCACGGCTTGAGGCTATCAAGAGAATGATGACCGGTTGGGATTGATGTCATGGAGAAAGAGACCGTAGATATATTCCGTATACGCTGTACTGATTGTAATCAGATTTTAGCTGAAGGCTTTACTGAAGATAAGGCAATTCGTAATTTAGGAGGCAGCGCATTTACGTACCGGAGTGACGCTAAAACTATTATCGCCGTGTTCTGTAGTGATTGTATGATAAAAATTATTCAAAGACACCTTGAGGAGCGGAAAGTTCAGGAGTCCATAAGTATGGATAGAAAAGGAAGGTCCGTTTCAGGATGATGAATATCTTGTGTGTCCGAGATGTGGCGATGATTTTCCAGCTGAGGATTTATACAATTACTGTCCCAATTGTGGACAGCGGCTTCTACCACCAGAGGAGGGTAAAGATGAACGGCGAACTAAATAAAGATTATTATTGCCAGGGTTATGTGAACAAGAATCATTGTGAAGATTATGGTTTATGCGAAAAAGATTTGGATCACATGGCATGTGGATACTTCCATCATAAATGGCCAACCCCGGAGCAGTTCCGAGAAGAATACGGTGAGGAATACCCGGATGATGGGGCAGTGTATTGGACATGTATTGTCGCGGCAGGAAAGGAACCTGGTTGGAATGTTGATACATATAGTGAGGCGAAAAAAGAAATTAAAAATACGAGTGGATACTCAGACATATCAGTAATAATTGTCTGTGCTTGTACACCATGGGGATGTCCTCCCGATGATTGGAGGTCAGAATGATTATTAAATACAAGATAAAAAAAGGTTGGCATATAACTCCATGTCCTCATGGGGAATCTACGTGGGGAGGCTTAATGAAAGTTGGCTCTATATTATGCATGCAATGTGAGCATAACCGGAGCATTCAGTTTACGAGCCTCAAAGATGATGAAATCGAATGCGGTAAGGAAGCGCTCGAATGATTGTTTATCACAATACTGATTTAAGCCTCATAGGGGATACTCAGAGGCTCGTGGCCATGGTGCATCCTTTAAACCTGGCATACTCCGATCCCCTGATGAAAGGAATAGCGGAGCGCTGCCGCTTCTACATTGCCCCTTTATACGCCCTGTGCATTTTCACCCTTGAGCGCGGCCATCATGCCTGCGGCTGGTGGAAGAACCCGGATTATGACGCATGCTGGCATTTGAGTATATCGTTTCAGGACTTGGAAAGCGGGGACCTGGCCCCGCAGGATCATAAGGCCGCGCAGAGGATTATCCAGGGATTTTTCCAGTCCCACCGGCGCCTTATATGGACAGAGCCACCATATACCGAAAAGGGGAAAAGCCGCGACGTGTGGCATTACCGGCTCTTTATTGACTGGGCGACTAAATTGCCCTTGCTTCCCCGGGGAGAGGTCTATACCCGGCAATTCACTGAAGCCGGCTGGAAGTCATACTCTGAGGTTCAGGCGATGATTCAAAAACAGGAACAGGAAAAACCTGACTCATAAAATTTTGTAGGAACGTTCCTACAGACTAGACATA
>WQZG01000155.1 GCA_009780855.1 Treponema sp.
ATACAGATCATGCCACTGCGGCAGACGGGCCCTGCGCAATAAACGCGCTCCAAGTTTCTCGCAGACCCGCCAGGAGGCGATGTTTGAAATATTATTGGTAATCAGGAGCCTGGTCATGCCATGGGCTTTAGCGACCGGCAGCAGCAGGCGGCAGGCCCGCCCGGCGTAATTGTTGCCGCGGTATTTTTCGTCCGTGTTGTAGCCTATTTGGCCGCCGTAGTACAGACTGTCGGTATAGCCGACCCGCAGGCAGATATCGCCGACTTTTTCGCTGCCTTTGCATACAATAAAATCATAGCCGGGAACAAATTTTTTCTCCGGTATCCCTGGTTTTTTTGCTGTACATACCAAATGAATTTCATCGTCTGTCAGTTCCGGTAAATCCAAAAATCCGCTGAATTTACACGGTGAATTATTATAAAAAATAATTTCTTTCTGGATTTCCCATTCATCCTTAATTATCGCGTAACTGAGCTCGTCACAATGATTACTTTTTTTTATTTTATTGGGAGGACGGCTTTCCAGTAAAAAACCTTCGCGGCGCATTCCGATTTTTTCCATTACCCGGTATGAGCCGATATTTTCGGCGTCGCAAATCGCGGTAATCCGGCGCAGGTTCAGTTCATCAAAACCGTATTTTAACAATGCGCGGCCGGCTTCGGTACAGTAACCCTGATTCCAGAAATCACGGTGAAGTATCCAGCCCAGGGAAGCCCAATCTTCTTTAACGGATATATCGCAGCCGCCGATTAATTTACCGGAATTTTTTAATACAATAGCGAAATAATAGCCTCTGCCGGCATTTGTATTATTGGTTCCGCCGGCTCCGCTTGATTCGTCAGTCTCGCTGATTGCTCTTTTAATAAAATCGCGGGTCTGTTCGGGGGTATTTGGGCCCCAATTCACATAAGTTAAATTTTCCCTGCAGCCTGCGTAACTGTGTACAGCTTCAAAGTCATTTTCACAAAACCTGCGGAGAAAGAGGCGTTCTGTTTCAAGGATTTTCATTTTGGGCCTTCGCACAGTCAAGCGCAAGAAGGGCCTTATGCGCCGCTTCCTGCTCAGCGCTCTTTTTGGTGTAACCGGTGCAGGGACCAAAACTTTGGCCGTTCACGGTTACCTCAATCCAGAAAAGCCGTTCGTGTTCGGGACCGCTGCGTTTTACGAGTTTGTATTCCGGATACGAATGGTAATTCCGCTGGGTCAGTTCCTGTAAAATGGATTTGTAATCATGGTGATAACGATCTTCCAGGACACGGTTTATTTCTTCTTTTAAAAAACCGCTTACAAACGTAAAAGCGGTTTCAAAGCCGCTGTCCAGGTAAATCGCACCGATTAAGGCTTCCATGGCGTCCGCAAGGATGGCTTTTTTGGTGCGGCCGCCGGAATTTTCTTCGCCCTTTCCAAGAATAAGCAGGCTATCAATCTGAAATTGTCTGGCGACTCCGGACAGGACACCTTCTGAAACTACGACAGATTTGATCTTGGCCAGCTCGCCTTCCGGTTTATCGCTGAATTTTTGGTATAACAGAGTTGCGGCGACAGTTCCCAGCACCGAGTCTCCAAGGAATTCAAGCCGCTCATTATTAACTTTTGAGCCGGATTCATTGGAAACGGATCGATGCATAAAAGAAAGATTGATAAGACCGGGTTTCCTGAACTTAACTCCCGCTTTTTTTCCAAAAGCGGTTATAATTTTCTTTCTCTCAGAATCAAGAGCCGGAAGCTCCGGAGGTAAGCCGGAGCCGCCGTATATACCGGAATTACTGTTACTTTTGCTGGGATTTGATGAAATCGTAAGCATCCCGGACAGTTTCGAACTCATTGGCCTTCTCGTCGGGAATTGTAATGCTCATTTCTTCTTCAATGGCGTAGACCAATTCATAAGTGTCAAGGCTGTCTGCACCGAGATCCTGGCGGAATGACGCATCCATGGTTATTTTGGATTCATCAACTTCAAGTTTATCCGCAATAAGTTTCTTCATCTTTTCAAATAACTCGTCCATTTAATTCTCCCTTTTCTGTTATGCCTTTGATTCCGGCATAATTATCTGTTTGCCCCGGTAAAAACCGCATTTTGGGCATACTCTGTGCAGTAAAACACGATTCCCGCAGTTACCGCACTCGATCATTGTTGGGGCAGTCAACTTCATGTTGATAGTCTGCCGCCGGCTGGTTCTCGCCTTAGACGTTTTCGCTCTGGGTACAGCCATTTCTAAACCTCACTTCACCTTTAATTGCAATTAAGATTTCTGTAGAGAAATCCAGTTTACTAAAAAAAATAATTTATGTCAACAGAATTTAAAAAAATGTCAATATAAAATATTTATCGTTAAAATATTTACTCCTGTTTAAATTTTGCCCTTAACGCGTCCGCTACCAGTGGGGGGACCATACCGGATACATCGCCTTTGAACGAAGCAAGTTCGCGGATGGAGGAAGACCTGATTACAAAATATCTTGGGTCCGTGGGCATAAAAATTGTTTCGATATCCGGATAAAGGGATTTATTCATCATTGATAATTCAAACTCGTAGGAAAAATCCTCCATTCCCCTTACGCCCCTGAGCAGAAGCCTTATATTTTCCTGCCTCATATATTCCACAATCAACGAATCCCAAATGACCACAGAAACATTTTTCCATGGTTTAATAAGCTCTGACATAATCTCAAACCGTTCCGGAGCAGTAAAAAAATAATGCTTTTGGCGGTTTTCGGCAATAATCACCGTCAATTCATCAAAAAGCCTGGAAGCTCTTTCAATAATATTCATATGACCAAGAGTCGCAGGATCAAATGAACCGGGAAATACTGCTTTGAACATTGTATGAGCATAACTTACCGTATAATCATGGTCAAGCCGAATATCGGACCTGTGCCGGATATTGGACCTAGCCGGAAACCTGTTTGGTTATCCGCCAAATTTTTGACCGGAAAATCCGCATATCTGCCGATAAAGAAGAGATAAACTATTTTTTGCGTTGGTTTTTACGGCTATTTGACGAATAAGGGGAAAATGGATATTATTGTTATATGAAGCAATGGAAGTTATTAATAGCACTAATAATAATCTCATTTATTTCCTGCGCCGAAAATCCATCCACGCCGGAGGCGCCGCCGGAAGCATCTCCAGGCGCCCAGCAGCCGGCCGCGGTCCCGGAACAGCCAGCCATTCTACAAATTGCAGAGCCGCAAATTGCGGAGCCTCAAACAGCGGCGCCGGCCCAGGAACCGGCGGTCCAGCCCGCTGCGGAGCCTGCCCCTGAACCTGCTACAATAGTCCAACCTGAACCCCAGGCGCCGGCTCAAACCGAACCGGCAGTGCAGATTCCGGCCGAAACTCCTGCGGAACCTGCGCCGGTTAATGAACCTGTTAATGACCCCGGTACGCTTATTCCAGAGAATATATATATTGCTACCCAGGAAGAATTTGACACGACAAAAGCGGATATTCAGAAACTGATACAGGATCTTAACAGGATTATAAGGGCAAGCAATTATAATTCCTGGCTGACCTATCTATCCGATGAATACAAGGGCAGAATAAATTCCAAAGAGTTCCTTGACGATATAAAAGCCAGATATCCTGTATTCAGAACAAAGATCAACAATGCCCGCGATTACTTTAACAACGTGGTGGTTCCGTCCAGGGCCAACGACCGTGTTGACGATATAGAGTTTATTTCCAAAAATGAAGTTATCGCCTATACAATGGATAACCATAACCAGCGTTTGGTATTATACCATCTGGAAAATACGGATGGAAAATGGAAAATAATGAATTAATTTGGCAAAAAAAATGATATGTTGAATAAAAAATGATATGGTGAATGATATAAGGAGTTTATATGAGCTTTAAACGGTTTTTTTCAGCATTAACAATCATCGCATGTATGGTGCCGGCTGTAAACGCCCAGACCCGGACCAACCGTGAATTATCGGTAGAAGAATCATACCTTCAGCAATCGGTAGAGCTTATGATTATAAGGGAACAGAGCCGCGCCGAAAGCAGGGAAATGAAACTCGTTGCCCTTGATTATATAAATGACGCCATAAACCGCGGCAATACCAGCGACGAAATCCGGGCCGCTCTGGAATACCTGGGAACCGAAGGAATAATAAACCAGACCCGCGAAAACGGCCGGCTTATGAATAATTATCCCGACATCAGGGTAAAAGCAGCCACCTATCTGGGTAATCTGGGAACTCCCGAAGCCAAAGCATCTTTAATAAAAATGTGCCTTGCCGACAATGAACCAATGGTGCTTACCGAAGTGATAAAATCCCTGGGCAAAATCGGTATAAACGACAATGAAGATACAGCAAGCGCCATTTCCTGGATAGTTACCAGATTTGATGTTCTGAATCCCGACAACATGCTGGCGCTCTCTGCCCTTGAAGCTTACGAAAAACTGGCGGCCGCCAACGGCGGAATCAAGGATCCGTCGGTTATCCGGACTGTAATGCGGATCGCAGAAGGACCATATATCAGGATAGTTCAGGATCGCGCCAAACAAACCTTGTCTGAACTGCGCAAATATAACGCCCAGACAACTGCGCAAAATTAACAGACGCATAATCGCAGAACAAAGTCCAATATTTATACTTACAGGAGTTAACTCCGGGAATTATTTCCGGAGTCGCCGAAAAATTATTTCCGGGGACAAAATTATTTCCGGGGAGTTGACTCTAATTAAAAAATTCAATATAGTTCCTGAATAAGAAAAAATTTGTCTCCTTCGTCTAGGGGTTAGGACACGAGGTTTTCATCCTCGCAACCCGGGTTCGATTCCCGGAGGAGATGTGACAAAAAAAGAGACCCTGCAGGGTCTTTTTTTTGTCCTGGAGTTTACTTCGTAAACTCCATGTTGATGATTGCTTTAGCGGGAATCGAACCGGAGCGCGACCGC
>WQZG01000156.1 GCA_009780855.1 Treponema sp.
CGGCAGGGGAGGACGAATGTTACAGTGGCGTCCCAGGAAAGCTTTGGAGCAGTCTTTGCACCCATCGTAGGGGAAATTGCCGCAATGCCAAAGCAATTCGGCGTTGTTATTGGTGGGATGCCTATTGGTCATATCCGCCAAAAAGACCGGCTTCCCCGTATCGCTCGCACTCTGTAAAAGCAATGAAGAAATGGCGCCGTGAATATCTGTCTCACAGGCAACCGGAATACCGGCGGCAGTAACCTCACCGTTTGCGAAACATGAATAAAACCCCGTTTCATTGGGCAGATCATCATGACACTTAATGGCGATTGCGCCTAGGTTTTCACGTTTGGCCCAGTCGAGCATAAAAAGCTTGAGCGCGGCGGTCTGAAGAAGACTCTCGTCAGGGACATCCCGAAGTGCTATTTTCGCCTTAATAGCCTCTGCCTCATCCTTTACCCGCTTATCCTCTTTAATGAGCCGGTTTATCTCATTTTTAACATGCAACAAGGTAACAGGGACCAGCTCAATGCCCCATTTATTCATTAATTCCTGCTCATTGATTATAACAGTATAAAAATTAGGCGGCCGTGTACTGATCTGTCCAATACGGGCGCCAAGGAAATTTTTAACCACATTTGCCGATGAAAGAAAATTCCGTACTCCTCGTTCAAAAACGCCCGAATTTACTCTTGAATTCAAAATATAGGTAAACGGTATACCGTACTTTCGCAGTACATTACTCGTTGCGAAAAGTCCGCACTGGGTATCTCTTAAATGTTCCCCGCTTGGCAGAGGCGCTTCATCCCGGGGGCCCCAGAGCAGGAAAGGCTTAGCCACCTTCCTTGCCAATGCGGCTACAGCTTCCTCGGTCCCAAAATTAACATGCGGGGCGAATACAGCGTCTACTTTTTGATCGAGAAAGAACCCCGCAGCTTTTTGAGCGTCTTCCGTTGTTAACAGAAGCCCTTCTGAATTAATACTGTCAATATTTACAAAATCGACTTTCCATTCATGGAGTTTCGCTTCCACGAGTTTTTTATACCGCAGCGCGTCTTCCACAGAAAAACAAAATCGTCTTGTCGGCGCGAGTCCAAGTCTAATATTTCTCATTTTAGCATCCTTAAAAAGATTTTTTGCGTAAAATTTATAGCTAATAATCTATCGCGCTAATTAGCAATTGTCAATAAGAATTTAAATTTTCCTTAATATGGCTATGTTTCCTTCATAAAATATCATTTTCCTCCATTTTTTACCTTGTAATTGATTTTACAACAATTATTTGCGTAATTATTTACATATTATGAATTTAGGCATTATCTTGACAGAAATATTTTTATTGCTATTATAAAAAATACATGTTTGGGGGAGGAAATTTATGAAAATCGGCGCCTTTTCCATTGCGTTGAACAATTTCCCTTTAGAAGATGTCCTAAAACGGTACAAAAAACTCGGTCTACAAACAATAGAGATAGGCTGCGGCGGCTATTCCAAATCGAATCATATCGATCTTGATGAAATACTCTCAAATTCTGCTTATCTTGGTAATTTACTGGATATGTTGAAGAGTTATGATATCACTATCAGCGGTTTGGGAACTCAGGGAAACCCTGTCCATCCCGATCCCGGTGTCGCGGCCCGTTATCATGCCGATTTTGAGAAAACGGTTCTGGTTGCTGAAAAAATGGGGGTGGATACCATTTTACTCCTCTCCGGCTGTCCCGGCGGCAGCCCGGTTGATCGCAGTCCAAACTGGGTCGTCTGTCCATGGCCTTTGGATTTCCCCAGAATTCTTGAATACCAATGGAATGATGTACTGATACCATACTGGAAAAAAGCCGCTGCTTTTGCGGCAGAACATGGCATCAATAAACTCGCAATAGAACCTCACCCGGGGTTTTGTGTATACAATCCGGTGACATTGCTTCGCCTGCGAAAAGAAGTTGGGCCGGCCATTGGAGCAAATCTGGATCCAAGCCATTTATTCTGGCAAGGTATAGATCCTCTGGCAGCGATTGAGGATCTTTCTGAATGTATCTATCATTTCCATGTAAAAGATAGTATGATTGAACCATATCAGGCAATTCATACAGGTGTTCTGGATCCTCAACCATACAGTAAATTTGCGGAAAGAAGCTGGAATTTCAGGACATTAGGGTACGGTCATTCTATAAAAACATGGAAAGATATTGTAAGCAAACTGGCCATGATTGGTTATGATGGCACATTAAGCCTTGAGCATGAAGATAATTTAATGGTAGCAATTGAGGGTTTTGAGAAAGGGGCCAGAACTCTTCAGGATCTTGTTATTAGAGAAAAAGTATCAACAGAATGGTGGAAACTACGACCTGAAGGATGAAATAACATATTTATGGCTGACAAAGTTACCCTGAAAAATATATCTGATACGCTTGGAATCTCCATAGCAACGGTTCACAGGGCCCTCAGCGGCAAAGATCGTGTCAGTATAAAAACAAGAGACCGTATAATTCAGTGCGCTTCGGAAATGGGTTACCAGCCGACTTTCCTGGCTAATCCGGCGCCAGTTAGGTATAAAATGAATTTTGCCTTTATATGCCCGGATAATTTATTTTACCAGGAAATAATACATGGCGCCAAAACCGCGACAAGTGAATATGGTACCACAGGATTAACAACTCATTTTCTTTCCGCGCCGGATTACAGCCCCGAAACACAGATGCAGCAATTAAGGGCTATTATCAATGAGAAGAACTATGATGGCGTCGCTATTTGTCCAACTCATACCATGCTGCTTAACCCTTTAATAAATTCCCTGGTCGAAGCCGGTATACCTGTTGTAACTTTTAATAACGACATCTCCGAAAGCAAGCGAAATTGTTTCATCGGCGAAGAACCGCTTGTTTCCGGATCTTTTACCGCGCAGCTCTACTCAATGATACTGCCTTCAAATTCAACGGTTGCGATTCTGCAAAGCCTTGTGTCAGCCGAAGGCCTCCGGCTGAGGATTAAGGGCTTTGAGGATTATATTCATAATAACCCAAAGCTTAAAATTTCCGGAAAATACGATTTTTTTGACAGTATTGAAAACGCGTACAAGATAGCGCGGGAGTTATTGTTAAGCACAAAGGTAGACGCGATCTTTATTAACAGCATGATGGGAACAATAGGCGCGTCAAAAGCCATTAGTGAATTAAAGCATCATTACCACCCATTACTAATCGGTTACGACATGAATAATGATATTAAGGGATTCATAAAATCCAATGTTATATTAGGTACATTATTGCAATCGCCTGTCAGGCAGGGATACCTTGTAGTAAAAAAATTATTTGAGCTTTGTAATATGAAAGACCGGCTAAAAACCATCAAAAGAAATGCCATTTACCTGCCAATACAGCTTATATTAAAATCCAACCTTGAGCAGAACAATGATTATGAGGTTTTTCATTATTCAATTGAGTCGGAATAAATTACCTGCTGAGATCGTCTTTATTTACGGTACCAAACATGAATATTCCACTGTTCGGGACCGTGCAAAGGTTTCCCGATAATATCCAGTTTCCCATCGCCGTCTAGGTCAACCAGCATAGCTTCATGTATCCCTGTACCTTCATCAATTATATGGCGCGAGATAAATTTGCCCTTTCCGTTGTTTTCATAGACATACAGACGCGGCGGCCGTACCACGTAATCTTCGGAATCACCGTTACGTTTAATGGCGCCTATCTCGCCGGCAAATATATCGGGATACCCGTTGGAACACAGATCCGCAACCGCAATTGAGTGTACATCAAGCATTCCCGTGTCAATAATATGTTCCGTCCACAGGCCCGTGTAATTCTCGGCCTCTGGTTTAAACCATGCCAATTTACCGCCTTCCTCGTGGCCGTAAATATACGCGTCCCCCTCGGCCAGTATTATTTCATTTTTTCCGTCAAGGTCAATATCTTTTACCAAAATCTTGTTGGTAATATAATTTTTATCGGTAAAATTATGTACCTCCCAGCGATTACCGGCCCATTTATAATAAGCAACGCCGCTGACCAGTTCCAGCAATCCGTCATTGTCCACATCGCCGAGGGCAAGGCCTTCGTCCGGCTGGATTCCAAGTTTATTCCATGTATGCCTTGGGTTTGGCAAAGAACGGTTCTGCGCGATTATCTCAAGGTTAGGCCAGGGTGATACATAAGGATCTTTGGGAATAGGGATGCAGTAAACGGTTGTACCATCACCCTGGTTCGTAAAAACAAGGTATTTTACACCGTCGTTCTTTATTTCACCTAAAAGTGTATCGTGCATCTGCCTTTTTCCCGTCTTGGCGATAACCCTTCTGGTCCATTCGCCGCTGAATTTTCCGGTATTTTCCCACCAGGAAAGTTCATCGTTTCCCGCGTCCGAACCGTTAATGATATCAGGGAAACCGTTACCGGTCAGATCAATCGCGCATCCTCCGCATTCCTGATTGCGGATCGCCGCGATATGATGTTTGTTCCAGCGGCTTCTTTTTCCGGTATTTTCAAACCACGCCATTTCCCCGTTACGTCCGCATACAACATAGTCAAGCTTTCCATCCGCGTTTATATCCCCCACGCAGCCGAGCGTGTTCATTTTCCCCGAACCGGCGTCATTTACCAATTCGTTTATAACCACTTTCTGAAAAACAGGAATCGCCATATTTACCCCCTCTTTACTTCCGCGTCAAGCAATTTTCTCACATTCTCGTAACTGATCTTCGCAGATTCCAGGCTGTCCTTATCGAATTTCTCCTGTTCTACGATAAACCATTCCGCACTATGCGATAATCCAATATGAATGATCTTTTGGAAATCAATACTGCCGCATCCAACCTCGGTGTCGATAAAATCACCGGAGTAATCTTTTACATGGA
>WQZG01000157.1 GCA_009780855.1 Treponema sp.
CGCATACCTTTTGATAACCTGACCCCACTTTATCCTGACGAAAAACTGGATCTGGAAGTCGGCCCGGACGCTGTCAGCGAAAGGATAATCAACCTGTTCTGCCCCATAGGCAAGGGCCAGCGCGCGTTGATTGTGGCCCAGCCCAGAACCGGTAAAACCATAATGATGCAAAAAATCGCCAACGCGATTACCAAAAACCACCCGGAAGTCTATTTAATCGTTCTTCTGATTGATGAACGTCCGGAGGAAGTAACCGACATGGAACGGACTGTCAGGGCGGAAGTGATTTCATCAACCTTTGACGAGCAGGCAAGCCGCCATGTCCAGGTTACAGAGATGGCCCTTGAAAAAGCCAAACGCCTGGTTGAACACAAAAAGGACGTTGTAATTCTGCTGGACTCGATTACCAGGCTCGCCCGCGCCTATAACCAGACAGTCCCAACATCCGGTAAAATCCTGTCCGGCGGTGTTGACAGCAACGCCCTGCACAAGCCCAAGCGGTTTTTCGGCGCGGCACGCAACATCGAAGAAGGCGGCAGCCTAACAATTATTTCTACAGCTCTGATCGAAACAGGTAGCCGGATGGACGAGGTCATTTTTGAAGAATTCAAGGGCACCGGCAACATGGAAATTAACCTTGACCGCCGCATCTCCGACCGCAGGCTCTTCCCGGCAATTAACATAAAAAAATCCGGCACCCGCAAGGAAGAACTCCTTTTGACCGAGGAAGAACTGCAAAAAATCTGGGTTCTGCGGAAGGTCATAAATCCGATGGACGATGTCGAAATCATCGAAATGCTTATTGACAGAATGAAGAAAAGCAAGAATAATGAGGCATTCCTGAGATCCATGAATACCGGCTCCGCCGGCGTGGAATAGTCCTTAAACCTCATACTGATAATTCAGATGATTTCAGGGCAGACCTGCTTAATTATCAGTCTGGCGGAGTTGGACGCAAATATTGGAGGATTTTTAATGAAAGCGAAGATTCATCCCAAATATGAACTCACCAAAATCAGCTGCGCATGCGGGAATGTAATAGAAACCCGTTCTACCGTAAAGGATATCAAGGTTGAAATTTGTTCAGCCTGCCATCCCTTCTTTACAGGCAAGCAGAAACTCGTAGATACTGCCGGCCGTATTGACCGGTTCCGCAAGAAGTACAATATTAAGGCCTGAATTTAGGGTACGGCCAGATGTAAAATTCCGCAGGTTAAGCAGAAATAATCCAGCATTGCGGAATTTTTTTTCCAATAAAATCTTCATCTGTTAAATCAATTTTTTGTATTTGATAATCGGAGAATTCGTCTGTTTCAAATTTAAACCCTCTCGCATTCGTGCTGAACCAGAGATTACCCTGCGGACTCAGTATCGCAAGGCATTGATCGATTAATTCTCTGTAATCCCTGCGGATGTCCAGATCGTCGTTCATTTTTTTGGAGTTGGAAAAACTTGGCGGATCAAGAATTATCAAATCCCACACATAACTTTTTGCGGCTGCCCTGCCGATAAATTGCAGCGCATCAGCGCGGATTAATTTGTTATGGGATAAATCATTCAGGTTATTATCATGCTGCTGGCGCCAAAAATCTTTTTCATCATTTAAGACAGAATTAATATTATTAAGCCGGAAGTTTTCCAGCCCCCATTCAAGGTAAGTATTGGAAATGTCCACCGAATCAACAGCCGCCGCGTTGCCTGCTGCCGCACATACGGAGAGTGTACAGGTGTAGCTGAAAAGGTTTAACACCCGTTTGCCCGCGGCCTGGCTGCGTATCAGATTCCTTTTTTTGCGGCTGTCCAAAAACAGACCGGTGTCCAGGTAATCGGAAAGATTTACTTTAAAGATTAATCCGCCTTCCTTAATATTTTTTTGGAAATGGCTGCTGTCCATTCTGCTGTATTGGGAATTTCCCTTTTGCTTTTGCCGCATCTTGAGAAATATGCGATCTTCCGCTATTTCCAGCGCTTTTGAGATTGCGCCCCTCATGGCGCCAAGCCACAGCGATTCTGTTTGTTCATCTTTTTCGTAAGGACGTTTGTAAAGCGCCCCCGATACGGCATTGCCGCCGGCATAGCCGTATAGATCCAGCACCAGCGGAATCTCCGGGATGTCCCTGTCGTAAATTCTGTATGCTTCGATTCCTGTCCGCACGGCCCATCTGCGCAGATGCCTGCAGCGTTTGACAAGACGGTTTTGCAGGAGTTCTGCCTGATATGTTGTTTTATCCATATTGCTTAACCAGATGAACTTACCAATAATGTTTTTTTTGTTTTTTAATATAACAGTTCTGGGCAGTCAGGAGATTGGCAAACCGTTGTTTAATTAAAGTTTTTTCAATTGGGTCAATACCGGGTGAACGGAGTATATTTTGTAACCTGGTCCTGTGAGCTATACAGGCAATATGAAATGAATCTTTTGGGAAGCCATTTATACGATATTTCTTATTATGTGGATGTGTCTTATCGGCAATTTTATAATTATTATCATTTACGGTTTCCAGAGCCAAAAAGGCGTCATCAAAACTTTGGATAGCCTGGGTTAGACTGCTGCGGGTATCTGTATCTGTTTCCGCACAAAACTGAAATTCTTGTGCCAAAAAAATATATTCCATTAATACAATTGTGTGCGGATCAATTGTTGATTGTGCATCTTTGAAAGCAGATAATGCCCAAACAATACCTCTCTCATATGACAAACGTCCTTCTTCCGCTTTGCCTCTTGCAGCAAAACCTTTACGGCCAAAATCAATGGTTGCCGCGGCATTATATATTTTATTCGTTAAGCCAGTTATGTCCAAATTCATCCTCTGCTTCCGATAAATTCCAGCCGCTTTGTTTCAACTGTTCAATACCAACTTTTTCTTTATAAATTTTTGCTAAATAAGGCGGTAATGGAGCAGTGTGTAAAAGACGGATGCATCCTTCTTCATCTCCGGCATCCAGTAAGTCCAATGCCTTATTGGAAATGGCAAGTTTCTCATCCAAAGTCATTGTTTTTGACATAATTAACTCCGTGTACCAGATTATAACAGACCAATAATATTTATGGCAAGGATAATTGAATTTCAATCCTTCATGGATTTACTTTACTCCTGGATTTTTCGCATTAAAACTGCAAAGGCCGCGCACTGGACAGGCCGGGCAATCCGGTTTTTTGGCATGGCATGTTTTCCTGCCAAAAAAGTTAAGGACATAACCGATCGCAATCCATTCTTCTTCCGGCGCGATTGCCTTGATGTTTTCTTCGATGACTTCCGGGCGTTCCGATGCTGTAAGGCCAAGGCGCTGGCTTACTCTGGTAAAATGCGTATCAACGGCAATTGCCGGTACATTAAAACATACGGACAAAACTACCGACGCGGTCTTGCGGCCGACTCCAGGCAGAGCGGTAAGTTCTTCCATGGTTCCTCTGACTTCGCCGCTGTATTTTAATACAAGCTGATTTGAAAGCGCTTTTATGTTATGGGCTTTTGCGCGGAAAAATCCCAGCGAATGGACAATGGTTTCCAAATCCTGCAGAGGCGCTTTTGCAAGGGAAGCCGCATCCGGAAAGCGCGCAAACAACTGCGGCGTTACTTTATTTACGGCAATGTCAGAGCATTGGGCGGCAAGCACAGTCGCGATTAAAAGTTCAAAGGGATTTTTAAAATCAAGCATTGGTTTGTGATCCGGGAACATGGGACCAAGTATTTCCATTATTTTTTTTAGATGCACGGCCGGTTCTTTAACTTTTGCCATAAGTTTCCTCCCATAATCTGAGCCTGTCCGGATCGATTTTATTTTTGCCGTAACAATCCAGAAACAGATCATTGTATTTATCGGTTTTTAAATTACGGTTCAATGTCCAGAACGCCGATACAATATCCCTGTGCGGATCGCCTATACCCGCGTGATCCAAATCAATGAGCCCGGTGAACTTAAAATCTTCCAGCAATATATTGGGCAGGCAGTAATCACCGTGAATAAGCGCGGTATATTCAGGATTTTGAATTAAGGAATTTGGAATCAGGGACGACGTTTTGCTTTTTACAGGGCAGCCGGAAAAATCCATTTTGTGCAGGCCGGCCAGTGTCTGTGCGAATACCTCACAAAGTTTTTTAGGATTGGAAAGATAAATTGCCGCTGTTGCGTCTTCGCCCGGTATCCGGCGGGTAATCATATAATCTTTATCGGACTGAACATATAAACAGACTTCGGCAGATAATCCCAAAGAATAAAAATATTTAGTCAGGATCGATTCGGCTTCCAGGGTCTTTGCTGCCGCGATTTTTAGATAAAAGCCTTCGTCCCTTTCTATAAAAAATACTTTTGCTTCTTTAGAGCAGCTTGAATCATAAACGGCAAATCCCTGCAAAAGGCCTGAAATTTCTGCAGGGAAACCTTCAGTGTTGATTTCTGTTTTTTTTCTTTCCATGATTAATTTAATACCTGCCTGAGCATACCCGCCGCAGCAGGTTGACACAATACCCTGCTTGTCGTATTTATGAAAGTTATATGAAAAAACGCCTTTTTGTTTTTTCCGCTGACGCGCTGGTGGGAGAAGACCTTGAGTATCTTAAAACCCTGCCCAATTATAAACGTTATCTGGCCGGCGGTGCTGAGGTAAAAACCGTCAGGAGCGTATACCCAACAGTTACGTATCCGGCTCACACGACAATCGCCACCGGCGCCTGGCCCTGCACACACGGAGTAGCGACCGGCAACCAGCATTTTATTCCGGGAAACCTGGCTCCGCCGTGGTTCTGGTTTCATGACGCTGTAAAGATTAAAGATATTTTTGACGCCGCAAAAATTGGCGGCTATTCGAC
>WQZG01000158.1 GCA_009780855.1 Treponema sp.
AGTAGTTATTTTTGGATGTACCAAGCTGTTTTATAAGCCAAGCGATGGAATTTTCCGTTTGCACAAGAGTTCCGTTTATCAGCTTGTTCACGGTAAATCCCAAATTTAAAAGTGCAACGGCCACATCGTCCGCGTCGTTTACCGTATTATCAAGGGCCGGCAATACGGTATAATCGGAATTGCCGATTACCAGGGCATATTTTTGCCTTCCTGCCTGCGCCGCGGAACCGGAGTTTACCTGCGCAAAAAGCCCAGGCGGCAATGCAAGGGGCAAAGCCCATAACAGGACGGTTAATATGAATATTGCTTTTTTTAAAGATTTATTCATTTTTTATCCCGTTTTGCATGGAATAATTCTCCGCCCAGGCAATGAGGTTACGTCTGTTATTGATTTTAAGTTTTAATAATATATTGTGCACGTGGTTTTTTACAGTTCCTTCAGATATGAATAATTCTCCTGAAATTTCGGTGTTGTTCATATCGTTAAGCATACAGCGGAAAATTTCTTTTTCTCTTGGGGTTAATTTAAACTCCCTGGCAACCGCGGTTTCCAGCGGGTTTGGATCCCCATTTGTGTCTATTTTATTCCGTATTGATTCAATGCGCCTGTCTGTTTCCCCGGCGCTAATCCGAAGCCCCCGGGAAATTTCACTGCGCATTTTTCCCTCTATAAGAAGCAGGGCGATTTCAATTTCCCCGGGTGTAAGCAATTTGTCCATCTCATCTTTTTTCGCTATAAGCTCATGGAGCTGACCTATCTCCAGCATAACCGGATGAAGGTACTTCTTTGAAATAAACAGTGAAATAAAAATGCCAATACTGACAAGTACTGTTATGAACAAAACAAGCCTGCCCCTGATCCATAAATTGTGTGAATCAATTTCTTCTTTTGGGATTAAAATTGCCATTGTAAGCTGCGGACTTGATAATACAGAATTTCCCTGATTAAGCTTTATATTTTTATGCTGTCCCAGATATATTTTTCCGTCTTCCAGAGTATAGGTGTTAAGAGCCGTTCCTTCCTTAACGGTAACGCCATTTCCGCCCATATCAAAGATCTTACAAAAGATCTGTTTATAACCGTCGGCCTCGGGAAGGTAATTTTCCATCAATAATGATAAATCTGTTTCAAACCCGCAAACTCCTGTTGCTTTGCGGTCGCTGCCCGCGGTAACGGGAATGCTGCACAGGATTGTGGACTTTTCTGTCTGTGATACAATGCTTTCAAAACCCCAATAGGAATAACCGGACATTGGAAGCGGATCTCCTGAAAGCGGTGTTTTATTGTAATCATCAAGCGGCGAATGGAAGTAGGCTCGATCCTTAACATCGAAATCCAGTTCCCAGTCTTCCAGCATCATAAAATTATCCCCATAAGCGGATGTCGGAGCGCCTCTAAGAAATTGTTTGGGAACTTCGCTCATATATAAATCCGGATTTGAATCCCTGAAACATACCCCTGCACGGTAGTTATCGGAATCTTGCTGCCCGGGCCTGTCCATGAAATCCAGGACAAGGAAAACACTTGAACTTTTTGTTCTGTCCATAGCTGCAATAAGGGGATCAAATTCGTTTTCCAATACCTCTCCCAAAGCTTGCGGATCGCCGGTTAATCTTTCGAATTCAATATTTTTGGATAATAATTCGGATAATCTGACAAGCTGCGATGATATATCGCCCAGGCGGGTTTCAAGATCACGGCTAAAAATGGAAAGCTCTGTTTCGACCGATACTTTTAATTCTTTTGAATTATCCAGTATGGGAACTTCCAGTAATAATAGAATGAAAATTGAGCTTAACGTCATTATTATGACCAATAATATGAGGAAAACAAAGAGCCGCCGCCGTAAAGTCATTTTGGATGCGCGGCTTTTGTTCTTTATTATAATTTCTGAAGTGGATGATTCCATACCCACAGCAGATATTCTATGGGTACCGGAACGGGATTGTCAAGTTGAAATGGCGGTTATATTATATGGAAATATGGCAGCGGGTACTACAGCCAACAAAGAAAATAAAATAAACCATGACCTTATAATGGCAGTTATAAATCACGGATACAGCGATGAATTGATTAACAGCGTCAGGGAAGCGGGAGCTTCCGGAGGCACTGTGTTAAATGCCCGCGGCCGTGCCAATGAAGAAAAAGATGTTATCCTGATTCTTGCGGGCAGGCAGGACAGGGAATCGATTATGAAAAAAATCAGTCTGGATTTTGGTCTTGGCAGTGAGGCCGGCGGGCTCGTATTTTCACTTCCTGTAGATGATGTGGCAGGCCGCGCGCTTCCATGAATAAGATTTTAAGAGCCAAAATAATGGAGGCTTTTACTTCGGTACTTCCCATAACCCTGATTGTACTTGCGGCCAGTGTTGTGCTTACACCTATGCCTGTCGGCACTATTCTGATGTTCATCGCGGGAGCAGCGCTGCTCATTCTGGGGATGGGTTTTTTTACCCTGGGTGTGGACATGGCGATGATGCCGATGGGTGAGGGCATCGGAGTCCAGCTTACAAAAAGCAAGAGGCTTGCCGTTGTTGTTCTGGTCAGTTTTGTCATGGGGATTATCATCACTGTTGCGGAACCTGATCTGATAGTTCTGGCACAGGAGATAGGCGCCATCCCGTTCTGGTATTTTATAGGAACGGTCGGCATTGGGGTTGGTTTTTATCTGGTTATCGCGGTTATGCGGACTCTGTTCAGGATCAGGCTGTCGGTGCTGCTGATCATCTCCTACATTGCCGCTTTTGTGCTGACCTTTTTTTCTCCCGGTTTTTTTATTCCGATAGCTTTTGAGGCCGGCGGTGTCGCGACCGGCCCGATTGTGGTCCCATTTATTCTTGCCATCGGCGTAGGCTTAACTTCAATCCGCAGCGACAGGGATTCCCTTGACGACAGTTTTGGTCTTGTGGCTCTTGTTTTGATCGGACCCATTATCAGCGTCCTTCTTCTTGGTATATTTTATAACCCGCCTCAAATAAAAATTGCGGCGGCTGCCATACCGGATATCGAGACTTCGCGTGAAGTAGTAACTTCGTTTACTTCCAGGTTCCCCGAGTATTTCAGGGAAGTGGCTATGGCCCTGGGCTGTATCCTTTTTTGTTTTATCATTCTGCAGATTTTATCCAGACGTTACAGGAAAAATCAGCTTATCCGTATCGCCGTAGGTTTTTTGTATACGCTTGCCGGCCTGGTGTTTTTTTTAACAGGGGTGAATGTGGGCTTTTTCCCGGTAGGCCAGCTTTTGGGATCCCAGCTTGCGGCTTCTCCGGTTAAATGGATTTTGATTCCGCTTGGAACCTTAATCGGATATTATATTGTCGCGGCCGAACCGGCTGTTCATGTACTCAACAAGCAGGTTGAGGAAGTATCTTCCGGAGCCATTACTTCCAGGATGATGAATACCGGTCTTGCGATTGGCATGGCGGCTGCACTCGCGATCACCATGACGCGCATTTTATTGGGTATTCCCCTTTTGTGGATTCTCGCTCCCGGATACGCTTTTGCGCTGATCCTTGGTTTTTTTGTGCCCAGGATTTTTACCGGTATTGCCTTTGATTCCGGCGCCGTCTGCTCCGGCCCGATGAGCGCGACTTTTTTGCTTCCCCTTGCCATGGGCGCCTGTGACGGATTGGGCAGGGATCCGATGCAGTTCGCTTTTGGCATTGTCGCGATAGTCGCAATGACGCCCCTGATTGTGGTGCAGATAATGGGTCTGCTGTATAAACGCAGGACCGGTATGGCGGCTGCGCTGCAGCAGGCGGAATCCGGGATCACCGATTACGGGGAGCTTACTTTTTTTGGAGATGAAGAGCTTTGAAAAGAGAAAATCTCCTCTCCGGACTGGTGTCACGGCTCCGCGCCAAATCGCCGGGCACAGTGCAAAAAAAAACAGATGCCTTAAACCGCGGCGTAACGGAATTAAGTCTGGTCTTTTTTATTACCGACTGGGAAAAGGCCGATACCGTATCGGCGGCGTTTACCGGGGAAAACTCAATTTTTCATTTTATTAGCAAAGCAAGGGGTACGGCCACTTCGGAAGTACTCGACTATCTGGGTATAGGCGAGAGTGAAAAGGCCCTGATTGTCTGCCTTGAGAAGCCCGGAATGGCGCCGTTATTGCTCAGGGACGTACGCAAACGTCTGGGCCGCGGAAATCCCGGAATGGGCATCGCGTTTACGGTTCCCCTCTCCGGAATAAATACGCCCATATTAAAGTCATTGGTAACCAGGAACAGAAAAAAAAACAGGAAGGGAGCGGGGAAATCCCGGTCCGGAGCAGAAAGACGGAATTCGCACAGGAATAAACATTCAGTGATAATCTCGGTCATTAATCATGGATACGCTGATCAGCTAATGAATGCGGCTTTGGGGGCGGGAGCTTCCGGAGGTACTGTCTTAAACGCCCATTGCCAGAATTTCGAAGGAATGGTCAGTTATTTTGGAATTATGGTCCAGGAAGAAAGGGAGCTTGTCATGATACTGGCAAACCCGCGTAAAAAATCAGCCATTATGGAGGTGATCGGGAGAACCTGCGGCATGGACAGCGATGCCCGCGGAGTCATATTTTCGGCGCCTGTGGACCGGGCCATTCGATTACGTTAATTTGAGATAACCTTAATCGGTGATAATGTTGAAAATCAGTGAAAATGTCCCCTATTGCGTTCAATAGAAATGTCCCCATCCAGTTAAAAATCAATAGAAATGTCCCCCTGCCAAAGGAGGACATATTTATTACTCAATCATCAAACAT
>WQZG01000159.1 GCA_009780855.1 Treponema sp.
ATATACACCAGACTGATGGCGAAATTCCTGTAATTGCGTTCCCCGATATTAATGCAGCGGCCCTGCCCGCGTTTATTAAAAATTTTTTTTACGGGGATTACAAAAAGATCACGGATGAAGCCAATGATTTATGGATGAACCGTAATTATGCGCAATCGCTGGCCCTGGTCCGTAAAAATGAAAGAGACAGCATATTGAACAGCGCTCTTGTAAAATTACGCAGCGAAATGGAAAGCAGCCTTGGATTACCCGGCTCACAGGATGAAGAATGGAGCTATTGGAAATTTCCGGTAATAATTTTAATACTCCTTGCCGGTTTTATAGTAACTTTACGCGTCATGACAGGTTTTAAAAAGGGAAGGGTTATTATTATAGCAGCCGCTGCTGTTTTCTTGTCCGGAATTGTCTTTTTTACGGACTTTAGCGGACATTCGGCAGTACTGTTAAAAACCGACGCTTACCATGTTCCTGATTTATCGGGAGCAATCAGCTCCAGTTTTATTGAAGGTCAGGCGGCAAAAATTCGTTCATCATCGGATACCTGGTCGCTGATAGACGCCGATGGCAGAACAGGCTGGGTTCTGACAAAAAATGTAATAACTTATTAGGGAGACCGGCATGAATTTCGAAACTATACTTAAAAAATGGGACAGCGCTCCGCACGAAGAAATTCATTCAAAAGATGATTCGGAAGAAGAAAACAGGGACATAGAACGCCGCAGGCTGTTAACCAAAAAACCCGATGCTTTTTTGGATTTACACGGTCTTACCCAGGATGAAGCCTGGGACAAACTGGATGAATTTTTTAAGAGGAGCCGGGCCAGGGGTTTGGAAAAAGTACTGGTGATCCACGGCAAGGGAAATCATTCCATGAACGAAGGCGTCCTGGGAGATCTAAGCCGCAAATACATCGAACAGTGCCCGTTTGCCGGGACAAGCGGACATAATTCAGGAGCCAGGGGCGGGAGCGGAGCTACCTGGGTTTTGCTGAAATCCTAAAAACACCGTAAGAAACGCTTGTTTTAAATTACAGCCGGGCTGAATTTTTAACGTTCGCGGTAGATTATCCTTCCCCTTGAGAGATCATACGGAGAAAGCGCGATTCGCACGCGATCGCCGGGGACAATTCTTATATAGTGTTTACGCATTTTTCCCGATAAATGAGCCAGGATTAAATGGCCGTCCTGGTTGTCCAGTTCCACCCGGAACATGGTGTTTGGTAAGGCTTCCCGGACTACTCCTTCAACTTCAATAGCTTCTTCTTTTGCCACAATTACTCCTCGATAGTTCATAATATTTGCTTAATTGACATATTTCAAGAGTAAGGCTAGACTTCATCATTGTGAGTGAAAGGAGAACCGTGTTAATTGTGACGGACGGTACCGGGGAAGTCACAATTATGGCTCAATCCATTGCCAAAGCCCTTAATGGCAATAAGGTCCTGATTAAAGACGCGCCGGCGTTTGCCGGTACCGATCTGCTTGCAGCAGACGTTTTTTTTATTGGATGCGAAGCGCCTGCGCCGATTTCTTTTTCCTATCTGGAAGAAATGCTGCAGCATATAAATCTGGCAGGCAGGAACTGCGGAATTTTTTCTCCTTCTTCCCAAAAAGCTGTCCAATATTTAAAAAAAATTCTTAAAAGCTCAGAGGCTGCAATCAGGGCGGAACCCCTTTTTGCGGATAGCTCCTTTAATATAGAAGAATGGGCAGCCGGCGCTCCGGCAATTCCAAAGGAAAAGCCTTGAATTTAAACCTCGATGATTACATCAGAAAAGTACCCGATTTTCCCAAAAAAGGGGTTCTTTTTTACGACATAACCAGTATCCTTACTTCGCCGGAAGCGTTCTGTTATTGCGTTGATTCCATGTCCGATATTTACAGGCATAAGCAGATAGACGCCATTGCGGCAATCGAAGCCCGCGGATTTTTGTTTGCCGCGCCGTTTGCCTACTCCATGAAAATTCCCCTGATAATAATCCGCAAGGCCGGGAAACTGCCCGGTATTAAGATCAGCAAAAAATACGCCCTTGAATACGCGGACGCCGAAATTGAAATTCACCTGGAAGACATTCCAAAGGGTAAACGGGTTCTGCTCCTCGACGATCTTATTGCCACAGGCGGGACTCTGCGGGCGGCGCGGGAACTGTTGGTCTCCGGCGGCGCCGAAGTACCGGAGATCTTCGGAGTAGTGGGGCTCCCCTTTCTTAACTACGAAAAATTTTTGGCGCCTACGCCTGTAAGGACTTTGATAAATTACGACAGCGAATAGATCATACAAATACAGACAATAAGTGAACACCAAATAAGTGAACTGATAATAAATGAACGATTCAAAACTCCCAGGTAAAAAAGAAGCGGATGATTTACTTGTCTGGGCTTACGGACAAAATCCCGGACCCTGGGCCCTGCACAGCAGGACTGTTGCGAGGGCAGCGGAAACAATAGCGCTGCGGTGCGGCCTGGAAGGCGGCAAAGCGTATGTCCTGGGATTACTGCACGATATAGGACGTTACGAAGGGGTAACGGATTTACGGCATATTTATTCAGGCTACAGTCTTATGGACCAAAAAGGTTATAGCCAAAACGCCAGGATTTGCCTGACTCACTCCTTCCCTTACCGGGATATAAATTCCTACAGCGGTAAGAATGACTGCGCAAAAGAAGAAACAGAAAAAATACAGTCGCTGCTGGAAAATTATATTTACGATGATTACGATAGATTGATCCAGTTATGCGACGCGATATGCATGGCGGACGGTGTTAGTTTTATGGAAGCCCGTTTGATTGATGTGGCAAGACGCCATAAAATTTTAAACACGGATATACTGAACAAGTGGAACGCTTTTTTTGTAATAAAAGAATACTTCGACAAAAAATGCGGAATGAACATTTACAGCCTTTTCCGCGAAGAAATTATCAATAAAAGTTTTAATTAAAAGTTTTAATTATGACTGCTGATAAAACGGTTCAGCAAAATAAGAGCCGCAGTGGTGAATACCACACATATCATTGCCATGGACATGCCAAGGGAAACGCTGCCCTGTTCAAATTCGCGGGTAATGTAGGTTGATATAACCAATGTATTTGGCGGCGATATAAGGCTCGCAGTTACCAGCTCGCGGAAGGAAATAATAAAAGTCATTATCCAGCCTGCTATTACTCCCCGTGCAAGGAGCGGCAGGGTAACACGGCGGAACACATAAGAAGAGCTGCCTCCAAGACTCCGCCCCGCCTGGATCAGGCTTTCGCCTATCTGGGAAAAAGCTGAATTAACGTATTGAATCGTGTACGGTAAAAACAGGGTAACGTAAGCAAGGATCATGATCCCAATGGTATTGTACAAGGGCAGTACTTTATAAATACCGTTCCAGAACAGCATGATTCCGATAACAAATACAATCGAAGGCAGCATCTCCGGAGACAGACTCACGGCTTCCAGTACTTTGCGCACCTTTAATTTACTGTAATGAAAAGCCGAGGCCAGCGCAGTTCCAAGAACCGCAGCTATGCTTGCCGCGGAAACAGCCAGAACAATGCTTGTAATAAAAGCGCCGCGGGCCTTGCGCTCCGCAAAAAGTTCAAAATAATGCTGTATAGTAAAGTTGCCCGCAGCCAGGCCGTATCCCCTTAACTTTATAATCGAGGTACAGAAAACCGAAAAATACGGAATGCCTATGGCAACGATTATAACCAGGGCGAGCACTGCCCAGGCCGCTAAAAGCGGGAGGCCTTTAAGATGACTAATGTTTCTGCGGAGTCCTTTTCCGCCGACAAGACGGTAAGTCTTGCGGACAGTTATGTAGTTCTGTAAAAACCAGGCTCCCAGACAGATCGCGATAAGGGCGCCGGACAGGCTTGCGGAACGGCCGAAGTCTATCGGAGAAATTGTCGCGTAACGGTAAATGGCCGTTGTAAAAACAGTAAGCCCGATTCTGTGTCCCAAAGTGGCCGGTGTTCCGTATTCAGAGAGAGTTTTAACGAACACCAGCAGCGCCCCAATTGCGTAATTTCCCGTTAAAAGCGGCAGTGTTATTTTCCTTATTCTGTACCAAAAGGCGCCCCCGGAAACCGCAGCGCTTTCTTCCATGCCGGAACCGATATTTAACAGTGCGTTCTTTAGGATCGTATACATAAAAGGAAACACGTGCAGAGACATCACAAGTACCAGGCCGCCGAAAGAAAAGAAACCTTCAGAAAATGAACCTGTAAACGGAAAAATCTGCTGGAAAAGACCGTTCTTCTGGGTAAACAGTATCCATCCCATTGAAGCAATAAATGGCGGCGTCATAAACGGGATCATTAAAACTACGTCAAGCCATTTGGATTTAACAATCTGGGTGCGGCAAACCAAAAAAGCCAGAGGCAGTGCGATGAATGTGGAACCTATTACCACAGAAAAACCCAAAGCCAGTGTGTTTAAAATCGTTGACAGATTTTCTTTTTGAAAAATTATTCCCGGGGCGTTGAGAAGATCGAGCCTGCCGTTATTGACTAGCGCCCGCGCGAAGATCATCCCCAGCGGGCAGATCATCAGGACGAGCAATATTATTGAGAGAGCGGGCAGAGGTTCCCGGATCCGTATAAAAC
>WQZG01000160.1 GCA_009780855.1 Treponema sp.
TTCTTCCTCCTGACTCATCTTACAAGGGGGACATTTCTATTGAACGCAGGGGGACATTTCTACTGAACGGAAACAGGGGACATTTCTATTGCACGGCGACAAAAAACATTCAATAATATTGACAGATAAAAGACGGCTGGCATAGTATGAAAAAAAAGGGAAGGAAATATGCTTATACCAAAAGCCGAACAGCGTATTGCGCAATATTTACAATTTTTAAAAAAGAACCGTTACAGGGTAATAACAAAGCTTGAATTCGAAACTTTCGAAACCAAAGAAACATTCCGTGCGCCGCCGGATACAAAAGACGCCGTATGGAAAAAAATCCCCAGTCCCTACAGTTACGGGAAACCCTGGCATTGCTCCTGGTTCCGCTCAACCTATAAAACTCCGGCAAAAAACAAATATCCGCTTTACTTAAGGGTAATTCCCAACGCGGACTCCCTGGTATTTATCGACGGGAAACCGGCGGGCGCGTTTAATCCCGTGCACAAAAAAATAAAAACAGCCGCGGACGGCAAAAGCCACACTCTTTATATTGAATCTTACGCGGGCCATTATTATCCGGGGATGATGCCCTTCCAGCCAAGGCAGGTTATTCTTACTTTGGGCAGGCACATCGATGATTACCCGAATACTTTCGCAGGCGGCGAACTGGTCGAACGCATTGAGCCAATCTACGGCCTCTATTACGACGCGGCATGTCTTTTCGATCTGGCAAAAGATTTGGACGCGAACTCCCTGCGCAAGGCAAAAATCATCCGCGGACTTTTTGAAGCGCTTACCGGGATCCATTTTTCTTCGGAAGGGGCTGTCCTCGAAGACGAAGCCTTGCGTGCGCGTCTATATATTGCTCCCCTGCTAAAAGCCAAAAACGGCAGCACAGTACCGGAGATTCACCTTATCGGCCATGCCCACATTGATCACGCCTGGCTGTGGCATCTGGGCGAGACCGAACGCAAGGCCGCACGGACTTTTATCAACATGGTCAGACTTGCAGAAGAATATCCTGAATTCAGATTTATCCAGACACAGCCGGCCCAGCTGGAAGGGGTAAGGGACAATTATCCGGAAATTTTTAACGCGGTAAAGGACGCGTACAAAAAAGGGATTTGGGAGCCCAACGGCGGGATGTGGGTGGAAGCGGACTGCAACATAACAGGCGGTGAATCCCTGGTGCGGCAATTCCTGGTAGGCAAGCAGGCCGTAAAGCAGATGCTGAACTATGAAAGCGACACTCTCTGGCTTCCGGACGTATTCGGTTATGCGGCCGCCCTGCCCCAAATTTTGGCAGGCTGCAGGATTAAATATTTTGTCACAAGCAAAATCAACTGGAACGACACAACCCATTTCCCCTACGACACATTCATCTGGCAGGGCATTGACGGCACCGGGGTAAAAACCCATTACATCACTTCAAGAAAAGGCGGCTACAACGGCCGCGTAACGCCTTCGGAACTTGCGGAATCCTGGAACAACGTACAGCACAAGGAAATACAATCCGGCGTAATTAAATCAATCGGCGAAGGCGACGGAGGCGGCGGCACCGCGCGCGGTGATTTGGAAATGGCCCGGCGTCTGGCAGACCTGGAAGGCGCGCCAAAGGCCGGCTGGCAGACTGTAAGCGATTCACTGGTAAAAATATTCGGCAGGGAAAAAAATTTGCCGCAGTGGCGGGGAGAGCTCTACCTGGAACTTCACCGCGGGACTTACACTACCCAGGCAAAGACCAAACGCAATAACCGCAAAAATGAATTCAGGCTGCGGAACGCCGAATGGCTTTCGGCAGTCGGAAACCTGGAAGGCTGGGCGCAATATCCAGGAGAGATTCTTTTAAAAAGCTGGAAGACATTGCTTACCCTGCAGTTCCACGACATAATTCCGGGTTCTTCCATAGGACGCGTTTACGGCGAAGCCGATACTATGCACGGTGAAATCGCCTGCGCCATGGATGGGATCGCTGGAGACATCAGAAAAAAAGCCACGGCAGACGCAGGCGGCGGAATCATCGCGTTCAACTCATTGTCCTGGGAGCGCTGCGATCCTGTATTTACAAACGGAGCAGGCCTTGCAAAAGCCGGTGCGCCAAAGACCTGCGCCCTCAAAGCCGGCGGCGAAATTTATCCGGTTCAGTATTATAAAGATCTGGACGGAAAAGAAACCGCCGTCTTTGTTCCGCGGCTGCCGTCCCTTGGCTGGGCGCGGTTTACGGCTTTGAGCGCAAAAGAAGCGGAAGCAGGCGGGAGCATTAATAATGAACCGGTTTTTGTATATGAAAAAAACAAATCCCTAAGGACGCCGTTTTATAAAATAAGGTTCGACAAGGCAGGCCGGATAATCAGCCTCATTGACCGGATGGATTTTAACAAAAAATCCAAACACGGCCGCAAGCTCAAAGTCAACCGGGAACTGGTCGCCTCCGGCGGATTTTTTAATAATTTTATAAGCGCGCAGGATGTTCCGGTTCAGTGGGAAGCCTGGGACATTGATTCGGACTGGACCAGGTATCTTAAGGAAGAAACCAGGCTCCTTTCAAGCGAAATAGCGGCGGACGGCCCGGTCTGTTTTATTATAAAACAAAAATACGCTATTGCCGAAAATTCAGTGTTGATCCAGGACATGATCTTTTATGCTGATGAAAGGCGGATTGATTTTGTTACAAAGGTTGACTGGAAAGAAAACCGGCAAATGCTCAAGGTTGGTTTTGATACTGCAATTGACACCGCCCAGGTGCGCTGCGAAGTTCAGTACGGACACATCCTGCGCAATACCCACAAAAACCTGCCCCACGATCGCGCCAAATTTGAAATCTGCGCACACAAGTGGATTTCGCTGGAAGAAGACGCAGGAGGTGTGGCCCTGCTCAACGATTGTAAATACGGCCACGACGTAAACGGCGGCAGCATGAGGCTTACCCTGCTGCGATCCCCCAAAGCCCCGGACGAAAACGCGGACATGGGCGAGCAGCGTTTTACATATTCAATAACGCCGTTTAACGGTTCATTCGGGAATTCCGGCATAGTTCAAAAAGGCTACGAATTAAACGAAGGCGTTTTTGTAGAAACCGGCGTAAAAGAAAAAGCCGCGGCCCCCAAAACTTCCGCAACCGATAAAATCGCCGCGGACAGATATTCTTTCTTTAGCCTGGACGGCGATGCTGTAATAGCCGAGAGCGTTAAGGGGCCGGAATCAGATAAAAAGAAAACCGTTGTGATAAGACTTTACGAAAGCCTTGGCGGCAGGACAAGAACTGTACTGCACTTTAACAAAAACATAACCGCCGCGTTTGCCACAGACATGCTGGAAGAAAATCCCAAACCGCTTAAGTTTACCGGCGCCGACCTGCCGCTAAGTTTCCGCGGTTTTGAAATAAAAACGGTAATGGTGACATTTTAGGAATTTTTTGGAAAAGAGTCTCTCACAGAGCACACAAAGGCACAGAGAGCAGTAAGTAATCAACGTTCTTAATTTCACACCATGATTACTTACTGCTCTAAATATTCCGAATTCTCTTCAATTCATCATTTTTAATTTTTAATTCCTAATTTACTTATACTTTGGCAGCCACTTGCCGTGGACTTTAATAAGTTCGTCAACCATTTTCTTTATATCGTCCAATGACAGTTCCGACGCGGTGTGCGGTTCCATCATTGCAGCCTGGTAAATATGCTCGCGCTTTTTGGTTACGGCAGCCTCAATGGTGATCAGGTGGACGTTGATGTTGGTCATATTCATAGCGGCGAGCTGTACCGGCAACCTGCCGACACGGCAGGGATTAACGCCTGAGCCGTCAACCAGGCAGGGGACTTCGACGCAGGCATCGGCGGGAAGGTTGTCGATAAGGCCGCGGTTGAGCACGTTGCCGCCGATTTTGTAGGGTTTATTTGTGACGATTGCTTCCATAATGTAGGAAGCGTATTCGCCGGAACGTTTGTGTTCCAGGACGCTTTTTGATGCCAGGCTGTCGTACTCATTCTTCCAGCCGTCGATCTGTTTTATGCAGCGGCGGGGATATTCATCAAGGGGTATGTTGAATTTTTCAATAAGTTCAGGGTACTTGCCCTTGATGTAAAACGGGTTGTATTCAGCGTTATGCTCGCTGGATTCTGTGCAGTAGTAGCCCAGTTTTTCGATATAATCAAAACGCACCATATCGTGGTGAATTGCTTCGGCGTTCTTTTTTTTGGCCCTGGCGCGGATCTCCGGATACAGATCGTTTCCGTCTTTGTCCCTTAATTCCAGAAGCCAGCCCATGTGGTTAATGCCCGCAATAAGTTCACGGCGGCCTTCGATTTTATCTTCCATGCCCAGGTTCTTGAGCAGATGTTCCGAACATACCTGCACGCTGTGGCAAAGGCCCACAGTTTTAACTCCGGTATAACGCTGCATAAACCCGGAAAGCATCGACATGGGATTTGTATAATTAAGCAGCCAGGCGTCCGGGCAGACCTTTTCCATCGCGCGCCCAAACTTCTCCATTACAGGAATTGTCCTGAGCGCGCGCATAATGCCGCCGATGCCCAGGGTGTCAGCGATAGTCTGGCGTAGTCCGTATTTTTTGGGAATTTCAAA
>WQZG01000161.1 GCA_009780855.1 Treponema sp.
CGAAGCATATTATAATCGTATCCGTATGCATTCTGCACTTGACTATGTTGCGCCTAATGAATATAATTCAGATAAAGTCGCTTAACGGTGTGTACCTCACGGGGAAAAGTCCACACATCTACAATTGCCATTATCTGACCCTGAAGCGGTATATCCTTCCCTTTTAACCCGTAGGGATAACCTGAACCGTCCCAGTACTCATGGTGATAACCGGCGATAAATTTGGCGTTACGCAAAAAATCACCGTCTCCGGACCGCGAGATCATATGATCGATTATTCGTTCTCCCGCCGCGGCGTGGGTCTTTATAATGGCAAATTCCTCCTCCGTCAGTTTGTCCGGCTTGTTCAGGATGGAATCAGGTATTGATACCTTGCCCAGATCATGCAGACGCGCCGATGAAACAACCAAATCCAGATTCCAGCTTTGTATCTCATCCGCGTGCAGGCCGCGTTCAAGCATCGCCTCAATAAAAATTTTCACATATACAGACGTACGCTCTATATGCCCCCCCGTATTGGAGTCGCGGTTCTCCACAACATCCGCCAGTGTAAAAACGATACTGTTCTGCAGGCGCACAAGCTGTTCCGTCCGTTTGCTGAGCAGAGCCGTACGTTCGTGTATCAATTCGTCGATATACAAATGGTTTTTGATACGGTTTAACAGTACCGGCGCGGAAAACGGTTTTACGATAAAATCCACGGCGCCAAGTTCAATACCCGCGGCTTCGGTTTCCGCGTCCGTAAGGCCGGTCAGAAATATAACAGGGATATCTGTATATTGAGTTCCGGCCTTTAAACGCTTAATCGCGTCAAAACCGCTGATATCGGGCATTGTAATGTCCAATAAAATCAAATCAGGTGTTATTTTTTCCAGGGCCGTGAACATTTTTGCCGCCGACGACAGCGTAATCACCAGATACTGCTCTTCGAGGGCCTCTTCCGCAACAGCTAAATTTGTGGAATTATCATCCACGACGAAAATGGTTTTTTTCATATATTTTTCCCTTTTAAACGCGGCGGAGCTTTTTTAAAAATACCTGCTTAAAAAAGCTGTTTTGGATACAGTGGGAAAAATCTGTTTATTGAGCGGCTTTTCCACTTTGGTTTTTAAGTACTTATGATAGGCAGGGCTTAAAACCGGCGGGACCTGAGTTGAATTGTACAGTATAGAATATGCGGAAACGGCGAGGGGTATTTCTTTCCTGATAAACATACTTTACCTTCTTTACCTCATAAATCCACAACGGTTTCCCCTCCCGAATTTCTGCAGACTTCGATATGTTTATCATGGTCTTAATGGTAAGTAAAGTTAATACCGTAAAAAGAAATAAATAAATCGCGAAATACACCCTAAATAAGTTTTCGCTCCGTAGCGATATGGATAACATCAGGCAGATTTTCGGCGCCCATTTTGTCATAGAGGTTGTTTATGACCATTTTTACCGTATTGATTGAAAGACCGTGGCTGGCCGCTATTTCCATCCTGGTAAGTCCGTGGGAAAGATCGTTAAGGATTTCGCGTTCTCTCGGAGAAATAAAAATATTGTCTGGTATACTATTGGTTTGTTTGTATTCAGTAACAACATGGGCCAGTTGTTTGGCGTAAGAGGCGGATTTCCGGCTGATATTTTCCAGCCATGCCAGGGGAATACCGGCCCTGGATCTCTTAATCATACCGGCAGTCAGGGTACGCATATCCCTGCCCAGTTCAATAAAAGGCATCAGGACATTGTTGGGCGAAGCCGTTTCATACGCCTCTCTCAAAACGGTACAGGCCTTTTTTTTATCGTCCGTTTTATAATGTACACAGGCCTCAATCGCAAGCATCTCCACCCTTCCGAATAAATAGGATTCCCGCCGTCTCATTTCCTGGATATACGAAAGCAGGGGAGGATAATTCCGCGTCTGGTAGCAGTAACGGGCTTTCATTTGATTGGCGTAATTTTCTATAAGAGTGGTGTACGCATACGGTGAAAAATTTCCTTTCAGCCAGTCAGGAACTTTCTCGCTCAGGCCCAGGGCGCAGTAATACCAGCACTGGGAGATATCGTAATTGGTGAAACGGTTGGCATATTCATTTTCATCCTGGTAGGCTTTCATATCCTTCAGCGCCTGTTCCGCTTTTGCGTAATTCCCCTGAACAATGGCGATGCGCAGTAAATAAAACAGAGAGCGGTGAATAATTTCAAACTGTTTATGCTCCCGGGCCCGATCGAGCGCACACCTGACTGAGAGTTCGGCGTTATGTAAATCCCCCCGGTAAAACTGCAGCTCTCCCAGGGCAAGAACGTCTTCCCCTGCCATACGGCCGTTGAAATGACCCGATATAAGCTTAACGGTATTGGCAAGAACGGCGATACAGGCTTCCGGAGCGCCTTTTCTTGAAGAGCCGGTAAAAATAATCCATGGCCCAATCTGGGAATTGGCAGGCAGAGGTATTTTGTCCGGATAATCCAAACCGGAAACCGAATCGACAAACTTTTTAAAGTAATTGTCAAAATCGTAGCTGTCATCCGTTATACACAACGCGGTGCGTACTATGGCCCAGCTATAGTAGATGCCGCCAAGGGTATGCTTTTTAAAAGCGCTATTTCCGGGAATTTTCAGAAATTTTTTCTCATACTGTTCGGCCAAATCAATTGATTTTTGCCAAAGGCCCTGACACATACAGACACGCAGATGGATAATGGCAAGATCTTCCACTTCATTGAAGGCCTGCGCCGGGGCCCGGTCGAGTACCGCTTCGGTGAATTTGGCAATGTCATAGGGTATTTGGTACGGTAATTCAGCAATAATGGAAACGATCTTTTCATAGTCCCCTGTCTTTTCATGGTAAGAAAGCGCGTCAATTTTAAAACCATTCTTACCGCACCAGTCTCCGGCGATTGTGTATGTTTCTCTTTTCTGTTCCTCCGAAAGAAGCTCCTGTTTCGCGGCCAAAAATTCCAAAAACAGGGGGTGAATAAGATACGCGTTGATATAGCTGTCACGGCGTATATACGCGTTCTGCCGTCCCAGTTCGGCGATCAATTCTCCGTCTCCTTTAGCCAGGAGTATGATCAGATCAAGCGACAGATGGCCGATCAGCGAAAGACGTATCAGAAATTGTTGAAGGTTCCCGGAAATTCCACCCCATATTTCCGTTTCCATAACCTCGAATATATTGGATTTCATCGCGCTGCGCAGATACCCGTCATAACCCGGCGCCTTCGTATATGAGCGCGCGATAAGGTTAATTGCGAAAGCCCAGCCATTGGTGTCCTGCATGATGCTGCGCAGACTTTCCGGTTGAATGGGAATATCCAGCTGATGGAAGTATTGGGCGCATTCATTTTCGGTAAAACGCAGATCGTCCTCGCTGATGGTGAAAACCTGGTTTTTTGAAACAAGGCTTGCTATATTGATTCGGGGGGAGGAACGGGATATTACAATGATTGTATGTTCAGGCGGTATATTATGCACAACATATTCCGCAAAGCGGAGTATGGAAGAGTCCAGTAATAAATGCGTATCATCCATGACTAATACCAGCCGTTTCCCGCCTACCTGGTTGTGCAGCATAGCCATGTAATGACTTAATTTTTCGGTAGTATCCGGAAAGCCGAATTTGTCAATTATCTTTGCCAGGGGTTTGTTAATCTGCGCCATAGCATGGACATGATGTTCCCAAAAGCGCGTGCCGGCATTATCAAGTTCGGAAATCTGTAGCCAGTACGTATCCGTCTGATACGCCTCCAAAAAATCATGAACAGCGCTGGTCTTGCCGTAACCCGCGCCGGCGCACACAAAAACCAGGGGATAATTCACAGCCTCCATGAACAGGCTGTTCAGCCGCGGACGTTCAAAAAATAACGAAGTACGGTTGTTCCTATCCTTTTGATATGATGTGTCCATGCAAAATTATCCCTGTTATCTGTTCTTTTTACTTAAGAGCAAATGAACATATTCACAGAGAGGAACATCTTAAACAAACAATAGTGTTTTTTAAGAATTTTTCTGTTTTGACCGGGTTTGCGGAGTCAGTTTCCGCGATTAGAAGTTTTTTCCCCATTTTTACTCCACTCTTTTAAAATTATTTTTTCATGTTTAGAAGCCGGAACAGAGGTATTAATTTGCAGGTTAATCTCTTGCAAGATGTACATCGGCGCTGAACAAACTGAATACAGCCACAATCAGGATCAGGACAGGAAAAACGCTTTTTTTAATAAATTCCATTTGTTAAAAACCTCCATTATCGTGAAAAGCATCATTAGCTATTTTCCAAATAAAAACCCCATTCCCATAAAGCAACAATATTAGCATCTTGCTAATACTATGATAATTAGCATAAAGAGCATTGTCAAGTAGACCATAATTTTATGTCCTAAAAGCTAATTATATGCTGAAAGCTATTTTTGTTCAGAATTTAAAAAAATACCGCAAATCCAGGGGATTTTCCCAGATGGAGCTTGCCGAAAAATGCAATACCTCAACGTCGTATATAGGTCAGATAGAAATCGGGAACAGATTTCCTTCTCCGGCCATGATTGAAAAAATCGCCGGCGCTTTGGAAATAAAACCGTA
>WQZG01000162.1 GCA_009780855.1 Treponema sp.
GCTGACTACCGCGAACAGCATAATCCCAAGCGCGAGCGGTATCCAGGCAAGCAGCGTGTTTATAACAGTTGCGGACTGGGATGAAATATTTCCTCCGGCAAACAGATTGTTCAGCAGCATATTGGCCATAACGTTAAACCAGACCATTACCAACACCGTCAGCACAATTACAACCAGGGAACGTCCGGTTAGTCTGGTTATTTTTTCCGGAACAAATCCGTCCGGGATCGACAAGCCGCGGCGCACGCCGATCCATGCGGGCACGGCAAAAAGCGCCGGAATAAGGAAGGTTAACTCCCTTGGCAGAGCGGCGATAACCCAAAACGCGAACATTGTTAACGCGGCCGCCCAACCGATCATATAGCGGGTAATTTGCCATTTTGGATCTGAAGTACGGATTACACCGTATGCCCTGCGTGAGATTGCCGGCGCCATCAGGACGGCCGCGAGTACGGACACAATGGCGGCGGGAGTATCGGGCAAAACACCGATCACCATTGTAGCGGCAATGGCAGCAGGTGTTGTATAACCGGCAATTTTGGAAAGTCTAATCAGCTCACGCCCAAACCTAAAACTAAATACCGTGATGGAAACAGCAAACGCCATCATGATGAATGACGGAATCCAACTGCCATTTACAAACCAACTTCCATCGGCGATAAATATTTGATAGCCATACATCATGCAGAACATATAGGTCATGGCGCCGCACCAGCCCAGCAATTCGCGCAGATTTGTCGTTGCCTGGCTTGGAGAAGACGCGGAGTTTTCCGGTTTAGTTTCAGTACTCATAACGATAAATCATAATAATCCAAAATGTCAAAAAAATATAGAGAGAGCGAAAAGAAAAATTAAAAGGTAAAAAAGCATGAAAATACGTTAAATAACGAATATTTTGATCAAAAAAAACTCGTTATTTGACGAATTTTTAAAACTGAGAACTATCCCCTGTTGAAACTGACAAAAGCATTAAAACCATAAGCGGTACTGAAGGCTTTTTGCGAATTATCAATGATGAGTTCGTTGGTTCCGGAAGAACCCAGTGATATAGGTTCACGCTCTCCGGTGAAAAACCAGATCTCTCCGCTGCGGGCGGCATCGTCGTACCACCAGTAACCCAGGGGCTGCCCGCGGTCTTTCCCGAGCAATCTGACAAAGCTGCCGTCCTTCCGGAAAGAATAGCTAAACGCGCCGTCGTTCCAGAGGCCCGCTATTGTATCCGCAAAGGGGCCTTTGGGCGCCCCGGTCAGGAAACATTTATTGGTATGCGCGGTATCTATGTAGACCTGCCTCTCCCCGCGGATAAAAAATTCTTCCAGCCTAAAAAGCAGTTCCGCTCCGCGGTACACCGCGGCTTTTATTACGGTGCTGCTGTTGATTGCGAACGTTCCTTCGTAAGGTTTCGATTCTTTACCCGGTTCAGATCCGTCAAGGGTATAAAATATTTCGCAGGCCAATTTTCCGGCTGAACCGGATCCCAAAATAATTTCGCTGACGGAAATAGCGGCTTCCGCGCGGTCTTCAAAGATCTTATCGCCCAGAATGGAGGCGGCAATTATTTTCGGTTTGGCAGGCGCGGCGATGATCCTGACTGTCGCGGCGCAGAGGCCGCGAAAAGCTTTTCGTACAGGTGAAGAAACGGGCGTTAAGTCCAGGGCATCGCCGTTTTCCGTTCCAACAAACACAGCCCCTTCGGCACAAAAATGGATCGTGTTATCTGCCCAGGGAACCATTGTATTGTTTTGGTCACAAAGGGCGGCGTCAATCTGTACCGTGTCCCCTGCTTGTACATCGCTTTCGGCGTAATCCGAAGAGATCGAAATGTTCACCGGATTGGCTGCCGCAGTAAATTTTTTACGGCAGACTTCTTTTTCGTTAAGATAAGCGGCTGCCTCAAGTTCACCTTCTTCATAGCCAACATCCCAGGAAAGGTTTTTAACGCCGCCTTTTTTTTGCCTCCCCAAACTGCGCCCGTTCAGGAAGAGTTCCGCTTCTTCGCAGTTGGTGTATACCCACACCGGAACAACAGTATGGGGTTTGAGATCGCGATGGGTCCAATGGGGAAGCAGGTGAACCATGGGGTATTCGGCGGAATCGCGCCACATGCTTTGATAGAGGTAATAGTGATCTTTAGGGAAATTGGCTGTGTCTATTACGCCGGATTCGGATTTACGGCTGGGCCATTTACATTCCCCGTAATAATCAATGCCGGTCCAGCGGAACTCTCCGCAGAGGTAGGGCAATTGTTCCGCGATGGACCAGCTATCGCGGACGCCAACCCGGACCCCGCTGTTGTCGTACGATGAGCTGTATTCTTTTTTTTCGTGAATAAAAATTTCTTCTTTGGTCAGATTGGGAATTTCCATTCTTGGCGTGTTCCGGTCACGCCACCATGTCTGGGTGCGGTATGCACCCCGGGTCTGCACGGAATGGGGAGCTTCGGTCGCCACCATGAGTTGATCCGGCCGCCTTTCGTGATCCCGCTCGTAGGCGAAACAGGCGCCGCCGCCGTCGTTGTAACCGGCCACATCCAGCAAGGCCCTATAGGCGTCAGATTCGTCATAAGCGCCCTGAACGCCCTCGGTAACAGGCAGGGTTGGATCGAGGGAGTGGAACAGATCCAGGAATGCCCTGGTTTGTTCCAGCATTTTCTGATGATCCTTTTCCCGGACTTCATTGCCTATACTCCACATAATTACGGAAGGGTGGTTGCGATCGCGGCGAACGAAATCCTCGGCATCCTTCCTCCACCATTCGGCAAAGAAATTACCGTAATCGCGGCCGGCTTTGGCCGTATACCAGCCGTCGCAAAATTCATCCATGACAAAGAAGCCAAGCCGGTCGCAGAGATCGTAAAATTCAGGTGAAAAAGGATTATGGGCCGTGCGTATGGCGTTGCAGCCCATTTCTTTGAGCAGCTTAAGTCTTTTTTCGATGATCCTCCGGGAGACCGCCGCCCCGACAACGCCAAGGTCATGGTGGAGGCAGACGCCTTTAAACTTGTAGTTTTTGCCGTTAAGGAAAAAACCCTTGTTTGGAACAAACTCAAAGGACCTGACGCCGAACCGGATTGAACAAGTGTCCAGTGTGGTTTCACCTGATTTGATTTCCGCGGTAAAGGAATACAGTTTTGGTGTTTCAGGAGACCACAGCAGGGGATTCTTTACACTGAATTCCTCATTTAACGCGATTGTGCCCGCGGCAAGGGCGGTTTCCGCACGGGCCGCTATATTCCCAAAAGGATCCCTGATGACGCCGAGTACTTTGAGACCGGCTTCATTTCCCGGATTTATAAGGGTGAGTTCACAAACTATTTTCGCAGAATTTTGTCTGACTTCCGGTGTACGGATAAAAATGCCTCCGGGCGCCACACGGACCCCGGATGTAATCGTCAGCCAGGTGTTACGGTAAATCCCGGAACCGTTGTACCAACGGGAGGACGGCTGTTCTTTGTTGTCAACCCGCACAGCGATCAGGTTGGGGCCGGGGACGAGGAAGGCGTTGATGTCAAAACCAAAACCTATGTACCCATAGGGCCGCTCCCCTGCCAGGTTCCCGTTAATCCATATTTTGCTGTTCATGAAAATGCCGTCAAATGAAAGGTAAATATTTTTTTCAAGCTGTGAAGTAGAGATATTGAAGACCTTCCGGTACCAGCCAATACCCGCGGGCAAATAACCGATCTGACCCGGCAGCGCCGGATCGTAATTTAAACCTATACTCCAGTCGTGGGGCAGATCTATTTTTTTCCAGGACGAATGATCATATTGTAGTGTTTCAGCTTTTTCCGGATCGCTCTGTAAAAAAAACCAGTCTTTATTAAAAGAGATTATTTCCCGCATGACCATCCTCCTAGCGCCCATTCGTTACAGTTTTTACGTAATGTTTCCCGCATTACCTTATGCATAATTTATAACCCTTTTATGGGTATTACTATCAAGGGCCGTTATGGAAAATCAGGAGTCATCCCTTATTTGCACCACTATTTTTGGAATATTACGGTATTGGATTGTTTTGGGAACATTCATCGCGTTAAGCATGGAAACGACAGTATTCAGCGGCAGCGGCATATCGTTTATGAACCAGTCAAAAAACACCTGGAGGCATCCAACCAACTGATAATACAATTTATACCGGCATATCAAATATTCATTGACGGAAAACCTTGTTTTGTATTGTTCCAATAACGCCTGGGAAAATTGTTTTGCTTCATTACGGATGCGGTGTTCAACATCTACAATAGACATCATTTTTTTTAAATTTTCACGGCTATCGATCATGTACTTAAAATTGAACGTAAGAATCACATTGTTTAGTAAGTCTTCCTGTTTGCCGCCGCCCGATTTGCCAAGTTCAAGATTAATGGTCTGCATAAGGTGTTCCGAAACAATATCGTCTTTATCGCTATAGTTCCGGTAAAATGTCTGCCTGGCTATTCCGGCCTTTTGGGTGATATCCGAAACAGCTATTTTGTTATAGGGTTTTTCATCCA
>WQZG01000163.1 GCA_009780855.1 Treponema sp.
ATATGGCTTTCTGGAAATATTCAACAACGCCATAGAACACTCCAAAGGGAAAAAAATCCATGTGACAATCGGCGGGAACAGGGTCTTTACTGCCATATCAATTTCCGACGATGGAATTGGCATATTCAAAAATATCAAGGCGAAATTCAACCTCACCGATGAAAAGGACGCGTTACTTGAACTGGCAAAGGGCAAGCGGACAACAAACCGCACCTCACACTCCGGACAGGGCATTTTTTTTGTATCAAAGGCGTTTGATGTTTTCAGGATAATCTCCAACGGAATAGTTTTTGGGCCATCCCCGGATGAAACCAGCGGGACAGAAACGGACAAACACAAATCCTCCACACTGGTCCTCATGCGTTTAGCGAATAACAGCCGTAGAAAACTGAAAGATGTTTTTGACAGGTATTCCACCGAAATACCCGGTGATTTTGATAAAACCATGGTGCCTGTACGTTTGGCAAATTCCAACGATCTGGTTTCCCGGTCACAGGCGCGGCGCATTCTCAGCGGCCTTGAACTGTTCAGGGAGGTTACATTGGATTTTAAGGGCGTTGAATATATCGGCCAGGCCTTTGCCGATGAAATTTTTCGTGTGTTTACAAATATGAATCAGGATACCGTAATATTGTCGCAAAACGCAAACCAGGAGATTCAGAACATGATTAGCCGCGCCAAGAATACGAAACTGTAAAGAGAAGAGCTCACGCGGAGGACGCGGAGATCGCGGAGGACACAGAGGATATTACAAATAAAGCCCCGCCATGAAGCGGGGCAAACAACGTTATTTCAAATTTTTACAATACCAACAACCAGCATCTCTGGTTCATTCTTTTTCTATGTAAATAATAGTTCTAATCGAATCACTATCCTCGTGACTTATAAAATTACCTTTTTTTAGCACACTCCTTACTGTGTTTTCAGGCTCACCAAAGTTATCCGCGATGTCTTTGATCGTTAGATTATGAATTATAAGCTCCGATTCAGCTGATACAATTTTTTTTACCTCATCATAAAATTTCCGCGTTTGAGTGTATGTAAGCGATGAGGTGCTTACACCATAGGTAAGGCCTGCATTATGTTCTGCATCATCCCAAATATTACTGGTTGCATCAATGGCAGAAAGCCAATACGTGCCATCGTCACCCCCCCCCGCGCCGCTCCCGCAGGAAAGAAAGCCAAACCCGATTAACGCCGCGAGGGCGAGAATCGCCAGGATCCTGATCGTGTTCTTCATGTTAGAAACTCCTTTTTCTCTTTTTCATCCTCCAATGGAGGTTCTTTTATGATAACACAGAAAAAAAAATCCGCAAGCCAGCAATTTTGCATTCAGAAATTTTTAACCACGAACCTCACGAACTTTTTCTACGACATTTTTATTCATGCAATATGACTATCGCTATTTCTGGAGAGATTGGCTGGTGAATCACGATATATAGTACAATGACTTGAATTCCAAGTACGAGTTCGTGTAGTTGGTGTGGTTTGTGGTAGAAATTCTTCTCCTGGTTCATTTACGAGTAAAAATGTAAAATTACTGTCCGTAAGCCCTACCTTCTTGACAAATTTCCCGAATGGTATATATTGATAACAGTAATCATTATTGATTATTAATTGAGCGCTAAAATGCCCGGCAGAAGGTACAGTAAACAACGGGACGCCATACTAAACCTCATAAAGTCCACGGAGATCCACCCGGGGGCCCAGTGGGTATACGATCGGCTTAAGCCGGAACTGCCGGGACTTTCCCTCGGAACCGTATACCGGAATATTAAAATTCTCTTTGAGGAAGGTATTCTGATTTCAATCGGTGTGGTCAACGGGGAGGAACGTTTCGACGCCGTTACCGATCCCCACTTCCATGCGGTATGCAGCCGCTGCGGTAAAGTACTGGATCTGCCCCCCAAGCCGGATGCCGGGATTCCCGATTATTTTTCCGGAGAAATTCCGGGGTTTTCCATTGATTTACGAAAAACAGTGTTTTATGGTTTATGCAGTGAGTGTAAAGCAAAGGAAACTACGGCCCTGGGCCGATAGCATATTTTTATTCACAGGAGAAAATCATGAAAAAATGGGTTTGTTCAGTTTGCGGTTATGTTTTTACCGGGAATCAGCCTCCGGAAGCCTGCCCCCAGTGCAAGGCGCCGGCCTCCAAATTTAAGGAGCAGACCGCGGGCGGCGGCTTTGCCGCTGAACACGTGGTTGGTATTGCCAAGGGAGTCGACGCCGACATCGTAAAAGATCTCCAGGCGAACTTCAACGGCGAATGCACCGAAGTAGGCATGTACCTGGCAATGGCGCGCGTCGCGATTCGTGAAGGGTATCCCGAGATCGGCCTCTACTGGGAGAAGGCGGCCTACGAGGAAGCCGAACACGCCTCCAAGTTCGCGGAACTCCTGGGCGAAGTCATCACCGACAGCACCAAGAAGAACCTGGAAATGCGGATCGAAGCCGAACACGGCGCCTGTGCCGGCAAGACCGACATAGCCAAACGCGCCAAAGAGAAAGGCCTTGACGCCATTCACGACACGGTTCACGAAATGGCCCGCGACGAAGCCCGCCACTGCGCCGGTTTCAAGGGACTCTTGGCAAGGTATTTTAAATAAGGGATCGGGGAGTTGGGAGTAGGGTTGTTGTTTTCTATCTAGGTGTTGGCAAGCAGTTTAGCTTCCTAAGCTCACTACCTATTCCCCACTCCCCACTACCTGTTCTGCGGCGAATTTCTGCAGAGCCAAATAAGCCTTCAGTAAGCTCGGAGAATTTCCCATTGCCGTTTGTATATCCCAGCTGCTCAGAATAAAATTCCTTAACTGAGCATTGTAATACGGTCCGATTGACGCGCTGTTGTTTTTGGGAACCATATCAGTTTGCAAAGCTTTGTTTCGTGATTTTTTTACCAGGGAAATGAGGGTACCCTTTGGATCCTTTATTTCGTCCGGTCTAAAGGGAATTTTTTCATAACTTACGCCAATAAATTTCGCAAAATTCTTTCTGTCTGCCATCAGCCACGATTCAATTTCCCGTTCAGCAACCCTGAACAGCATATTTTTATTTGGAGGTTCGCCAAGCCAGTCACGTATCAAAGTGGGAGCACATTCATTTTTATCCAAATCGGTGATAATAAAATAGGGAGCAAAAGCAGCCGCGTTATTATAAGCTTTTATTCTACTACGTATTCTCGCGAAACCATGAGCATTGGTTCTTTGGCTTATTGAAAAACATCCTGTAAATTTGTCGAGCATTTTCTGCATTACCGCAAGGGAAGGCTCGTCTTCAGAAACACAATTGATGTGTATCATTCTATAAAGAGACCTTCCTTAATGTGAGGCGCTGTAGAAGGAATAACCAATTCGCCAGGGGTCAAACCTCCCTCCAGAAGAATTTTGATACTTTCTTTTGTATTTGCCATAACTACTTTAGTTCCTTCATTATCCGGCTCAAGCAGCATTATGTCTGATAGCGGAATTCCTTTATCGGAAAGGAGCTCGGCACTATGGGTAGTTAATATAATTTGACGCTTTTGCTTTCTGGTACGCTGTACCGAATACATCAATTCAGGTATCCGTTCAACTATCCCCGGATGCAATGAAAGCTCCGGCTCTTCAAGCAGTAAAAGCCCCTGGCCATCCAGCAGCATCCAAATAAAACCTATCAATCTGAGGGTTCCGTCTGAAAGCTGGATCTCATTCTGTTTTGCGCCTTTGGCCCGCCAGTGCACATAAGTTACTTCCAAATGAGGGTGCCCCGTATCTTCCCTGTAAACCAGATTTTCCAACTGCGGTACCGCTTTCTGTAATACCCCCTGAATTTGAGTAAGCCGCCTTTGTCTTGTCTTCGGGGGAGTTTTCGCCACTTTCTGTAAAAACCCTTTGCCAAATGGATCGTCCGGCAGATCCTGCCCGGAAAAGGCATCGGGAAATTTTAACAGCTGGGGAACCAGGTGAAGGTATTGTATGGTCTCAAGATAACGAACGATTTCCCTGAAATCCTTATTGGTAGTGATCTGTTCCAGGTATGTTTGGGTTAACCTTTCCTCATCTGTCTTATCGTCTGTGGTGGGACGATCGAGTATGAGCTTACCATTTTTCGTTATTTTTTCAGATTGAATCAAAGATTTATGGCTGCCAGTCTGCTGCTGGAAAATATTTAAATCATAAACCCATCTGCCCTTTTCTTCACTGAATTCCAGCTTGATACCAACTTCAGGATTTATCCGGGCAGAAAGGCAGCGGATTTTTTTTAGCCCCCCCCTTTGGGACAAGGCGTATTGCAATCCGCCGCCATG
>WQZG01000164.1 GCA_009780855.1 Treponema sp.
CATTGGCGAAGACAGACTCTGCCTTAACTTCCCCGGAAGAAGCCCGAGTGACCTCTACGTCTGGATCGTCAAACACTGGGACTTTCTCAAAAAAAAGAACGGCCTTTACTATTCGGTTGCCGACGCGGCCCGTGACTTTTCCGGAAAATACGGAAACAGCAGGGGGAGGTTTATCCGTTTTATCGCGGCGGCGCTTGCCAGAATATTCAACAATCATAGAGCAGGGAAAAAGTGAGATCCGCCATGTATGATTTGGGCTTCAAGACTTTCCCCTGGCGGCGTTTCAGGGATTTCATTTCCCCAAAGGCAGTCCGTTTTACCATGCTTAAGGAAATTCTTGAAGAGTCCGCGCTTGACTACAGAATTCTTGAAATAGGCGGAAACCGCCATTTTTTCATCGCGCCTCCCCACAGGGAAGAATTTCCCCGCCGGCTTCCCGCCATACTCGTGGCGCATTACGATCGCGCCGACGGCAGCCCCGGCGCAAACGACAACAGCGCCAGCGTTTTTCTTATCCTTGAGGCCGCCGTTAAGCTATGGGAAAAGGGCGTTCAAAACTGGATCATCATATTTACCGACAAGGAGGAACTGCGGACAGGTGAAAGCATCCGGGAGCAGGGATCCTACAGCCTCGCGGTACGCCTTAAAAGCCTGAAAATGGAACACGCCAGGATCTTTAACTTTGACGCCTGCGGAACCGGTGACACCCTGGTCATATCAACCACCCTTGAATATTTATTGAAGAGGGAAAGAAGTGGCGAACGGCTGAGGGAATCGGTAGCCGAACTGCGGAAAATGGCCCTGGACACGGCCCGTAACCTCGGAATGGCAAAGGTCCTTCTGGCGCCTACTCCTTTTTCAGACGACGCGGGGTTCTTCAGCGCCGGCCTCGCCGCCCAGACGATTACCGTACTTCCCTCATCGGAATGTATGCAGCTTGTCGCGGAGCTCCGCAAAAACCAAAATTTTGCCGAGGCGCTTATCAGCGCGGAACTTCGCCAAACCAACAGCAGAAAATCCATTCCCGAAACATGGCGCTGTTTCAACAGCCCCAGCGACAGCCATCTCCGGCTTACGCCTGAAAATTTTCGTACGATTGTACGCTTCGCGGAGGCGTTGTGTACGGGGTAAACATTAGTGAGGAAGAGCCTCTCACAGAGGCGCGGAGCCCACTAAGGACACGGAGTAAGAGAAAAAAACAGGAGTGGAAAATTATATGAAAATTCAATTTACTTATTTAGTATTAATTATCGCACTGTTAATTGGCTGTACTTCCATACCAAATGCAGATAATAATAATCAAACATTAGTTATCGGCGAAATAAATTATGAGGGTACGGGATATACCGGAACCCAGACGTGGCTGAATGGCAAACGTTATTCGGGGATTGAAATAAAAATTAAAAATACATCTTCCAGTCAGACCTATTCAATGTCTTCTGGAATAAACGGCAATTTTTCTTCAGTCAAAATTCCGGCAGGAAATTATATTATTACCAGTTTATTGTTTTTAAGTTCTGACAATGCTGCAATGACTTTTAATTTTCCCATACCCGGGAACAAAACTTTCAGCATAAGGGACGGTGTTGTTAATAATTTTGGATTGTTAAACTGGAAAGTTTATAATACCTTACACTGGACCCTGGATTATGATATATTATACGATCAGGTTCAGAATAATTTTCAACAGGATAATCCAAATTCAAGCTGGAATACCAAAAGCTGGTATCCTGTATTCGGTGTCACTTGGCTTGGAGTCAGCTTAATTGAACCTAATGCCGACTTAAAGGCTGCGATGGGATTGGATCTCCTAAATGGGGCTTTTGTTTCGCAGGTCTTTCATAATTCACCCGGAGAAAATGCCGGAATCCGGCCCGGAGATTTTATCACTTCTATTGATGGAGATGAAGTCCAGAGTGCGGCTTTATTAACCCAGACCATTAAAGACAAGCGGCCCAATGATAATGTGATCCTTCACATAATTCGTGACAATATCCCGCAGGATTTCACATTAAAACTTGCTGTCCTGACAGGTAATCTCGGCGACAATACAAACATGTGGCCCGGGCTTACTGTCTTACCGCTCTCCGATGCAATACATACAAGCGCTAATTTAACCAATGATACAAAAGGCGTTTATATTGAACAGATTTATGCACAAACTCCGGCGGCAGCGATCGATCTGCAGCGGGGCGATCTGATCACCGCAATTAACGGCATATCTGTTAACGATCCGGTTTCTTTTTATAAAGTACTCAGGGAAAATTCAGATACAGAATTATGGTTTAACTGCATACACGATCAACAAACTTTTGCGTCGCTGAAAATACCTGGAATCCGGCAGATGCCGGCCATTGTTCAAACTACGCTTGCCGCTTCAGAGCAAGTCCCCACTCCTGCTGTGTCTGCTCCTGCTCCTGTTCCAAATCCGGTTACGATCCCGTCCAATAATTCTGTCCAACAAAATGTCTCAGCCGCACAAAAATATGCTTTGGTGATAGGCAATGGGGTATACAATAACATCAGCCGCCTGACAAATCCTGTAAACGATGCGAATGACATGACTGTAACGCTGCAACACCTGGGCTTTGTTGTTGATAAATTAATTGATGCAAGTCAGGAGCAGATGGACAGTGCCATTATCCGGTTAAAGAACAGGCTTTCAGTCTCGGAAAATTCCTACGGATTTCTTTTTTATGCAGGACATGGGGTTCAATCCAACGGTGAAAATTTCCTGATTCCCGTTGACGCAAATATTCCGGATGAAAATTATTTGAAAGGCCGGGCTGTTTCGGTACAGATAATGCTTGATGAATTAAATGATGCGAGGAATGAACTGAATGTAGTTATACTCGATGCCTGCCGCGATAATCCTTTCGGATGGGCGCGTTCCGGTAGCCGCGGACTTACCATCATTGGCCGCCAGCCCGCAAAAAGTATCATAGTATTCGCTACCAGTGCAGGCTCCACAGCATCGGACGGTACAGGCCGCAACGGCCTTTTCACATCCCAGTTATTAAACAACCTTGCAACTCCCGGTCTAGATGTAAGTGAAATTTTCAGGCGTACCGGAGCGGATGTTGTGTCAGCGTCCGGAGGAAAGCAAATCCCGGCAATTTACAGCCAGTTTTTCGGGACAGCAGTTCTCAAGGACAGGTAATATATAATTCCAATTCATGGCTTAAATTGGTTTCTGTATTCCTTCGGGATTTGACCAATTTCTTTTTGGAAAACATGAGTAAAAATGAACCTTCCCGAGGCAAGCCTCAGGGTATCTGTTATTCGCATATAAATTCGAATAACTCCAATTGCTTCTCATCATATATTTTTTTTCATTACTCCTTGCGTTCTTTGCGTCTTAGCGAGAGGTCTTATTCCAGTGTTGTTATTATTCCATTTTCTTTTTTAATTTCCATATAGTCTTCATTGAATGATCGCCTCATATTTCCTCCAAATGAAACATTATCTATTCCAATTAAACTGTCAAATATTATTTTGTCTTTAAATGGTATTAATACTGTTTTAACCATTACTGGTATGTATGGAACCAGATCAATAATGGGAGACGAAATGCCATAAACACCGTAAAGCTTTTTTTCTCCAAAATCCACAAATACAGAGTATTTTTTCAATGATCTTATAAACAGGAACTTGGCATAGATAAATTTATTCCAGGAAGAAACAATATTTTTTTCTTCATCTTCCAATTCAGCTTTTTCCAAATATTCATTTATAACGAAATTATTATCCCATAATTTTTCCCTTATTTTTAATAAATCATCAGTATTTATTCCAACGGGACTCTTGGGGGCGCCAAAATTATCAATAATGCTATATTTGTCGTTAACGTATGTTAATAATTGAAGCCAATTTTTGAAAAATAATTTTCTGTCATCGACTGATAAAAACATTAAATACCTCCATTAAAAAAATTACCATTTTCAATATCGTCAAGAAGCCCTGGGTTTGTTGGCTTCCAGCCAAGCAGTTCCTGTGTAATGGCGCTTGAGGCGTCAAAATCACTGCGAATTACCATACTCAGCCAGCCAAAATGTTTTTCTATATCCTCATCGGCTATAGGTTTGACTGGTACATTAAGATACCGACCTATTTTTTCCGCGATCACCTTAACCGGGATGCCATTATCGGC
>WQZG01000165.1 GCA_009780855.1 Treponema sp.
ATCCGGCAGACCGGAGATCCATTCGGTAAGCTGGGCAGCTTCGCAGGCATTGCGCACTGTTTCCTCACTAATTTTGTGTCCGCAGGTAATGTTGTCCCTGATGCTGGCAGGAAAAAGCATCGCGTTCTGCATGACCATGGAAACCAGGGCGCGTCTTTTGAGTGGGGATTCTTCGCTGCCGATAATTATACGGCCTTCCTGCACACTGTACAGTCCGCTGATTAATTTAAGCAAAGTACTTTTCCCGCCCCCGCTGATCCCTGCGATGCCGATTGATTCACCACTTTTTACAATCAAGTTAATTCCGTTTAATATTTTTTTATCGCTGTATCCAAAACTCAGGTTTTCAATTTGAAGTTTCATGATTTATCTCCGTCAAGGGAGATTTTTGATTTGATTAATTCCAGGTTCGCGTAAAACTGCCTAAAGGCCGCGATGAATCCGGGCATGTTCATCATTACACCGGTAACGCTGCCGGACAGGTTCACAAACACATAAAGAGATCCAGACGACAGTATGTCGGACGACATATCTCCTGCCATTGCCATTCCGCCTCCGGCCCAAAAAAGAAGCATAAGCGGGATACATTGGAAAAGTCCGGATAATGACATTAAGCGTGCGCGCACACGCTCGTATTTAACAGTAAAAAATTCCCAGTCAGAGACATTTTTATCGTAATTTGAGATCATCATGCCGGCGGCGTCATACAACTTGACAACCGGGAACAGAGTTAAAAATGTATCTGCAAAAACGTTCATTCTGCCCTTGGTTTCCTGGCTGCGGCTGACCGCATTGCTTATGATCTTACTGGAATGGAAAACATAGATAATAATCAGAGAAGCGGGAACCATTATTATTAAGGTCAGCCGGTAATTAAGGTAAAACAGCCAGGCTGCGGCAGTGATAAAACGGATGCCGTCATCAACAAGCTGGAACAGGTTGTTGTTAAGGTAAGATGAAATATCGGCGATTTCATTCTGGAGTTTTGACAATTCCCGGCCGGTATTGAGACGTTCAGTTTCCTGCGCCGGCAATGACAGGAAATGCCCCGCGTAACCCATGCGCAGATCATGGGTCATTGCTTCGCAGGCGTATCCGCCGATACAGTTTTTTACATAAGCGGTTATACCTGTTAGCACTATGATAAAAAGCGCCGGGATAAATAACCGTGCGGTGCCGGAAGAGCCGCTGTTAATGGAGTTAATAATAAGGGCAATCTGACTGTTCCACCGCAAAGTAATCACGGCGGCAAGTAAAGCAGTGCAGACTGCCAACAAAACCAGCAGCCGCCGTTTTAGCAATAGTTTTGCAAGCAATGGCATTTTTACCTCACGGGTAAAATTTTAAACCATGCCCCGGGGACAGAGTCAAGAAAAAATTATTTTTTTAATATAAATGAATATTCAATATTATCTTCGGAATCTTTCCAAACGCCGGTAATATTTTTATTATTTTCATTATAATTGTTAAAAGTCATGGACACGTGTACAGAGTTGATTTTTTCGTTATCTTCCAGTTTTAATGTATTGTTAATCAGGGTTCCGGCAAGCCTGACCTGATTGCTGAAACAGTTATTTTCAAAACGCATATAGTATGAATTTAAAATGTCGCCTGACGCGTCAATGCTGTCTATAACCAGCATAACCGGTATTATGTGATTTACATCCTTTATTATTTGTCCGACATAAATAGCGGCTATCTTAACAGAATTGGGATAAAGAGTTTTAAAATAATTGGAAATTTTATTACCAATATCGGAAGTATATTTTTCCCACTCCGCGTTTAATTTATTGTCAGCGGCAAGCGTTGTAATATAATCTTCGATAATACGTATAAACCCGGTCGAATGCAGTTCCGCGGTGCCTATCTGGATACTCCTGGAATAAGCCAGGAAATTTTTATAATGAAGATCAGTATAACTAATGCTGAATACATCATTCATTTCTTTTTTGATAAAAAATGTAACGGTTTTGCCGTCATAAACATCGGTAATGCTGAACTGATGCACAGAACCGTAAATTGTCCCACCAAAGTCATATCTGAGCCTGGTACCAAGCTGTTCCTGGGAAAACGCGAAGAATGAAACCACGGTTATAAAAACGATAAGAATTATTTTTCTCAAATGCGCGGAAATCATTTTATGTAAATTCAATTCCGGGAAATTCATTTCCAGGTAATTGTCTTGTCAGCACTATTGCGCGCTGATGCGGAACTTACGGCGTCGGTTCCCGCGGGCAGTAAGCCGACGCGGACCAGTGCAACGGCGTTCTGATTGGAAGGTATGCCAAGTTCAGTTTTTAAATTGCTGTTGACAGCGGCAATGGGACCGGAATAAATACGGGAACCCAGTCCCAGAGCCTGGGCCGCCAGGTACATGCTCTGGACCGCAAGGCCGCAGTCAAGCATAACTGCGCCGTTGGTTTTACCGTCGCCGGCCGCGGAGACTACTATAAGCACGTTTCCGTCATTTACCTGGGGAACAATTTTTTTGGCCAGAGTGAGATCCTGCACTACGGTAAAATGCCAGGGCTGCCGGTTGCTGGCACTGGGGGCGCGGATCCCCGCCTGCAGAATTAAATCAAGCTGGGCTTTGGGCACTGCGCCTACGGCGAAATTCCTGGCCGCGAAGTGGCCGAGGATCGGCTTAAGTGCGGGATTGGAATTATCAGCGGATTGAGCCGCAATAAACGACCCAACCAACAAAAGTAAAATCAGAAAGACAAAAAATGTTTTTTTCATTGTTAAACCCCATATAGATCCCTATCAATTATACCACATGATACATTAATATAATGTACCATGACGCCCAGAGAACGTTTAATAGCCGTACTGAACGGTAAACCCTGCGATGACAGACTGCCCATGGTTGAATGGGCAGCGTGGTGGGATAAAACCATTAACCGCTGGAAGCAGGAAGGACTTCCCGCCGGACTCGATCTGTCCGGGAGCCTGCAATACTTTGGCCTTGATGAACTCCGCCTGCACAGCGCAGCGCCTGCTGTGCCCAAAGCTGCGTATCACGGCGCGCCGGTAATCAACAATGAAGCCGATTACCAATCAATAAAGAATGAAATTTTTTCAGAACAGGTAATTCGTACATTTATCGAAAAAGTCCGGGAATCCAAATCCCTGCATGAGGCCGGGAGCATTTGTATACGCATCTGGCTTGACGGGTTTTTCTGGTTCCCGCGCAGATTATTCGGCATTGAACCCCATATGTATGCGTTCTACGACAGCACGGAATTGATGCACCGGATGAACGATGATCTGGAAAAGTTCAACATGTCCGTGCTGGAAACACTGTTTAGTGTACTGAAACCGGAGTTCATCGGCTTTGCAGAAGACATGTCATACAATCACGGTCCCATGTTATCCAGGGAAATGTACAATGAATTCATAATGCCTCATTATCAAAAACTTACATCCTATATACATGCCAATAAAGTAAAAACACTCGTAGACAGCGACGGCGATATCACCAAAATGATCCCGTGGCTGCTGGAGGCAGGCATCGAAGGGGTATATCCGCTTGAACGCCAGGCCGGTGTGGACATAAATTCCATACGGAAGGAATACCCGCAGTTTATCATGCTGGGCGGTTATGACAAAATGATAATGAACAAAGGTGAAGCGGTAATGCGAAAGGAGTTTGAGCGCATCCTGCCGGTAATGCGTTCCGGTTATTATATACCTTCTGTTGATCACCAGACCCCGCCCGGCGTCTCCCTGGATGATTACAGGATTTATATACGGCTATTCGCAGAATATGCCCGCAAGGCTGTTTGCTGACTAGTGCGGTAACATAATTTCCAGGTGTTTACTGTCTAACCGGCAAAAATTCATCTTCTTTATAATATATATAGATTAACGTTAATTTATAATATATAATAATTTTACATCTTCGGTCAATGTACAATTATTGGAAGTAAATTCGGAGAGGTATTCTATTTATGACCCAAAAAGAACTGTATTATGCCGCATTAAAAGGCGACCCTGTCCCGAAAATACCCATGTTCCATGAAGGATTTCCTGCCGGGCTAAAGCCGGATGCAAATAACTTTAAATTCGGCTGGATGGCTGACCCGGCTTACAT
>WQZG01000166.1 GCA_009780855.1 Treponema sp.
ACAAGGGCGGCGGAGGCACCATAGCGCTTCACGCGGCAAAGTACGGTATCGAGGTTCTGGACTGCGGCGTGCCTGTACTGTCCATGCACTCGCCCTTCGAGGTAATCAGCAAAATAGATCTCTACACAACATTCAGGGGATATGTCGCGTTTTTGAAAGAGATGTAAAGTGATGTAAGGCATCATGTGATTGACACCTTTTAATGTTTATTGTTTTTCAACAGTATCAACTATCGCACAATCAATGATTGAACACATTTGTACATATTGTTCAAAGAGAATAGATTTAAGTTTTTGTTTTTGTTCTAACGGTATATTTAAAAACACTTCACCTTTATTATCTCCGTCGTCGAAAAACAGGAGATAGGGCTCAATATTCAGGGCTGCGGCAATTCTTTCAACAAACTCCAAAGATGGACAACGAACTCCAGTTTCAATTTGCCCAATATATCGAAAGTCTGTATTACACATTTCCGCCAGTTTTTCTTGAGTTAATTTTACCTTTTTTCTGTATTTTTTAAGGTTCCGAGAAAAAACATCCTGTATCCCCATTATCGCATACTACCAGCTAGTATTTTGTTGAATAAACCAGCTTGACGCTAGGAAATAGTGTATTTATACTATCTATATGCTTGTATTAAGATAAAATTTATCGGATTTTGTCTTACCCCAAAAAGAGGGCGTGAGTGATGTCAAAAACTGGCTGTATGAAGATTTTATCTAAGGGAGTCTAAAATGAAAAAGAAATGCTTACCGCAGGGAATTTTAGTATTGGCTTTTGCAATGCTTATCATATTGGTACAGGCTTGTGCAACAACAACGCCGGACAATGGGACACAACGTCCGTAACAGCAGGCTGTACAGCAAGCTCCACAGCAGCAGAGCGCGTCCGCGACAAACGAAGTGCAGACTCAACCGGCGCCACAGCAGGCTCCAGCGCCGGCCTCTCAATATTGGACCGGGGACGGCGGTAGGAGCATGCGCTTGGGTATTCTTCCCCCTGCAAGCCAGGGTTTGAGTAATGATCTGGCGTACTTACCCGCATTGGTTCAGGGCGTTTTGGTAGCCAATATATCAAAATATTCTGCTATATCTGTGCTTGATCGTCTTGCTCTTGACAAGGTAATAGACGAAACACAGGACCTAACATACGAAGATAATGCTGCCATAGTCAGTCTTGGCCACGTTGCCAATGTAGGCTGCATAATGACTGGAAATATTATACGCACTTCTACGGGCTATAATTTACAACTCAATGTTACTGATACAACAGATAATGCTAAAACCCTTGCAGCTTATTCTGGAGTATGTACTACTGCGGAAATGGATGATCAGACAGCCATACAAAAAGCGTCAATGGATTTGCTTGAACAGATGGGTGTAAAACTTAGCGCTAAGGCCCGAAATGAACTTGCCAGGGCAGATACCCCGGAGACCATTAACGCGCAAACCGCTCTTGCCCAGGGCGTTACAGCCCAACGGCAGGGGTTGGAAGTAGAAGCACTGTCCTTTTTTATTCAAGCAAGCAATTACGACCCGGAGCTGGCAGAAGCAGATAGCCGCCTAAAGATCCTTACCGCCAGTATGGCAAATTCTAACAATGGTACAGACGCTCGTAATGATATTGCCTTACGGAGGCAATGGATACAGCGTTTACAAGAAACGGAAGCTTATTATCGAGATTATACCAAGGGAATTCAGCCTTATTACCTAGTATATGACACAAACATTAAACAAGGGGATGTAAACTATCAAAATGAAACAGTTAGCCTTAGTTTTGGGATGAGCTTTGTACCAGATACAATGTGGGTAAATACGATAAACGGGGTAATACAGACCGTGGAAAAGGGCTTGATAGCAACCGGCAAGGCTGAAACATGGGGACTTGACTGGCCTGATACCAGCGTAAGTATGAATTCCCCATTTACGGCGAAAACAAATAATCTGGCAGTGTCGGCGGAAATTTTCAACGCTCAAGGGCGAAGTATAGGGAAGCAAACTGTTACTGTACCGTATGGGTATTTCGTAAGATATGGCATGACAAGCCCAAAACAACAATGGGAAGGGACAGTATCTTTCCCTGCGGTAGACACCAAATTGATCACAGACCAGCTTACGATAAAAATAGTCACCATTGACGGTAACCCTGCGGAAGCTGTTGCCAGACAGAGAAGTATAAGTATAACAACAGCAGAGGAATTCGGTCAAAAAATCAGACTCAGTGGATCGGCTACAGATGAAACATTATTTACTTTTAAAGATAATGGAACAATTACCGGTTATATTGGAACTAAGACAAATGTTGTTATACCTTCAACAATCAAGGGAGTACTGATAACAGAAATTGGCGGCGGACCTTCAGACGATTCGCCAGGCGCTTTTGGCAAAAAAGGGCTTACTAATGTCACTATTCCTAATAGCGTCAGGGTAATCGGTGATAGGGCATTTATGAACAATGAATTAGCCAGTATATCTATCCCCAATAGCGTTATTTCTATTGGCCTTGGTGCATTTGCCAACAATAAACTAACCAGTGTAACTATTCCCAATAGCATTACCTCCATCAGCAGAAGCGCGTTCCTTAACAATCAACTAACCAGTGTGACCATTCCTAACTCTATTACTTCCATTGATTATCAAGCGTTTCGCCAAAACAAATTAACCAATATTACCATCCCTGATAGTGTTACTTCCATCGGTGAAAGTGCGTTTCAAGAAAATTCACAACTGACTAGTATAATCTTTCCTGACAGCGTTAAAACAATTGGCCGTAGCGCATTTTTCCCTACCAGTTTTATAGCGTACGATAATAATTTTAATATAACAAGTATTACCATAGGTGCTGACGTCACTTTTGGAAACGATGGTACAATTGGTATTAGTGCAAGTGGCAAATTTGAGAAGTTTTATGAACAAAACGGCAAAAGGGCAGGAACATACAGAAAAAATGGTGATAACTGGACCTTTACGGCGAGGTAGGCCGCAAAAGATAGCAGTGAATCGTATATAAAACAGTATATCATGAAAACCAAACTTAGTTTTTGGGGAATACCATCCTTGAGGACTTAGTAATATTCGCTACAGACTGTATAGTAGGGATTGCGGTTCTGCATTGGTCTAGCGTCATTGGTATCTAGCAAGGAATACCTCATGAAAAAATTGTTTACGATTCTGTTTATTCTACTGGCCTCAAACATTCTCCCTCAGCAGAATGTTTCCGTACCGCAGAAATTCGCCCTTGTGATCGGAAACGGAAATTATTCTACTTTTGGCACATTGGCGAACACCCTGAACGATGCCAATGATATGGCCGTGGTTTTACGGGAACTTGGCTTTACCGTGGACAAAGTACTGGACGGAAGCCGCGTGCAAATGATAGAGGCCATCACACTGTTTAAGAATCGGCTTTCGGTGTCCAAACATAGTTACGGCTTTTTCTTTTATGCTGGTCATGGTTTACAATTCAACGGTGTTAATTATTTGATACCGGTAAACGCCGAAATACCCAGTGCGAATTATCTTGGCGATACATCAATTTCGGTTCAAACCATGCTGGCTGAATTGAACGACGCGAGGAACGAGCTTAACATTATCGTATTGGATGCCTGCCGGGATTTCCCCGCCGCTTGGAACCGGAGCACGAACCGAGGTCTTGCCATTGTAACAGGCCAACCCGCAGATAGCATCATAGTATTCGCCACCAGCGCCGGTTCCACCTCTGCTGACGGGACTGGCAGGAACGGTCTTTTTACCGGCTTTCTTCTGAAAAACCTTAAAACGCCAGGCCTGGATGTAAGCGAAATATTCAAGCGTACCGGAGCGGATGTTTCGCGGGCCAGCAACAGAGAGCAGATCCCTGCGGTATATAACCAGTTTTTCGGTAACGCCTGTCTTGATTCACTGTCCATGGCACAGTCCGCGACAACATCTATTCCTATAGTACAACCGG
>WQZG01000167.1 GCA_009780855.1 Treponema sp.
CTTAATCTGACAGATATAAGCCTGTCCGAAAAACCGTATTGGGCTCTGGGATTTTCCGCAGCGGTTACCAATTTTCTATCAATGCGGATGGGAATAATGGGAAAATCCGGAAGCGCCCGCGTCACCATAGGCAGCGCAATAGACCTTAACAAAATTTCCCTGGACATAAACTACAGTCTGGACCTGATGACCCAGATACAGCCGCTCAACAGGGTAAGCCTGGGAGTCCGTTTTAACCTTGGCGACGGCGGCCGGGCTGCGACAGCGGCAAAAGTTGACGAACTTTATCTATTGGGCCTGGACGCATACGGCCGGGGTGACAATGCCGGCGCACTGTCCTGCTGGCAGGAAGCCCTACGGTTAAATCCAAAATTCCAGCCCGCGCGCGAAGGCATTAATGTAATAGCGCAGGCAATGAATATACAGCAGAGAATTAAAGATATGCAGACGCTGGACTTTTAACAAATTAGAAATTAATAATGAGGAATTAGAAATGTGAAGTTGGAACAGAGGAACGCGATAAACATGTTACAAAAAATTTGTTCGACATTACGTGAATTGACCAGCGTGACAACAACCAGCAGACTGACTGAGCAGACCTCTTTAATTTCTCCTTCCTCATTTCTCCTTCTTCCTTCTTCATTTCTTCCTTCTGAACACCCGGTAATTTATGTTTGGGAAAATATTATGTCTGCGTTCGAGATTAGTCAGCCATTCTGTGCTTATGTGATTGCTGCCCAGCGCTTCGTAGATTGTCGTAAAATTCCGCAGGGCCGATTCCAGCTGGCTTCTGGCGTACTCGGTGTTTTCCTGACGGTAGAGCATAGCCGGCCAGTCGGAGGCAAGGGCCAGCAGGATTTCACGGGCGGCCTGATTGAGGGCTCTTTCTTTTAAGCCGGTGTTGTCCGGGAAGCGTTCGGCAAGTTCGATCATCCGTTCAAGGGCGCGCATTGTGTGACGGTAAATCCAGTCATTGGAAGCGTCCAGCCAGGTTTCTGCGTAGCCGTTAGTTCCGCCGGATGAGTACTCCGGAGATACAGTCTGAAAAGTCCTGGGGTCCATTTTGAATATGTATTCAGCAGGAGTCATGAACTGAAGTTTGCCCAGTTCGGCGTTTTCCCTAAAGAGGCTTTCCAGAAACAGCGGGCTTTCGTACCACTGCGATCCCAGGAACTTATCGTCGAATACACATACGCAAAGCGGCTGAGCATCCATGTACTGCCTGGCAGCGTTCAAATATTCCATACGGTTTTTAATGAACAGGCCGGCTTTTTCCTTTGCCGTGATCACGGCCGCTTCCTGGTTATAGGGAGTACCGTTTATGGACTGACATTTGAATCCGGTGCTTGCGCGGCCCCCGGCTGCTCCCAAAAAAGCCTTGATTTGATCCGGAGGAAGTTCATATCCCAGGTCATGATAGTTATTGCGGAATACAGGATCACCGGCTATTGATGCCAAATCCCGGCGCGCATAAAAATCCGTTCCAAGGATTATTATGCCTGATGGAGTTTTTACGGGATAAAAACTGCCCTTTTGCGCGGGAGGATTGGCATTGACAAGACCGTGGGTATCCAGAATGGTGTAGGCAAAATTATATGATCGCAGCCATTTATCCAAATCGCCTGACCATCCCATCTGGGGAAGCCAAAAACCCTGGGGATACCCTTCAAAATTAATCCGGTTGGTAGCGACAGTAACTTCCATCTGCGCCTGGATCGCCTCCGGATATGCGGTAAAAAAAGGCAGATAAGCGTAGGTCGCGGAAGTCGCAAGCAGTTCGACGCGGCCTTTGCGCTGGTAATAGTCAAAAACTTTCAGTATATCCCTGTTATACCGCTCGGTAAAAAGCACCCGCTGATCCAGGAACCGGTTGTAATAATATTTTACCGAGCCGTATGTTTCATCATCCTCTGCCAGCGTTTTGAGCCGGTTCGCCCCGAATTCGATTCTCCTGTCCACATATTCAATGTAGCGGTTCAAAAGCAGTTCGTCGCTTAACATATGGCAAACTGTCGGGGAAAGCGATATGCCGGCGCGGAAAGGTATATGACCGGAATCAAGGCGATCAAATACTTCGAGGATGGGCAGGCAGGTCTCGGAGAGTGTCTGGAAAAACCAGTATTCCTGGAGGCACAGGGGCTGTTCAGGATGCCTTACAAAGGGCGCATGAATATTCAGTATAGCAGAAATTACAGGAATATTGTTCATATCAGACTGCTGATGTATTACCGTTCTTTTTTATCCGGACCTGGCGATCTCCGTTCCGCAGAACATGAAAATCATCGGCCCCGGACAGGCTTATCAAAGGAGGATATTTATTATTTTCTTTTTTGTCCACCCTGGGAAAAAGAAGCGGCAGCCTGAAGGGATCGCTTGTTATCAGCAGAATTCCTTCCCCTCCCCGCTCGGCGTATAGTTCCACCCTGTAACTTCGCTGGAAAGTTTCCTGTTTATTATCCGCAGGAGGAAACCCAAGGTACCTTGCGTTATCATCGGGAGTAATCGGCACAGTGAATACTTCGTCAGGAGCAAACCACCCCCACGGCGATACTTTAAGGTAGTAGCCGTTAAAGTCCGCGGCCTTTTCCAAAATTTCCCGATCCGCGCTCTTGATTTCCCAATAAACATAAACCCATAATGGATCCCTCACCAATATTTCCAAAAACGTAATATTATATTTTTTGGGCAGTACCGCGGACATTATAGCTTTTGGCTGCGGTTCCTCAGGATATTCTTCTTCGGTTTCCATATCATAGGCCGCCAATTCCAGCAGCTCCTCAATAATAAAAATACGATCCAGACCCGGGGGAATATCGACGCCGTGGACATCGGCCAGTTTAGCCAGTTCCCTTGTTGTTAATGTTTCAAGATAAGCCTGGGTCATTGGAGTAATATCCATATTAAGACTATCGTTAAAAACCACAGGGAATGTCAACCTATACGGAAGTTATGTCTCCGGGAGTTTCCAGACAGTTCTTCTTGACAATACCCATACAAAAGTATAGTATATTTTTATGGAACGGGTAATAGCCCATCTTAACATAATAGGATTCCGGGCCGCTGTGGCCTCTCTTAAGGAACCCTGTCTGCGGGGCAGACCCTATGTTATAGCGGGCGGATCCGGAGGCAGGGCGGTTGTATGGGATTTATCGCCGGAGGCATTAAGGCAGAACATAAGGCGGGGCATGGCGCTGGCGCAGGCCAACCGCATGGTCAGGGATTTGGAGATAGTGCCCCCGGATCCGGCAAAATGCGGCGAGGTGAACAGGGCTCTGGAAAACATCATTGCCCGTTACGCCCCACTTTGGCAAAACGACGGCGCCGGGAATATTTACCTGGACATAACGGGAACAAAACGGATTTTTGGTTCCCCTACCGACTGCGTCTGCCATATTCAGAATGAAATTTCCAGGGATATACATGTTGAGGCCGCGGCGGCAAGGGCGACAAACAAGCTGGTCTCAAAAGTCGCAAGCCGGGCCATAAGGCCGGAGGGCTTTATCGAGGTGCGTTCCGGGGACGAGGAGTGTTTTCTCCGTTACCAGAACATAAGCCTGCTGCCGGGCCTGGGGCCTTCGCTTGCCAGAACCGTCCAGGTTACAGGTTTCAGGAACGTGGGGGAACTCGCGGGGCTTTCGGACGGCGAAGCCGCTGCCCTGTTCGGCAAAAAAGGAATTCTGCTGCGGGACGCGGCCAGGGGCATAGACAACGCGCCCGTCTCACAGGCCGCAAGCCGTACAATCGCAAAACAGGCCGACTTTGCGGAGGACGTGATTGACGGGACAATAATCAGGGGCGCCCTGGCCGCCCTTACGGAAGACGGCGGGCTTCAGATGCGCAGGGACAAACTGGGCGCCAGGCTCATGTCGGTTTGCGTAACCTACAGCGACGGCATCGAAGAAA
>WQZG01000168.1 GCA_009780855.1 Treponema sp.
GCCTCAGACTCCTTTCGGGAATCAGTCTACAGCAGTTGACGTCGCATCGCAATTCGCATCAACAAATCGTTCATATCACCCTGTTCTTGCCAGAGCAAATAACTCCTATACTATGGGATCAAGGATGGCAGCTCCATGGAACGCTATAACAAAAACTAATACTGCTACAAATCAATGGGGTGCCTTGATGTCATGCTGGGATTGTCACGCTCCTGCAAGTGTAAATATACCTGCTGGCACTAATACTCTACTTACAAGCACTGTAACTGCTCACGGTTCAAACATTACAGCAGTAGCAGGCAGCCTTAATTCCGTTGAACTTCGGGGCGTTGATTGGAGTACAATTAGCGGTAGTACTGTTAATAACACAACATTCTGTATTGCCTGCCATGCAGGGTATAATACAGCTACATCTACAGGTAGTCATGGCACTGGATCTGCTGTTGGTGCCAACACTTCCAGTCAAATGACAAGCTGGTTTAAGAATGGTTGTACATACTGCCACTCAACCAGTCCTGACGGACGGACTGATGCTAACGGCGTACCGCTATCAGCTAACGGTGTACAGCGTCGTGCACGTTCTGCTGATGTCCACGGTTTCAATACATATTACGGCCATACTACACCTATAGCTCCTATAGCCCCTGATGTAGCTGGAACAACAGTAATGACAGTACATTCCAGTCTTGGTTACGCATTTATACGTAATCCGAATATGGCAGTAAGGCCCTTATCTGTCTATGTTAACGGACAGACTATGACATTCAAGGGTAAAACCGGAACAACACCATCATCTGGTACTGCAGGATGTTCTTTTGCCCCAATGCCAACATTTAACGTTACTGGTGGAAGTACTAGTTGCAGTAACAGCAGTATGGGTAGTGCTACTGGCGCTGGGACTGCCTTTACGCCGGGTGGAGTTTATTAGCGGAACTTGCTGAATAATTTTAATCTCAGCCCCATCTTTACAAGATGGGGCTATTTTTTTCTTTTTAAAATATGAGGAACATATGAAAAACAAATTAATATATCTTTTATTACTGTTTTCACTAGTTATAATATTTGGATGTAAAGCCACAAGTAATCCCGCGCCAATAAGTAAATACACTTTCAATAATAACAGTACAAAACTAGCGACAATAAAAACAGGCACAACGATAGAAGACGCTTTTTTCAGTAATGATGGTCATTCCGTAGCTATAATTATTCAAGATGGATCAAAAAAGAGAATGCAGATCAATGATTCATTGAGTGCTCCCAATGATGATATCAGGAACCCCGCTTTTTTTAATAATCAAATCGCGTATATTGTAAAAGACGGACCATTGGAAAGTGTAGTAGCTAACAATACAAACGGAAAATCTTTTGACGCCGTTACAAAACCTAAATTTACACCGGATGGCGTTGTACTATACGCCGGAAGGCAGAAAGACCACTGGGTAATTGTACGAGGTGATGAAACAAGCCAACCTTTTTACAGTGCGGATCCTTCCATATTCTTAAATGCAGTAGGTCAAATAGCATATCAAGCAACTGATACAACAACAAAGAAAAGCTTTTTAACTGTTTTGGATAAAAATTTGAAACCTGTATGGAAAGGCAAAAAATATGATTTTATCGCGCAGCCAATTGTAGCCAACGCCTCAAAATCAAATTTGCTTTATATTGCCGGACTTAACGGAAAACAGCATGTCGTCAATTTCACTTTTAATAACAGTACGCTTAAAGAAACCGAGGGGATAACGTACGATTCCATTACCAATCTTGCTATATCTCAAGACGGCTTGACGGCGGCTTACCTGATAGCAAAAGGTAACAAGCTGATTCTTGTGATAGGCAAAAATGAACACGCTATGCCACCCCTTGATATGGCCCTTGACGTAGAATGTTTTGATGCTGATAACGCTTTGTTCTCTGCGGTTAAAGGCAATAATGTTTTATTATTCGTAAACGGCAAGGAGAGCGGCAAACAATTTAACGGCATAAATTTTATGATTTACAGTAATGATGGTAAACACTATGCGATAGCTGCGGAGGTAGCTGGTAAAGACAAGATTTTCCTGAATGACAAAATTGTTGGGGAATACGACAAAATAGTATCGCCTCAATTCTCCAAGGACAATACACTACTGGTCTATCGGGCGAGAAGCAATGACAAGAGATTTGTCGTAGTTTACAACATGAAAACAGGGGCATCCAAAGAGCTGACCAAATTTGACGCTGTATGGAACCCTGTCTTTTCTCCTGACGGAAAGAGCATAGGTTATGGAGTAAGGAAAGGGAATGAGTTCTGGTGGCAAGTTGACAAACTTAATTAACTCGTAGGGGCGGCAACCTGCCGCCCGTGTTATCGGGCGATCAGTAATGATCGCCCCTACATGTTTTGCTTCGGGACGCCCAGTATACGTCCCCTACATCAAACCCATCAATTCTCCTGCATGTCATTGCAAAGAGCACATTCACTTTGCTAAATGTAACCCCAACGACAAAGCAATCCAGTAAAAGAGAAAGTATGAAAGAAGGTTACATTTTTAAAGAGGACGAACTTCCGGAAAAAATAATTGATACGTATTATGGGCTGTTTGTTTTTTTAGTAGCCCTTATTGTATATACGAACTCCCTTTTTAACGGGTTTGTATGGGATGACCATGCAGTAATGGTTACAAACCCTCTGTTTAACAGCCATCCTCTAAGATTGTTCAGTAGTATTGATACGTTAAATGACAGTACATTATTGCCTTACTACCGCCCTTTAACCCTGCTCTCCTTTTACATGGAGAAACATATCCATGGATTTAATCCATTTTTAGTACGACTGTTTAATGTATTATTACACTCCGCAAATGCTTCATTACTCTATTTCTTGGTGAAAACCGTTACTAAAAGGAAAAATATCGCCCTGCTTGCCGCTCTTTTCTTCGCCCTTCACCCTTTAAATACCGAAAGTGTTGATTTTAACGCGGGGGGCAGGAATACCCTTCTGGCCTGTTTCTTTGTGTTTTTGACATATCTCTTACATTACAGAAGCGTGATATATAAAAAGGTAATGCTGAATTTGCCCAGCGGGGCGCTATTCCTTGCCGCCCTCCTTTCTAAAGAGAGCGCCCTCACCCTTGCTCCGATACTCTTTATTACTGAATACAGCGCATTTCGAAAAGAAAAAGATTATTCAATAGTAAAAGGTATCGTTAGGTTTTTACCATACGCAGCAGCAATGCTGATTTACCTTATAATGCGATGGATGACCCTTTCAAAACTTGGGATACAGACAAGTATCATTCCGAGTTTCGGAACAAACACAACGCAGTTTATGTTTAATATACCAAGCTTAAGCAGCAGACTTCTTAACAATATTTATATTATACCGAGATATCTTTTAACAATAATATGGCCAACTGCCTTGAGCCCTGTATACTCAATTCCGGAAAATCTGCACCAGCTTCTCCTCCCTATCCTTCTTGGCTGGATATCCATAATTGCAATTTCAGTATGGTGTCTCACTAAAGGCCGAAGCTACGTCACATTCTTTGGTTTTTGCTGGCTTATAGTTTTCTGGCTTCCCGTAAGCGGGATTGTATACTTCCCCAGCACCCCGCTCGCCGACCGTTACCTTTATATGCCTGCCATAGGAATCTGGATTATAACTGCAGATCAGACAGTACGCTTCTTTCCAACAAAACCGCTACTGAACCGTATCGCTAAAACA
>WQZG01000169.1 GCA_009780855.1 Treponema sp.
AGCAGATTGACGCGGAGACTGCCTCGATCCTCGCCTCCGAATACGGCACAGAAGTAAAAATCGTAAGCCTATACGACGAAACCTTAATTGAAACCGCTTCCGACGACGGCGCGGTTATGGCGCCCAGGCCGCCTGTGGTTACTGTTATGGGACATGTTGACCACGGCAAGACCAAATTGCTGGACGCCATACGGAGCACCGACGTGGTATCCGGCGAATTCGGCGGTATTACCCAGCACATTGGAGCGTACATAGTCGATACACCAAAAGGAAAAATTACCTTCCTCGATACTCCGGGCCACGAAGCGTTTACCCGCATGAGGGCCCGCGGCGCCCAGGTTACCGATATCGTGGTACTGGTGGTAGCAGCGGACGACGGTGTTATGCCGCAGACCATAGAAGCTATAAACCACGCAAGAGAAGCCGATGTTCCCATAATTGTGGCTGTAAATAAAATTGATAAACCGGAAGCGAATCCAGACCGTGTAAAGAGCCAGCTATCTGACATTGGTTTAATGCCGGAGGAATGGGGCGGACAGACAATGTTTGTAGAGCTTTCGGCCCTGCAAAAAACAGGCATCGACAAACTGATAGACGCCATTCTGCTGCAGGCCGAGATTCTTGACCTAAAGGCAAACTACAACCGCAGCGCGGAAGGCAAGATTCTTGAATCTCGAATCGATCACGGCCGCGGTATAGTTGCGACGGTTATTGTAGAAAGGGGTATTTTGTGCATCGGCGATTCCTTTGTCGCGGGTATCTGGCCAGGCAAGGTCAGGGCCCTGTTTACAGACAAGGGAGAAAAAATCGAAGAAGCCACGCCTTCAATGCCAATAGAAGTACTGGGTTTTGAGGGCATACCAAACGCGGGCGATCCCATCCAGGTTGTCGAGGACGAAAAAACCGCGCGTTCAATTTCACTCAAACGTCAGGAACTCAAACGTTACGAGGACGCTAAAAACGTCATCAAGATTACCATGGACAACCTGCACGACATGATAAGCGACGGCGAGATCCAGGAACTCAAGGTAATTATAAAAGCCGATGTCCAGGGTTCCGCGGAAGCTCTGCGGTCAAGCCTGGAAAAACTTTCAACAAAAGAGATCCGGCTCCATGTAATACAGGCTCTGCCGGGCGCAATCAACGAGGGCGATGTGGACCTGGCGGTCGCTTCCAACGCGATAATCATCGGTTACAATGTCCGTCCTATTCCCAAAGCCAAAATACTGGCTGACCAGGAGAAGGTAGATATACGCAAGTACAATGTCATCTACAAGGCCGTGGAAGAAATTCAGCAGGCCATGGAAGGCATGCTCAAGCCGGATACCAGGGAAGAAGTAATCGCGACTGTAGAAGTGCGTGATATTTTCAAGACTCCCAAGTTCGGCGTTATTGCCGGCTGTTATGTACTTACAGGCACTGTCAAACGCAGCGCAAGTCTAAATATTATCCGGGACCACATTGTAATTTACCACGGTAAAATTGGATCCCTGCGCCGTTTCAAGGATGATGTCAGGGAAGTTTCCGCGGGGTTTGAATGCGGACTCGGCATAGAAGGTTTTGATGATGTCCAGGTTGGAGATCAACTGGAAATCTTTGAGATTATTGAAGTAGCGAGACACTTAAGCAATGCCTGAATTCAGGACGGAGCGGGTAGGGCGCCTGATCCAGGAAAAAATCGGCGCCCTGATCGTTGAAGGCAAAATCAAGGACCGCCGCGTAAACCCATTCCTGTCGGTTTCCAGAGTCACTGTATCCAAAGACCTTACATGGGCCGATGTTTATATCTCCACCTTCCGGCCGGAGACCAGCCTGGCCAGGGGAGTGGAAGGGCTCCAGAGCGCCGCAGGGTTTATTCAGTCTCACCTTGCCTCGGTCATGAGGATACGCAAAACTCCGCGTTTGAAATTCCACGAAGATTCCAGCATAAGGGAAGGATTTGACATCATACAAAAAATTGACAGTTTAAACGCAGCAGTGGGCACAAACGCAGCCGGCGGCACAAAAGCTGACAGCACAACAACAGATGAAGGCCGGCAAGACTGACCCCGGCGGCCTGCTGCTGCTCCATAAAAATCCAGGCCTTACTTCATTTGAATCCCTTGGTATAGTTAAAAAAAATCTTGGCACCGGTAAAGTCGGTCATACGGGAACCCTGGATAAATTTGCCGGGGGACTCCTTCTGGTCCTGGCCGGGAAGGCCCTTAAATTAACATCGTTATTTTCTTACTGTAAAAAAGTATATGAAGGCGTGATACTCTTCGGCACAGAAACAGATACGCTGGACCCGGAAGGCAAAATAACAACAAACGGAAAGTTTCCTTCAAGGGACGAAGTTGAGGCAGCGTTAAATCTCTTCCGCGGAGATATCATGCAGGCGCCTCCGGCATTTTCGGCAATTCATATTGACGGTAAAAGGGCTTACGAGCTTTCCAGGCAGGGCAAACCGCCAGAAATGCAAAAACGCCCGGTTACCATTTACAGCCTGGAATTGATATCCTGGGATCCTCCTTACGCGGGAATACAGGTAGTCTGCTCTGCCGGGACCTATATCCGTTCGTTGGCAAGGGACATTGCACAGGCCGCGGGAAGCTGTGCTCATTTGTCTGCTCTCCGGCGCACAGCGATCGGTAATTTTTTGCTGGAAGACGCCATTGACGGGGAAAAAGCAGACAGGGAAGACCTTATTAAAGCAGTCCGGCCTATAACTGTGCAGATATTCCGCACTCTGGAATTGCCGGCCGTATATGCCAATGAAGAACAAACTGCCAGTTTGGTATGCGGCCAGCCTCTGGATGGCAGCTTATTAAAAAACCTGGTTTCCGGTTTGCAGGAAGCTCCTGCCGCAGGAATTTTTGTAGAAAATGACAAACTTATAGCTGTACTGGAGCAAAAGAACGGTCATTGGGCTTACGGGCATGTGTTCCAGTAAATTTAATTTTCTTAATTTTATTATGATTATATTATGAAAAAATGTATTTTATTATGATTTTTCAATATTGACAAAGATTAATAAAAAAATTAATGTTTAATGGGTTTTTATTATTTAAAAAATTTTTTTTTATTTTTAATTAATCTTAAAAATAATTTAAAAAAAGGAGAAAATAATATGAAAATAAAATTCAAAATAAGCATCATGGTAATCGCCAGCATTGCTGTTGTAGTTGCCGGTATTGCCATAATTCTATTGATGGAAGCTTCCAATATCAGTATAGAATTGAGCAAAAGAAGCATCGGATACCTTGCCGATCACCAGGCTGAGTACTGGAGCGGCAGGGAAGCCGCCCATATACGGATGATGCGCACCCTGGCCGACATAATGGAAGATTACAGGGATGTTGAGGTGAGCGACAGACGGAACCGCTTCGATAGCATGCTCCTGGGTACCCTCACCTCCAATCCCGGAATAACGAGCATTTATACAGTATGGAAACCCAACGCCATTGACGGCATGGACGCTCAGAATATCGACAGGCCCGGTTCTACACCCACAGGGCAATACGCGGCGACATACACCAGGGAAACTGGTTCGATAACGCTCCGGGCTACCGTGGATTTGGATGGTTCAATGGCCTATCTGAACGG
>WQZG01000170.1 GCA_009780855.1 Treponema sp.
GTCCCCGTCGAAACCTTTACGCCCCCCTGTCTTATCTATTTTTGGATAAAAGCCGCCGAATATACCGGCGTTGACAACGCCCGCCTTAACTATAGCGGACAACGCGGTCAATTTCCGTCATCCTCCACCATCAGCAGTTTTTGGCCGTCCGGGTGCGTCAGTGTCAGTGTAAATTGACCGTATATGTGTAAGCGTCAAAAAGGAGTTGAACCTATGTGAAGCATGTATTTTCTGCTAAAATATAGTTGGATAGTAAAGTCCAAACACAATTTTAGCAGGAGCGGAAACATGGGAACAACAATTGAGTGCTTGTGCTGCGGAAAGCCGTTTGAGCCGACGTGCCACATCAAGCACCAAAAATACTGCAGCAATGAATGCCGCGTGAAATATTGCAATGCAAAGCGATATTTCGGAGGAGAGATGGACACTTGTCCGGAATGCGGGGAACATGTGGAACAAACCGGAGAACCGGGGCGGTGGCGGAGGTTCTGCAGTGACAGATGCCGCATCGCGTATAACGGAAAGAAAGCCCAGGAGCGAAGAAATTGCCGGGAAAGGCCCAAACAGGTATGTCCCAACTGCGGCGTGGAATTTCAGCCGGCGTGGGGGAACGGAAGATCACGGCGTTTTTGCGGCGACGCCTGTAGGCTGGAATGGTGGAAAGAATATCACAGAGCCAATCCGATCGACACACCGGCCGAGAAAAAATGTGTTTGCTGCGGGCGGCAGTTCAATGGCGACCGCTGGCATGGCGGAGAATATTGCGGCAGGGACTGCTATCTGAAAACGATGGCGCAAACTCGCCAAACAATCATTTGCGAATGGTGCGGCGAAGAATTTTCCGCTCTGATCAGTACAAACAGAAAATATTGCAGTTTCGAATGTTCGGTCGCGGGGCGGCACCAGCCTGATGGGCCACAAAAGGCAAGGCACCGTATTTATTACCACAACCCGGAAGAGTGGCGTGAGTTGCTTCAAGAGGCCGAGCGAAAGGCCGAAAAAACGTACAAGCGCGGACGGCGCGTGTGGCTGGTATGCGGCGTCACCAGCATGTATAACGGTTTAGACGGTCTTGTGGGGATTATCCAGTATCAATTAAATCGGAACCCTTTCGACGGTGACATCTATGTTTTTTGTGACGTTTCAGGCACCATGCTGAAATATTTGGATTGGGACGGCGCCGGATTCTGTGTCGCTCAGCGTCGCGCGCAGAGTGGAAGCTATCCATGGCCTCCGGCGGAAGCGGGATCGGTAATTGAAATTACAGAAAAAGAATTTGAGTTTTTGAAAACCAAATCCATCGTTCCCATCGGGCAAAAGGCAAAGTCTGAAAAGCGAAAAAAGAATAAGAAAAAACTTCAGAAAACGTCATGTGAAAAAATCGGCGAAAATGCCGATATTGCTTGATTTTATGCGGCTTTCGTGATATAATTAGATCATGAAAACTGAACCTGAAAACGCCGCCGAGCTTCGGAAAATATTAACCGAAAAAGACAATGAAATCGTCCGGCTGAAACAGCAGGTCGAGTGGCTGACGCAGCAATTCAAGCTGATGCAGGCACGGCAATTTGGTTCGTCCAGCGAAAAAACAATTGAAAACGCGGATCAGCTTTCCTTGTTTAACGAAGCCGAGGCCACTGCGGATCCTGAAGTGGCGGAGCCGGAGCTTGAACAGATCACTTATGCCCGAAAAAAGCAAAAGGGGAAACGGGAGGCTGATTTTTCAGGTCTGCCCACCGAGCAGATTATTCATGAACTGCCCGAATCCGAACGCGTCTGCCCCGATTGCGGGGGTGAAATGCACGCCTGCGGCCATGATGTTTTCCGGCGCGAACTGACTTGCTTTCCGGCACAGTATAAAGTCACTGAGCACGTCCAAACGGTTTACAGCTGTCGTCACTGCGAACGAACTTCAGATCATGTGCCCATGAAAAAAAGTAAGGTTCCCGCCGCGATGATGCCCGGCAGCGGCATTGTCAGTCCAAGTCTGCTGGCGCAGATACTCCACAATAAATACACGCTTGCGCTGCCGCTTTACCGTCAGGAGCAGGAACTGAAGCGCATCGGGGTAAATATTTCCCGTCAAAATATGGCCAATTGGGTCATCGCTGCTCATGAACGGTGGTTCGCCGGACTTTTTAATCTTTTTCATGACGAGCTTCTTAAAAACGGGATTCTTCACGCGGATGAAACCACGCTCCAGGTGCTGCATGAGGACGGCAGGAAAGCCAGTCAGAAAAGTTATGTGTGGCTTTACGGGACATCCGGCGACGCGAAGCGGCCTGTGGTGCTGTATGATTACCAACCCAGCAGGGCCGGTGAATGCGCGAGCAGCTTTCTAAATGGCTTTGCCGGAAAGCTGCATACGGATGGCTACGACGCTTATCATTGCAAACTGCCGCCAGAAATCACGGTGGTCGGATGCTGGGCGCACATGAGGCGGAAATTCACAGACGCGCTGAAAACGCTGCCGCCGGGCATCCGAAACAAATCTCCCGCGCAGATCGGCCTTGGCTACTGCAACCAGTTATTCGGGCTGGAAGCCGACTATACAAAGCAGGGGTTGGATTTTGATGAGCGTTACCGAGTCCGGCTTGAAAAATCAAAGCCGGTCGCTGAGGCGTTTTTCGCATGGGCAAAAACAGAGTATGATCATAATCCCACGCCGAAAACAATTTACGGCGTGGCATTGACTTATACCGTGAATCAGAAAGGCTGGCTGATGAACGTATTTCTTGACGGCCGGCTTGAACTTTCCAACAACCGTGCGGAGCGATCTGTCCGGCCATTCGCCGTCGGCCGTAAAAATTGGCTGTTCTGTAATACGCCTAAAGGTGCCGATGCCAGCGCGGCGGTTTATTCCATCATCGAAACCGCCAAGGCCAACGGGCTCAAGCCGTTCGATTATCTCAAGTTTTTATTGGAACGATTGCCTTACGGAATCTCCGCTGAGAATTGTCTGCCCTGGTCTGATGCCGCACAAACCGCATGCAGATAACGATTCGTCTGTTCGCCGTCTCATACTGTGGGGCGGCTTTTTTACATAGGTTCAACTCCTTTTTGACGCTTACAAAGATCTACTCCCAAACCTTTGTCGATTTTGCCTTTGAAACGTCAAAAAACCCGCTTGTTCAGCGGGTTTTTCGCGGGTCCATCTTTTTTAGAAAACCCTTTTGGCGGAAGCGGTGGGATTCGAACCCACGAGCCCGTGAGGGCTACCTGATTTCGAGTCAGGGCCGTTATGACCGCTTCGATACGCTTCCTCGTATTTCAACCCGTTTCTATCCCCGGAAAAAGGATAGAAAAACAGGATAGAAAACAGCTATTCAGTTGTCTGTCCTAAGCCCGCAAACCCGCATAAACACAAGGTTTTCGGCAACTTCATTATCTACTTGCCAACCGCATTTCGAGTCAGGGCCGTTATGACCGCTTCGATCCGCTTCCTCGTATTTCAACCCGTTTCTATCCCCGGAAAAAGGATAGAAAAACAGGATAGAAAACAGCTATTCAGTTGTCTGTCCTAGGCCAACAAACCCGCATAAAC
>WQZG01000171.1 GCA_009780855.1 Treponema sp.
AAAAACTCCGAAAATGCAGTCTTTTTGAGAAGATACCATTTTTAATACGGTAAATAAACCGCGCTGGGATCGATACGTACATAGAATGTTACTTTTTGATTGCTATACTGAAGCGCTCCTTGATAGGTGTTGCTATAAACATAATCACATTGAGTAGCAGAAGTATAGGTCAGCGTTCCTGAGTAAACCCAATATCTGTAGGGAGTAACCCCATTAGAATTATACTGTTCGATTGCATAACTAAATGTTGCCGTATTTGGACCTGTTTTACTATAGGTGTAAGACGTAGGTTGAATGTAGACATAATTACTAAAAGTATTGAATGGGCTAAAACCTTGTGAGGCATTCCATATCCAGTAGGTAACAGTGTTGGAGGTATTTCCGCCCGGTTGTGTAGCAAAGATGTATCCCCTGGCCAGAGATGTGGGTGCAAAATCCGTCACCGCCACATTAACCTTGTTGAACGTGTATGTTGCGCCTGCCTCAGTAAAAACCAGTGTTGTATCTGACAATTGTTGGACTAGGTATGTATCGTTTTGCGTGGCAAATGCCGAACCGCCCAAATACATGGTTCCTGTACATACAATGGTTTGGTTTACGGCGCTATATGTCCAGGTACCTTTCACTTCGACCTTAACAGTACTTGGGTTGGAATTTTGTACATTCCAATCGAAGGATTTATCATTGTTCAAGGTGAACAGTATGCCTATAGTACTGTTGTATGTTGTAGTTGTTCCGTCATCAGCTACCAATGTAACTGCCTGCCATGCTCCCGGTATCTTATTTGCGTCAATTGCCGGCTGTGTTGCCTTGAATGTTGCCTGAATCGTTCCGTTCGCCTGTACATTGGTGACGGTGTAGCTTGTACCGGAACTGGCGGCTACATTACCGTTCACTATCCATTGGTCAACCATGTTCCCCGTGTTTGGTGATGCAGTAAAGGTCTTATCTTCACCCTGCGTTATCGAAACCTGACCGCTGGGGCTTATCGTTCCGCCGCTCCCCGCGGACGCGGTATAGGTAAAGGTTTTTACGCTACCGGCTTCCTGTGTTACCGCGATATCCATGCTCAAGCCATACTCTGTGTTACTGATGGTGAGTATGGCGTATCGGCTTGCCCCGGTATTGGCGCTAACGGTTACATCCAGATTGATGTTGAAGCCAATACCAGAGGAACCCGTTGCATCGCACCACGTTTGATCCGAAACAATCTGCCATTCCACGTTAGCCGTGACCTGTAAGGATTTGCTTCCCCCGGCGCTCTGAAATTCCAAAGCCGCCGGAGTAGCGTCGATGCTGTGACCGTCGGAATCGGTAACTGGCCCTGTGGGTTGACCAGCCGCCTGGGTAATGAGGATGTTACAGCTTATGCCGCCCTGCGTTGCCGCAACGGTAATATTGGCGCTTCGCTGTACCACAGTGGAGTTTTGCTGTAATGTGATGGTAATGGATCCGTCGCCGCTTCCTTGAGCAGGAGAAACGTTGCACCATGTTTGATCAGACGCGGCAGTCCAATCCGCAGTCCCTGAAACCGCAACCAATTGTGAGCCGCCGGCAGCGGTGAACACCAAAGATGTTTCTCCCACCTTCAGGAGGTTTTGGATTTTTGTATCGTCGCTTGGATTGCTGGTTGGATCGGTACATCCAAAGCTCAAAAACGCCAATAACGCGCAGAGAAGAAAACCGGACTTTTTCATTTTATTCACCCCTTTTGTTTAGATACATTATAGTTTTTAGACATTTTCATCGAATTAAATGCTAATATCCCCTGTTATTGTTAAATAAAATACACAGGAGCTATTTGTTAATTACATATTATTTTAACAGGAGCGAATAGTTACTGTCAAGGTAAATATAGGAGCTATTAGACTTAGTTATGGGACTACAACAGGTATTTATGGCTAATCTAAGAAAATACCGCAAACAGTTAGGCTATACACAGGAAAAACTTGCGGAACTGTGTAGTACCGACCCATGCTATATACGGCAAATTGAGATTGGGCGCAGGTTTCCATCAATAAAATACATTGAAAAAATTGCGGAAGCGCTTGGTATTGCGCCGTATCGTCTATTTTATGAAGAAACAAACCAGGAGAATGATCGATTTTTATCCCTGTACGCAGAAAAAAAGCAGAAAATAAAAAAAATGCTGATTGATAATGTCAATCAAATATGTTCAATGATTGATGAGGAATAGTAAATAGCGTCTAACACCTTATGCGTATAAGCAACAAACTGAATTAAGATAGATTCCTGATAATATGATTTGCCAGATTTTCATTAATGTCAGTGTGCCGGGGAACACGCTCCTCTATTCCCGTTCGGGCGTTTTTGTACACATCATGCTTCTTTCCATGTTTCACAAATACACAACCCTGGGCCTTTAGTCTCTTTAACAACATTCCTCTTTTCATGCAGGACTCAAGGTGAGCGTTCCTGTTTTTCGTTCAGGTATCGTTTTGGGTTGTTCTTCCTGTTCCAGCTCATATAAATCAGTGAGCATCCCTTCCAGTTCCTTGAGCGTTTTTCCCTGTGTCCAATGAGCGGGGTAATCGTTCAGGTATCCCAGAAACCAGCCATCTTCTTCCTGCCAATACGTATATTGCAATTCCATATATAACCTCATGATTAATATACCATGATTTTGATAAAAAAACCATGTCAGACACACCATAATAAACTTAAGGAAAATGGCCCGCGGATTATCGCGGAAATACGCGGATTTCCAATACGAAACCCATTATTATCTGCGATTCTCCGCGTCGTACCGAAGGTACGCAATCTGCGAGCCTTGATGTCTTATGTTTATGAGTTATGACAGTATATGCGTAAAAACAAGCCCAAATTCGACGGCTAACTACGCATCATTTTTCCGATCATGAAAAATGATGCGTAGTTAGCCATCCAGAATTACCCATTTACTTCAAAAAAAATCAGAATGGAAGACGCGTGATTTTGTAATCTGTCGTTTCCCTCTGCGTCCTCCGCGCCCCTGCGTGAACTCTTCTTGTCGTTTGCTTACGATCCCGCCGAGCTATAGCGCCTAACCCCCAGCCGCCAGACCCCTAAACAGGGCAGGATGAACACAAAACCCAGAAGGGGCATGAGCATGTAAAGAACAGGCCAACGAACGGCGCGGCCGGTGAGGTACATCAGGGGCAGGTAGTTCATGCAGCCGTAGGGGATGATAAACGTGAAAAAACGGGCGACCCTTTTGCCGTAGACAGGCAGGGGGTAGGAGGCAAGTTCCCTTCCGCCGTCAGTGAAGATGTTGATCACTTCAAGGCCTTCAAGGGTAAAAAAGCAGATTGTGGCGCCCAGAATAAAAACGCCGCTAAAGGTAACGGCCCCGCCAAGGATCATCATAATGAGGGTGAAAACTTTTGAAAAATCCCAGGTTATACCGGCGCGGGGAAGTACCAGGCAGAGTATGGCGAAACTTACGATCACCCTGCCGAAACGGGTGATGTCGGTTTTGGCGCCCAGTACCTGGATGATAAGACTGCGGGG
>WQZG01000172.1 GCA_009780855.1 Treponema sp.
GGTATTTTCTCTGATTGAGACATTTTTTTTCTCTGTGCTCATGGGGTAGTGGATCTTGGCCGACGGTGAAGAAACGACCTTTACCAGCTCGTTCCCGTCCAGATCGATATAGGTGATCTCGTCGTAAAGAGGAACCGTGTCATACTTAAATCCGGTAGGCTGACGGTAGTTGTATTTATCCATGTCGTTGTTTTCCGGATTGGTAGACAGCCCCTGGCTGTCGTCCGGAACAAACGGATCAACGCAGACCCATGATTTCCCGTCCGCGGCGAGAACCCATTGATTTTTCGCTGTAAGGCGTCCCGTGCGGCTTTGGATAAAACTGCGGTAATTTTCTTCTGAAGGGGCAATTTTGGATAAATAAAGGATGTCGCTGTCTCTGGCGTAAAGAAAATCCGCTACCGTCTTGGCCGTGTCAGTTGTCATACGTTCGATATTTTGAGTGGCAATGCCGTTAAGCGCCTGGGATGTTTCATTTGCGGCTATACCCGATAACAGATCTGTAAGCACCGAAAACTGCCGCCATGCGATAATGGTCATAAGAATGAGGGGTATTATATTAACGACCAGGAAAACAATAATCAGCTTGGTGCGCATGGGAAAGCCGGTTTCATTCCACAGGTAATACATAATTCTGTGAATAAATTCTTTAATCTTCTTCAACTGCTTATTCCCCTAATAAACATTGATACTGCCGGCCCTGAAGCATCGTACCCTGTGTCCCGGTTCGGTGCTTCTCAGCAAAGGTTTTTCCAAAAAACACCGTTCTTGTGCGTACGGACATCTGTCTGCGTAAACGCACCCCGCAATATCTGCTGCGGTACGGCTGTTTTTTTCGTCCGGCTTAATACTTATAATTGTAGCGGACTTTCCGGCAGAAGAAAAGAGGAGCCCGGTATATGGATGAAGCCCGCTTTTCCAGAGCGTTTTGGCGTCCGCTTCCTCCATCATTTCGCCCCTGTACATGACTCCAATCCGGTCGCAGAAGTAGCAGGCAACCCTTAAATCATGGGCTATAAATAAGAAGGAAAGGCCGCGCGAAGACCTTATGTCCAGTAAAAGGTTAAGTATCTGACCCTGAATTGACACATCCAGGGCGGAAACAACCTCGTCGCAGATTAACAATTCCGGTTTCATCAGCAGGGCCCTGGCAATTGAAATACGCTGTCTTTGCCCGCCGGAAAACTCCGACGGCCGTCTTTCCAAATCCGCTGCCGACAATCCTGTCTCTTCCAGTATGGCGGCCGCGTCTTCCCTGTTTTGTTTTTCGCTGACTTTTTTATCCGACCACCTGCGGCCTGATGTTAAAACTTCGTAAACGGTCATCCGCGGATTAAGCGAACGGGCCGGGTCCTGGAAAATGTATTTTACCTTTTCGCGGTAATTTTTAAGTTCTTTTTTATTTAAAGCGCCGACATTTTGCGCTGCAATTTGCGGCGCTATTTGCGACGCTAATTGCGACGTGCCGTTATCAGCTTCGTTAAATAAAATTTCCCCTTCATCAGCACTGTACATCCTCACCAATAGCCGGGCTGTCGTTGTTTTTCCGCAGCCGGACTCGCCTACAAGCCCGTAACTCTCGTTCCTGTCAATATAAAAATCCAGACCGTTAACAGCCTGAATATATTTTCCGTAAGGTCCGCCGACGCGGGCAAAGAAGCCTGCTTCCAGATTAAAGCGTTTTTTTAGGTTGGATACGGTTAATAAAGCCATTTATGCGTCCTCTGTATTGACCTTTAAACAGCGTACCATATGCATATTGCCCGGAATGCCTGCAAGCTTTGGCATGGTAACAGCGCAGTTATCCCCGGCAATGCCGCACCGCGCCGTAAATGGACAGCCGTCCCCCGGATTGGCAGGATCAATAACCCGCCCTGGAATTACGGCAAGACGATCCTTTGTGTAATGGCTGCCGAATTCCGGGCTGGCCGCCAGCAGTGCCTTTGTATACGGGTGTAAAACACCCGAATGATGCAACGCTCCCGACGGGTGTAAACTTCCTTCGCCGGATATTGCCTGCGCCGGCAGTGTTTCCATCACAAGGCCGCCGTACATAACCATAACCCTGTCGGAGATTCCGGTAACCAAATCAATGTCGTGGCTAATAAAAATTATGGAAAGACCGCGGCTGCTGCGCAGGGTTTTGAGCAGTTCAACGATCTGCTTTTGTATGGTGACATCAAGGGCAGTCGTAGGCTCATCGGCAATAAGGAGCTCGCAGCCCTGGGCCAGGGCCAGAGCAATGCCGATCCGCTGGAGCTGGCCGCCGGAAAACTGATGCGGAAAATTTAAAAGCCTGTCTTTGCCGCCCGGCAGACCTGTCTCTGCCAGAAGTTCTGCTGCCCTTTCTGCGGCTTCTTCTTTTGTAATCTTTGGCTGCGCGTTGCGGAAGGTTTCAAGAAAAACTTTCCCGATATTCTGCAGAGGATCAAAAGATCTGCCCGGTTCCTGGAAAATCATGCCGATCTTCTTCCCGCGGAATTCCCTTAACACGTTTACAGGCAGGCCCAGTAATTCCCTGCCGTCAAATAGTACGGACCCGGTAACATCTGTGTTTCTGGGCAGAAGCCCCGGTACAGCCTGAACGCTTACGCTCTTGCCGGACCCGGATTCTCCCACAATGCCAAGGACTTCCCCCCTGCCGACCTCAAACGAAACCCCGCGCACCGCCTGTACATAAACTCTCTCCTGCCCGCGCAGAACAGTAAACTTAACAGTCAAATCCCGTACTTCCAATAAATTTTTTTGACCGAAATCTCTCACAGAGCACGAAGAATCTTTCACAGTACACGAAGAATCTCTCACTGTGCACGAAGAATCTCTCACGGAGCCCACAGAGTCCACAGAGTTACACGGAGGAATCTGAGTTAACGAATCACCGCGACTTTCTTCACTTTTCTCATTTCTCTCTTTTACTTTCTCATTTCCTTCCGTGTCCTCCGTGTCCGCTGTGCCTCTGTGAGATCTCTTCCTAAATAATTTTTTAATACCAGATTTGCGGAACACAGTATGGTACGGATCAAAGTAGTCGCGCAGAGCGTCGCCCAGGAAGTTAAAGGCCAGGGTAATACCCAGCAGGAACCATACCGGAGACAGAAGCCATGGATAGGCCTGCAAATTGGACAGGGTGGAGATATCCCTTTTAATCAGCGAGCCCCAGCTTACAGCGGGGTCCACAATACCGAGTCCCAGGTAGGAGAGCGTTGTTTCCGTCATTATAAAGCCCGGAATCGAAAGCGCTATGCTTACGATTAAGAGGCTGGCTATCTGCGGGATAATATGGTTAAAAATAATAACAGGGGAGGGGATCATTTCCAGTCTGGAATTCTGGATAAAGTCTTCACGCTTGATCGCGTGAACCATACCGCGAATTGTCCGTGCCGAACCGGGCCAGCCCACCAGCGACAGTATCAGCGTGATCATA
>WQZG01000173.1 GCA_009780855.1 Treponema sp.
AATTGATAATATTTATAAATACCTCAAAATTATAAAACTCTCGTACGGCGAAAAATTTGACATCCATATCACCATAAATGAAGACGCGCAGGAAGCGGTCGTCCCGAAATTTATCATGCAGCCTTTGATTGAAAATGCGCTGTACCACGGAATATTGGTCAATACCAAACATGGAAATATATTTTTGACTGCCTGCCGCAGCGAAGAAAATTTGTGTATTACACTGAAGGATGACGGCATTGGCATGAGCAGGGAAAAACTCGAACAGCTCCTTGATTATTCCGTTAATGTCAGGGATGATGCCGGAACTCATACCAAAGTGGGCGTAAGGGCTGTTGATAAACGGCTCAAGATACTGTACGGCGAAAAGTATGGCCTGACAATAGAGAGTAAAGAAAATTCGGGAACAACCGTAAATTTGGTGATGCCGTTTTTAACCGCCGAAAAACGGAAGGTAAATGATGTTTAATGTAGTGGTTTTTGAAGATAATCCGCTTGTCCTTAAATCTATCGTATCAACCATTAATTGGAAGGAACTTGGATGTTCAATAGCGGGCGCCGCTGAAAACGGAAATGACGCGTATAAATTACTGCATGAAATAAAAATTGATATTGTCATTAGCGATATTAAAATGCCGGGAATGGACGGCCTTGAGCTTGCAAAAAAAATATCGGAAATGGATCTTCATGTAAAAATAATTCTTATAACGGGGTACCATGAATTTGAACTTGCGCGGAGAGCCGTAAGCCTTGGCGTTTTTGATATGCTGACAAAGCCGCTTTCCAATGAAAGTATTTGTTCATCGGTCAATAAAGCGATTGAGGCCCTGAATAAAGAGTCCAAAAATATTGAAAGTATTGATTCCATCCGCGCGCCGGATAGCGCGTCGAGTCTTGTACGCCATACGTTTGCCTATTTGAATCAGAATTTCGTAAAAGACATAACATTGGAAATGGTAGCTGATGAATTTATGGTCAGTACGAATCATTTATCAAGGGTATTAAAGAAAGAAACCGGTAACGGTTTTGTGGAAATATTAACAAAAATCCGCATGAAGGAGGCACTTAAACTTCTGGAAAATCCGGATTCAAAAGTATATATGGTGGCGGAACAGGTAGGATACAAGGATTACTCTTATTTTTTTCAGGTATTCAAGAAATTTTATAACGTCTCACCGCAAAAATACCGCAATAAATTTCTATGAAAATTTTCTATGAAAATACGGATAACAGGTAAATGGTTCGTTGTTTCCCAGTTCAAAATAGGGTACGATTTTATAGCGAAAGCCGTCAATTTTATCGTTATCGTTTATTTCAAAATGTAGCGGTTCATCTGTTTTTTTCATCCATGAGGTGAAATTTTCAGGATCCGCGTTCAGGAAAACTTTATAATCAGCGCGTGAGTCAAAATCCCTGTCAGGCGGTATACCGTAGAACGCCATGAGCAAAGGACCGTACTCATAGGCCCAGCGTTCATGCTGCGTGGGCGGATCGGTTCTTACATCGTAGTATTCTTCCACGCGTTCCTCGGCGCCGTGGTACTTTGTCAATTTCCAGGCGAAGGGAAGCAAAAAATCAACGGTATGGGATCCGCGCCAGTTATTTTCAATGGATAAATAACTTCCCCTTTGTCCTGTCATTTTTTTATTTTCATCAATCGTTACGCCGGTAGCTCCTGAGACCCATGAAGGTATTCTGATTTTAAGCGTGAAACGCTGTTCTCCTTCACCTTCAATTTCTATATGAACTTTTTCATCATAGGGCATTTCTGTTCTGGTTCTTATTGTTACGTTCCCCTGTTTCCTTTCCCAGACAAATTCGGAAGAATTATAAAGATCGACATAGAGGGCCGGGGATTTATCATCATCGTCAGTAACGCTGTAAAGAAATTCCGGCAGCAGTCCGTAAATTCTGGTACCCACTCCGCAGCAGCAATGGACAAGGCCGCCTTCCTGTTTGTGTCCGTCGATCCAGGCAAAATAACGTATGCCTTTATCCCCGTCCTGGTTGGCTATGGCGATATTGTAAAGGGACTTTTCAATCTCCGCGGCATAGGATTCGTTTTCGGGAAACAAACGGTGCAGGCGCTGGTTAAGAAAGATCCAGAAAGAGCTGCAGCAAAGCTCATTATACGGCCTGGGCGGCGAAAGCCAGTTGCAGCCGGGAAAACTATCAAGGTATTCGCACATCACAATACCCCCGCCCACATGCTGCCAATCGCGTTTGTACATTTCATAGGCGTTTAATACCGCCCTGAGATAGTAATGCTTTCCTGTTGCCCGGTACAGATCCAGGTAGCCTTCCAAAGCTTCGAGTTCTGTTCCATGGGGATGCGGTTCGTAACCCGGCTGCTTTCGGACTCCAATCGACTGCTTTTCCCTCATGATGAATTGTCCAAGCCGCCAGTCCTCTTCGTAATATTGAACTGTCGTTTCAATGTCTTCGATCTTTCCGGCCGGGGTATTAAAAACAAAGGGACTTGCGACAACTCCCTGAAAAGCAAGAGTCAAATATTTAATTATTGGGAGGTCATCGCAGCGGTTAAACCAGTCCTGCCACCGCCTTAACATTTCCAGGGCTTTTGAATTTCCCCCTAACGCCGCGGCATAAAGGCCGTATGTCAGCCATATACGAACATAACCCGGATATTCAAGCGTACCAAACTGCTCTTTGGGAACCGCCATCAGATACCCGTCCGCTTCACTGCATTCGCCAATTTCATCAACAATATTATTGACAAGTTTTTCCAGGCCAGGATCTTTTACCCATCGTAATGCGTTACCCGCTCCCATCAGGATCAATCCCGCTGTTTGGCCTTTGATGTTATCTTCAAAGTGTCCCCGGTACGGCTGACCAGGGGCATTTTTCCCGGCTTTCTTTCTGAACCAATAGAGAGCTCCATCCGGATCAATTCTGTGCAGGAATTTTATATTGTTGTCAAAGACCCTGGAAAAAAGGCTTTCATTCAGGGAAACGCCCCTGAGCGGGGTAAAAATACAATCCGGGATTTTATTTTTACTGTTGTTGTTCACAATTTGTTTTTCAAACTTGTTCATGGTTTTTGTACGTTTAGCCCTTAAGCCCGCTGGTGGCAATGCCGCCTATGAGCTGCTTTTGCCCGAAAAAGAAAATGATAATCGGCACAATGGTAGTGAAAGTGGCAGCGGCCATAAGGTGGTCCCACTCGGTCAAATAGCTGTTGCGGAACAGGTTCAGCCCGAGCGTCAATGTAAAGTTTACCTGACGGTTGATGAAAATAAGCGGACCCATGAAGTCGTTCCACGCAGCCACGATCTGGAAAATAGCCACCGCGACCAACGCGGGGCGAACTATTGGCAGCATTATGCGCAAATAGATATCGAACGGCCGGCATCCATC
>WQZG01000174.1 GCA_009780855.1 Treponema sp.
TGTCATACCAGGTCTTCTCCTGGTCGGTCATCTTGTTGAAATACGGATCGAGATTTTCCAGCCACTTGTTCTTTGCCCAGGTCTGGGCTTCGTAGGGACCGATATAGAAAATATCGTACGTGGTTCCACCGGTAGAAGCTTCTGTGGTAAGCCGCTGCCTGAGATCGTTCTCGGGCAGTACCGAAATATTAACCGTCACTCCCTGGGCCTTGTATTCTGCGGCAGCAATCTTCGCGAGCTGCTGAGAAATGGGGTTGTTTGCCAATGCCACGTTTACCGTGACGGGCCCGCTTGACTGACTGCCCGCGGCAAAAACCGAAGAAGTAAGCAGTGTCAAAGCGACAAGCATAGCCAATAACATCGTTTTTCTGTTCATAAAACCTCCAAAGTTTTATTTGGTTTTAAAACCTATCAGAATTTTATGATACTAAAGCTTGAATGTCAAGATTATCTTGACATTCAATATTTTTCATTTTATTTTAAATAGGCGAAACGAACACAAAAATAAATTCAGGAGTATTATTAAAGTAATATATATGAATTCACGTGAACGTGTAGTCGCGGTAATCAATCACAAAATTCCGGACAAGGTGCCTGTTGATTTGGGCGGAACCTGTGTTTCCAGTATCAGCGCGACCGCTTATTACAGGCTGAGGGAAGCCCTTGGCCTGGAAAAAAAGCCGGTGGAAATCTTTGAAATGCTGCAATTCGTGGCAAAGGTTGATGACGACGTACGACAGGGACTCGGCGTCGATACCATCCCGTTGCCTTACCCTGTAGACACGCTCGGAAATTCCCTGAAGGAAAGAAAAGAGTTTATTACGCCTATCGGGATCCCGGCACTGGTAAGCAAAAACAGCGAATGGGACGTTCTGTCTGACGGCTCTGTGGTAATGTACCCATGCGGGGACAGAAGCGTCCCGCCCAGTTTACATATGCTCAACGATGGTATGTATTTTGACAATATAACCGATCGTATTCCCGAAATTGACGAGGATAATTTACGGCCGCTTGAAGATTTTAAAGATGATTTTAGCTTCATCAGCGACGATATAGCCGAACATCTCCTGAAGGAATCAAAGCGCCTTTTTACCGAAACCGATTATGCGGTTGTCGGTCAATTTCCCGGTGCAATGTTCGGCGATTCCGGCCTAAATCCCGGGCCCGGAATAAAAAGACCCCGGGGTATACGAAAAATGGACGATTGGCTTATGGCGCACCTTTTGCATCCTGAGTATTTGGAAGCGGTTTATGACATGCAAATGGAATTTGTCATGAGAAACCTGGAAATTTACAGGCAGGCAGTCGGCGGCAATATTCAGGTTATTCTGGTCAACAGCGCGGACTTTGGTACGCAAAACGCGGAAATGATCGCTCCGGAAATCTACAGAAAAATTTACAAGCCGCGCTGTAAAAGAATCAACGATTGGATACATGAGAATACAAACTGGAAAATAATGTACCACTCCTGCGGCAGTATTGTAAATCTGTTGGACGATTTTGTTGAAATGGGTGTGGATATAATCAATCCCGTACAGTTGTCCGCGAAGGGCATGGACGCCAAAATGCTGAAAGAGAAGTATAAAGGCAGGCTGGTTTTCTGGGGTGGAGGTATTGATACGCAGAAGACCCTGCCGTTTGGTACTCCCGAAGAAGTCCGCAGAGAAGCGCTGGAGCGGCTGGAGTTGTTATCAAAAGGCTCAGGATACATTTTCAACCCTGTACACAATATAGTCGGTAAAACTTCTGTGAAAAATATTTTGGCTTTTTTCAACGCGGCGAAGGAATTTAATGGTGATAGTTTAATCGCATATTAGTGTTGAGGTCAGGACGCTTTAGAGGAGACGCAAAGCAATGACGTTTATGGTACAGCCGCCCGATCCTGCTACTGTGCACGGAGCGCAGGGATATCCGGATATTAAAACAATGAATACAATGTTCCGTTTTTCAGTGAAGGAAACGGAAGTATTGAGGCAATTAGCCGAAAAAGTCGCAGAAATCGCCGCCCGTCCGGACATGGAGAAGAAAAAGAAATTATGGACGCTGCATAATGATTTAAAAACAGCGGAGCCGCTTGTTTTTATTGACCCCGAAAACGGCTGGAATGAAATCATCGACGCCAAATCCATTATTTCACAGGATCCATTGGCCAGAGTATGGGAAATGGTACTGCGCAAGTTGATCTTCTGGGCCGAGGGAATGAAAGATGACAAAGTAATTGAACCTTACTTTGACGTTCAATACAGTTTCAGCGACAACGGGTGGGGTCTGGAACTGGGGAAACGCGGCGGTGAAAACGGCGGCGCCTACATTGTGGAACAGGCCATTAAAAATTATGATACTGATTTTGAAAAACTTCACTATCCGGCTATAACTATCGACCGGGAACAATCCCTAAAGGCCATGGAGCTGGCCCATGAAATTTTTGATGGAATTTTAAAAGTAAGGAGAAAGCATTTCTGGTGGTGGTCTCTGGGTATGGGCTGGGATTTTGTAAACCTGCGCGGCCTGGAAGATTACTTGTGTGACTTTGTGGATGAGCCTGAGAATTTTCACCGGGTAATGAATCTGCTCTGCGAGGGCAAACTCAGGATGATGGACTTTTTGGAAAAAAATGAACTTCTTGCCCTGAATACCGGCGGGACCTATGTGGGATCCGGAGGTTTTGGGTTTACCGAACAGCTCCCCAGGCCGGGTTTTGATGGGTACATAACCACAAAGGACATGTGGGGTTTTGTGGAGTCCCAGGAAACTGTCAATGTAAACCCGGATCAGTATGCTGAATTTATTCTCCCCTACCACAAAAAAATTGCTGAACGGTTTGGATTAAATTGTTATGGTTGTTGTGAACCGTATGATCCCAAGTGGAAATATGTAAAGGAATTGCCCAGACTCAGGCGTGTATCGGTAAGCGCCTGGGCTGATTGGCGTACTGTTCCGGAATTTCTGGGTAATAAGTATATTGCATCGATAAAGCCATCACCGACCCCTCTGGCCATGTCAATTATGAACGAGGAAGTAGTCAGGGAAGACTGCCGACGCGCCGTTACCCAGACCAAGGGTGGAATATGTGAATTCGTCATGAAGGATAACCATACCCTTGGTAAAAATCCGCGGAATGCTACAAGGTGGGTCCAGATAATGCGCGAGGAAATCGCAAAAGTCTACTGATACATCATTTTAATGTAATGTAAAGAATATTGGGGGAGGAAGCTATGAAGAAATTATCACGGGACAAAGCAAATGTGCATGTGTATATTGATCCCCGTAATACACCAAGAATGCATATTTCGCCAGGTGAATCATTCTGTATTGAAACTATCAGGGCTGATAACAACTTCTTAAGTCATGATAATCCTGTTTTCAGGGATCATAAA
>WQZG01000175.1 GCA_009780855.1 Treponema sp.
ATATCACTATTATATAAAAACAGTATTATCTTTCAAGTGAGTGAATATACTGCTTAAACAGCAGCTGTAGTCTGTATTGTTTAATCTTGACAACGGCTATGGACCATAGTAACTTTAACCAATGAAAAAAGTGCTTTCCGTTTTAAATAAAGTGGAAAACGGCATGATTATTATTGCTTTTACAGTGATGGTACTTGCCGCGTTTTCACAGGTGTTAAACCGCAATGTTTTCAAGCTTGGGATAGGCTGGTTCGAAGAACTGGCTGTTTACTGCATGATCTGGATGACCCTCCTGGGCGCTGAAATGGGGTTGAGGGACGGTTCTCAAATATCAGTTACCATGGTTCTGGAAAAGTTTTCCGGGAAAGCAAAGGCTTTACTCCAGATAATTATCAAACTAATAGTTGTTATTTTTACTGTTGCCATTGCCCGCGGCGCAATGCTCATGGTTCTCAGACAAATCAGGACGGGACAAATCACCGCAGGTCTTAAAATTCCGGTGGCAGTTCCCTATTCAACGCTGGTAATCGGTTTTGGGGCCATGGCCCTTGTGCAGTTTGTTACACTCATATTGCTGATTATCCGGTTTTTCAATGATAAGGAGGAAAGCAAGTCATGACCGGTTTATTGCTGTTTTCTTCCTTTACAATATTGCTTTTCCTTGGAGTGCCCATATCAATATGTCTGGGCGCCGCTGCGATGTTTACGATCTTCGCGAGTCCCGATATAACAATTTCTACGGCTACTGTTGCGCAGCGCATTTTTACCGGACTGGAATCTACCTCCATAATGGCAATCGCTTTCTTTGTACTGGCCGGCAACATAATGACAAAAGGGGGAATTTCGCGGCGTCTGGTTGATCTTGCGAATTCCATTGTCGGCAATGTACGCGGAGGTATGGGCGTTGCGGTGGTATTGTCCTGCGCCTTTTTTGCTGCCCTCTCAGGTTCCGCGCCCGCCACGGTTCTGGCCATAGGTTCGGTACTCTATGATGACATGGTCCGTCTTGGTTTCCCAAAACGCCGTATTGCCGGAATGCTTGTGGTTTCCGGAGGTCTGGGGCCGGTAATTCCGCCGAGTATTATCATGGTTGTGTACGGGACAATAACCGGCGCATCCATTACCAATATGTTTACCTCCGGCCTTTTTATCGGCCTGGTAATTACAGGTGTCTTAATGATAACGGCATTTGTTTACGCCCACAGGGAAGGATGGCCAAAATTACAAAACAAGGCGTCCTTGAGGAACATAGGGGTTTCTTTTATCAAGGCAATTCCGGCATTAATGCTGCCGGTCATTATTCTGGGAGGTATTTACTCCGGTCTTTTTACACCGACAGAATCATCTGCCGTGGCCGTTATTTGGGCATTGGTAGCCGGCATATTTATTTACAAGGAACTTTCATTTAAAGATATCGTGGGAATAATCCTCAATTCGGCAAAAGGCTCCGCCATCATTCTTTTTATCCTTGGCGCCTCTTCTTCTTTCGCCTGGCTGTTTACTTTTCAGGGGCTTTCAAAACAGATGGTAAATTTTGTTGTGGACATGAATCTTAATCCAATAATGTTTTGTTTTGCCGTAGCAGTGCTGCTGCTTGCCGTCGGAACATTTCTCGAAGGAATCTCCATAGCCGTAATACTTGTTCCTGTTCTCTGGCCCATAGCCAGCTCAATGGGTGTAGACATTATTCATTTTGGAATGATTGTCTGTATATCAAATGTTATTGGGACAATGACGCCGCCGGTGGCCGTAAATATTTTTGCCGCCGCGAGTTTCTCAAAACTCCCGATGGGAGAAATAATAAAAGGACAACTGCCGTTTTTTATCGGTTATGTAGCTGTGTTTTTTATTGTTGTATTTTTTCCGGCATTCACGCGGATATTATTGTAAAACAGTTCAAAAATATTGAAGGCGTATGCTTTTGATTAATTTTTGCATAATTTTCAGGAGGAAATATGAAAAGAATCTTTGCGTCTCTGATTGTTTTTCTGGCGGCTGTTTCTTTCACCTTTGCGGCCGGCGGACAGCAGCAGCAACAACAAAAACAAAGCGGCCCTGCAGCCGGAGGAGGTACAATAACCTTCAAGCTTGCAATGGTGGACAATGAAAAGACCCCTTATTTCAAGGGGGCTACAAAAATTGCGGACGAAGTAAGCAAGGCAACCAACGGCAGAATAAAGATCGATATTGCCCCAGGCGGCGCCCTCGGTGGTGAGCGGGATACGCTCGAACTTGCCATCAACGGAGATCTTGATATTGCGACTGCCGCAAATTCGGTATGTACCAACTTTATTCCCGAGATGTCCATTCTTGATCAGGCATACCTTTGGACCAATGCGAATCAGGCCCATGCCGCAGTTGACGGTAAAATTGGCGATTTGATTCAGGCAAAGGCAAATGGCCTTGGGGTTCATGTTCTCGGCTATATGGAATCAGGTTTCCGGAATGTCTTCTCTGTAAAACCAATCAAAGCAATGGAAGATTTCCGCGGCGTCAAGATCCGGACCATGCAGAATCAGTACCACATGGCGGCCTTTGAGGCGTTTGGCGCCATGCCGACTCCAATGGCTGCCGGGGAACAGTTTACCGCCCTGCAGCAGGGAGCGATAAATGCCGCTGAAAACGCCGTGTCCAACTGCTGGAACAACGGTTTTTACGAAATAACAAAAAATATTACATGGACCAACCACGCTTTTGTATACATCCTGATTGTAATGTCTGATAAAGCCTGGAAGAAAATTCCGTCAGATCTCGTACAGCCGTTCCTGGATGCCGTAAAGCGCGGTTATGAGGCCGAGCGTCAGTACCTTATTGAGGAAAATGACGGAGCTGTTGTAAAGCTGAAGAATGCCGGTGTAACTTTTTATGACATAAATGTGCAGGATTTACAGGCTGCATATCAGGCGGCTGCCAAAGCAAAAGGATTTAAATTTGATCCCGCATGGGAAGCTGCCGTTCAGGATGTCCAGAAATCTGTGAAGTAACCGAAAATAAAGCCATTGTCTTTCAGCCTAAAGAAAGGCAATGGTTTAAGTTAAACACGAAAAATTGTTTTGTACTCTCAAGGGGTAATACATGAATGCGAATGAACTTTTTAACATAAAAGGGAAAAAGGCCATTGTAACCGGGGGAACAAGGGGGCTTGGCCGCGGTATGGCCGAAGGTTTGCTGGAATCCGGCTGTGATACTGTGATTATTGGCTCAAGCGATGGTGTTTTTAAAACAGCGGACGAGTTTGTAAAAAGGGGTTTGAACTGCACGGCAGTCAAGGCAGACCTTGGCAAGCGTCCCGAAAATTACAGCGCTTTTAATG
>WQZG01000176.1 GCA_009780855.1 Treponema sp.
GGAATGCTCCGGTTCGAATCCTTCACTCCCCACTTTATTCAATACCGCTGCTGTTTTTGGCTATAGATAAAAAAAGCGGCATAATGTTTAATTATGCCGCCAGGTTGGGGAGTGAAGGATTCGAACCTACGAAGGCTGAGCCAACAGATTTACAGTCTGCCCCATTTGACCACTCTGGAAACTCCCCGTTTGTTTTTCTGTCTGTTTGTTTGTTTCAATCCGCGCACCCGTTGAGATGCGGTTTATACAAACTACGTTATTTAATAAACTCAACAACCGCCTTAAAGCCGCCTTCCCGAATCGAACGGGAGACCTCATGATTACAAGTCAAGTGCTCTACCAGCTGAGCTAAGGCGGCGTAATTAATATTATACCCTCTCTTTTATCCTGCGCCATAGGACAAAATCAATATACATTTTCTGCAAAATTTTGTCAAGCAGATATTTCGGTCATGTCGGTCAGAATCTTACGCGAGACGCCGCGGTAACAACATTTAATTACCCTAATACCATTTTAAGTCATTGTTGTATGGTGCTGCGATTATTTTTAATCCGGCAACATCAAAAATTGCGGTTATGGGTGATTCGTTAATTGGGGTACAGCGTGCAATTATTTGAGTGTTATTTAAGATATTCTGAACTATCTGCAAAGGATTACCGGGATATAAGGATGCCCTGGAATCTGCGGATAGATTCCAATTTTTCGTTTCCGGGGCTCCGTCACCGATGCGAAATGTCACATCGATTTTTTGGCCAAGGTAACTATTCCAGTTTATATACATTTCCGTTGTTCCCTTGCTCCACCTGACAACCAGGTTAACAGGATCCCCATATATACCCAGGCCGGATGCGGCCTCCAAAACGAACGTTATCACTTTTTCATCCGTAATGGGATCTGCGTTTACGTCTATGGTCCATTTGCCGGTATCTGTAGTTTGTGCCGTTTCCCGAATGTTATATTTTTCCAAAATTTTGTCATACACATTTAGGCGATCAGTCGGATTTGTAATAGAGCTTGCTGCGCGGAGTTCGTCGCTTAATGTTTGTGCATGGATTCTAAAACTAACCAAAAATAAAAATGTAATGCAAAATAAAATGTTTCTTTTCATGGTTTATTCCTCACTTCTCCTTGCCGGATATTTCTGCCGGAGATACTTCCCGGATTTTTCCCAACGGGGCGCCGCAGACCGGACAGAATTTGAAATTGGGCTCGCCGGTAAATGTTAAGCCGCAGGATGTGCAGGTAAAATAACGTTTTTCCGGAATTTCGCCGGCCTGAGAGAGTGCGGCGCTGAACAGCCGCATATGCACTTTTTCGGCTTCGCAGGCATCCCTAAAAGCGTAGACAGCCAGCCCGGATTTGTACTGCTGCGCGAGATCAACACCTGCAGGATACAGGGTTTCTGCCTCATAGGTTTCGCCGGCAATGCTTTCGGAAAGTGAATGTTTTGCCTGTTTTAGTCCGTTCAGGGCGTAATAAAAATTCCTGGCGTGATGGTATTCGGAATCCGAGGCGGCCGCGAACAGTTTGGCCAGGCCGGGATTGTTGTTTTTAAGGGCGTCCTCGGCATATAAACGGTAGCGGACATGAGCCCTGCATTCACCGGCAAAGGCTTCCTCCATGGCTTCCCTCACAGGACTTGCCTTAATGCTTTTTACTTCAGCGCTTTCATTTTTTATATCTTCATTTTTTATTAATTCATTTTTGCTGAATTCAACAAATTTCCGGTTGTATTGCAGCTTTCCGTTATTGTCAAAATAAAAATCCACAAAATGATAATACGGCGTCCTGATTCCCGGCACTTCGTCCATCCTGGCGCCGCCTCCGCCTGTGGCAATCAGTTTTATACCGTCAATATCATCTTCAAAATACGAATGAATATGGCCGCATAAAATGTATTTTATTTTATCCTTAAAAGGTTTGATAATTGCGCTGACCTTCAGCCATTCCTGCGCGTCCACTGAATCCTGCGTGATTTTGTTTACCGGCGGAATATGAAAAGCCAGTACTATGTTTGGGCGTTCAAATTTAAGCGCGCCCTGTAATGTTTCCAGCGCTTCCCGGGTAAAGACCCTGCCGGAGTCGTCCAGCGCTATTAAAAGAAGGCTGTCATTGTATAAAAAATAATTTTTTTTACCAAAATATTTTTCGTAACTTAACGTATCATGGTTGCCGGCCAGCATATAAATCGGTTTGTTTATAGATTGATCTACCATGGCCGTTACGCTTTCGTAAAAACGATCCGTGCCGTTTGGAACTATATCTCCGCCGACCAAAATAAAATCACCCCCGGATTCATACAGGCAGGCATTAAATACGCTCATAATTTCAACGCCAAGCCCGCTGCATCCGGGATCGCCGATAAAAGTAAAACCCTTTACCGGACCAATTTTTGTTTCAGTATTTTCTGCCTTAAACATTTTTTACCCTAAAAATTTTTTCCGTAATTTACCGCAAATCCAGGTTCGCTATATAGGCATCATATTCCTGCTGCGCTGTCTGGACATCTTTGAGGGCCGCGCTGATCGCTGTATTTGTGTTATCAATATCAGTGTCCAAACCGGCCAGCCGTTTAAGGTAGTCCAGGCCCTGGGGGCTCTGATTGCCGGCAGCTTCGATATTCCGCCTAATCCTGTCCTGTTCAGCCGTCAGCGCGGCAAGATTGTTTTGCTGGTATTGCGCCTGGGCGGAAGCCGCGTCAATCTTCCTGCGCAGTTCAATTGCTCCTGCAAGAGCGCTGCGTACATTGGCCGGTATTTCCTGGTTTGTTGAGTAACTAAGGAAGCTCTCGGGCCTTAGCGCCGATAAAGTTATGCGGTCTGAAACCGGCATTTCTTCGCGTACTGTGAACTTTGTCTCCCCTCCTGCAGGAAGCTGCTGATTAAAGCGGTAAAGATTGGCTGTCCGTTCGCTGTAGGTTTGAGGTACGGCCAGTGCCGCTCCCTGTGTAATCGGGTGTTCAATTATGATTTTTTTATCTGTTCCGGAGGCGTTTTTTATTAAATATACTTTCTCGTAATCCTGGCGCCGGTTAATTGTCATGACTCCGCCGGTCACCGTAACAGATGTTACGTTTCTGGCGCTGGAACTGGTCAGGCTCGCGGTAACCGATAAATCGTCGCCAAAGGAGATTAAGCGATTTTCGTTTTCCGGGAAAAATTCGATAAGCGCGTCGCCGGCATATGTTCCGCCGTCATATACGGTTATCGGTCCCGCAGGGAGTTTCATCCCGGTAGTATTGGTGAGTTGTGCGCTTATTGCCGGGTTAATGGTGGTTCCCGGGA
>WQZG01000177.1 GCA_009780855.1 Treponema sp.
AGGAGCGTCCATCTGGTCAGCGCGGGTTTCCCCCCTTTTTTTACAATAACCTTGCCGCTCCGGTCTTCGCCCAGTGGCAGATCAATTACACCTGAACCGCCTAAACCGGAATCGCCTCTGCCGGAATCACCCGTGCCGGCGCCGCCGAAAGCTGCATGGGCGCCAATATACCCTTCAGCAACACAGACATAGCGACGCTGAGTAACAGCTTCGTCCCAGTGCTCCATGAGTTTCTTTTTTACCCAGCCGGATTTGGCAAAAATCATTACCCCGGATGTATCCCTGTCCAGGCGGTGTACTACAGCAGGGGAATCTCCATTTTTACGGCGCAGGTAAGCGGACAGTAAACTGTAAACGGTTTTATCCCTGCCGCCTTCCCTGGATATGGAAAGCAGCCCTGCGGGTTTGTCTACGGCGGCAAGATCGCGGTCCTCGTACAAAAGCATAAGACCGGAACCCAGGCGTCTGGGCGCGGCTGCTGTATTGTTTGCTGCTTTTGTACTGGTTTTGCCTGCTGTTGTTGAAATTTTCATCATTTTTACATAAAATTAATGAAATTGCGGAGATCTGTCAATGTTTTGCCGATTCAGCAGGAATTCTTCCAAAAAAACGCGAATTCTTTAAAGTCTTACCTCTATCCTGCCGAAAATTGAACTGGTATGTAATCTTTTTTAGCTGAAATGTCCGCGGCAAATCGGCAGTCAAGGAAAATATACCAAAAGAAAGCACGGATGCTTTCTTTTACAAGCCTGACAGGTGCAAAAACCATGCCGGCTTATCTATCAAGGAGGATGACTATGATCATCAACCACAACCTCTCCGCTATGTTTGCGGATCGTTCCCTCGGTAATACCCAGGTCGCCCTTTCAAAAGACATGGAAAAACTTTCTTCCGGCCTACGCATTAATCGCGCCGGTGATGATGCTTCCGGTCTTGCGGTATCAGAAAAAATGCGCAGCCAGATTCGGGGCTTAAACCAGGCTTCGACCAACGCTTCAAACGGTATTTCTTTTATCCAGGTTACAGAAGGCTACCTCCAGGAAACCCAGGATATCGTCCAGAGACTAAGGGAACTTGCAGTCCAGTCAGCCAACGGTATTTACTCCGACGAAGATCGTATGTACATCCAGGTTGAAGTTTCCGCATTGGTAGCGGAAGTAGACCGGATCGCAAGCCATGCCCAATTTAACGGTATGAACCTGCTTACCGGCCGTTTTGCCAGGATGAATGGCATGAATACCCCCACTGCTTCCATGTGGTTCCACATCGGCGCCAATATGGATCAGAGGACCCAGGTATTTGTCGGCACCATGACTTCCATGGGGCTGGGAATTCGCAATGTCGGGGATCAATCCTTTATTTCACTGGAAAATCCGGATGACGCGAACAGGGCCATCGGAACACTGGACTCCGCAATAAAAATTATCAATAAACAGCGCGCAGACCTTGGCGCTTACCAGAACAGGCTTGAACATGCTGTAGTGGGTCTCGATATCGGCGCCGAAAACATGCAGGCAGCCGAATCCAGAATCCGTGATACAAACATGGCCAGCCAGATGGTCAGTTACACCAGGGATCAAATCCTGTCAGCAGCCGGCACAGCAATGCTGGCGCAGGCAAACCAGAGAAGCACTTCAGTATTGCAGCTTCTCCAGTAGCATAGTATAGTTAAATAGAAAAATTACTTTAAGCTGCAGTTTTTAAGCGAGCTTAAAAACTGCAAGATATTTTTAAAACTTCGTTTTAAAAATATCAATGGTCTTTGACAAATACCCTCCCGGCCTATAAAAAGGCTCAGACGGTACGGAACGGACATCGTTAAAACCGAGATCCGTTCCGTGCCGCACGGGAAGTTCCGGGAACAACGGCGCGTACCTGTTTCCGTCTCCTTTTTGGGCACGGCTTAGGCTAAGGATAGCCTTTGCATTCGGTATTTTTAATACCGAAAGGTCAAGGAGGGTTATATGATTATTAATCACAACATGAGCGCCCTCTATGCCAATCGTATGCTTGGGATTACCACAGCAGATGTGGCAAAGAGCATAGAAAAGCTCTCATCAGGAGAGCGGATCAACCGCGCGGGCGATGACGCCTCCGGGCTGGCAGTTTCCGAGAAAATGCGGAGCCAGATTCGGGGACTTAATCAGGCCGAACGGAATATTCAGAACGGCGTGTCATTTATTCAGGTTACAGAGGGGTATCTGCAGGAAACTACGGATATTCTTCAGCGCCTGAGGGAACTGTCGGTCCAGTCGGCGAACGGAATTTATTCGGACGAAGACAGGATGCAGATCCAGGTGGAAGTTTCCCAGCTGGTTGATGAAGTAAACCGCATAGCGAGCCATGCTCAGTTTAACGGTATGAATCTTCTGACCGGGGCCTTTGCCATGGAAAGCACAACCAACAGGACTATGCAGCTCCAGATAGGCGCCAATATGGATCAGAACGCAAAGATCTATATCGGTACAATGACAGCCAAGGCTCTCGGTTTGCAGAGTGTCCAGAGTAACAGCGGTTCAATGGCCATTGATACTCCGGAATCTGCCAACCAGGCTATAGGTACTGTGGATACGGCTTTAAAAATGGTCTCCAAACAGAGAGCAGATTTGGGAGCCTACCAGAACCGGTTCGAAATGGCCGCTCAGGGTGTTGCAATTGCTGCGGAGAATCTCCAGGCGTCGGAGTCCCGTATACGGGATACCGATATGGCATCGGAGATGGTGAATTACACCAAGAATACCATACTGAATCAGGCGGGAACCGCCATGCTGGCCCAGGCCAACGTACGGACCCAGTCAGTGCTTCAGCTATTGGGATAAATAATCCATGGATTATTAATAATCCCGGGATTATCTGGTATCCGCAGGTTTTTTGGGAATCAATTGATTCCTGGGCCTAAAGAGACTTCTGGACGTTGTCTTTTGGGGCAGATGTTTTTGTTTACATAACAAAGACATCATGGGGCTTAACAGGCCCGCGGACAGGGAAACCGCGCCAATCCCTGTCCGGCTTTTAAAGATACGCCTGTCACGGATAGACAGGTATAATCATAAATACACATGGAGGTGTATAATGAGTATGCAAATAGGGTCCATGCCCGTAAGTCCCGAGAAGGTCCTGCCAAAACAGCCGGAAGCTGTAATCAGGCCCGATGCCAGGGCAGAAATCGCATCCTCGTTACCAGGAAACCGCCAG
>WQZG01000178.1 GCA_009780855.1 Treponema sp.
ATGGGAAAACGCAGCGCGCCGTCCCTGTCCATGGAAATCAGCCTGAGTACACCGGTTGTAGTTTCCTCACAGCCGCCTGTCACCTGGCTGCATAATTGCGGAAACTCACTGTGCAGCATATTCACCAGATCCCCGCCGTCATCGATTACAAGGGACGGACCGATTTTAACCGTTTGGCGTATATGTTCCGCGTACTCCAGGGCAGTCGCCGCATGCCACGCAAAAACGTTCATTCCGTCTTCAACAAGGGCAGCGGCTACAGGGTCCTGTGTCGAAAGCGGATTGCTGCCGGTGACATACATCTGCGCGCCTCCGGCCGCCAGGGTTTGACAGAGGTAAGCGGTCTTGGCTTCCAGATGTATGGAGAGCGCAATTTTCAGTCCGGTAAAGGGCTTGTCCCGTTCAAATTCCTTTCGTATGCCGGAAAGGACAGGCATATAGCCTTTTACCCAGTCGATTCTTTTCCGGCCTTCACCGGCCTGCTTAATATCCCTGATCTGACTCATACCTTCATCTCCTGTATGGTGTTTTTTCTATATCAAGCGTTTCCGTATTTTATTAACTTCAAACAATATACGCTGCTCGTCCAGGGTTTTTACCTGCCCTTTTTCCATTACCACTTCTCCGTCAATGATTACCGTATCCGGCTCCGTCCCATTGGCAGAGTAAATCAGGGATGATACAGGATTATTGACCGGCTGAAGCCAGCTCTTGTTCAGATCAACAAGAACCAAATCCGCGCGTTTGCCCGTTTGTATGGAACCTGTTATATCGCCAAGACCCAGCGCACGCGCGCCATTGAGGATACCGCAGCGCAAAGTCTGCCCGGCGCTTAAATTCAGTACATCTTTTTCCAATCCCTTGTGGATGTATGACAAAATGGAAAGCTCCCGGAACATATTCAGGGCATTGTTGCTGGATGCGCCGTCAGTCCCAACGCAAACGTTGACTCCGGCGCCGAGCAGCCTGGTAACCGGCGCAAAACCGTTACCCAGCTTCATGTTGCTTACCGGATTTGTTACGACAGACACTCCATGTTTTGCCAGTATTTTAATATCATCATCGGTTAGATTGACACAATGGGCCGCAAGGACCGGCGCCTCAAAAAAACCCAGCGAATCCAGATAGGCTGCCGGGGAACAGCCATTCTGCTGCATGGATGTATCAAACTCAAACATGCTCTCCGCAAGGTGAATGTGTAAACCTATCCCTTTTTTCTTCGCGATTTCCGGCAAAGCGCGAAGCAGTTCCCGGCCGCAGCTGTAAATGGCGTGAGGTCCCAGCATAAAGCTGATTCGGCTGTTTCCGGCGGCGGTTTCCATCTCTTCAAAAGCATCTGCCAGACGGGACTTTGCCGCCGGGTCATCAATAGTTTTTCCCACCAATCCCCGGGAAATCACTGCGCGCAGTCCTGATTCCGCCGCGGCCCGGACACTCTGGTTTTTAAACATGTGCATATCGGCAAAACAGGTAGTTCCGGTTTTTATCATTTCCAGGCAGGACAGCAAATTACACCAGTACGCGTCTTCTGCGGTTAAAGCATCTTCAACGGGCATGATCTTCCTGAAAAGCCACTCATCAAAAGGCAGATCATCCGCATAATTACGGAAAACAGACATATAGGCATGGGTATGACAATTTACCAGCCCCGGAATAACCAGTTTACCGCTGCCGTCAATCTCAAGATCCGCGGTAAATTCATTGTCTTTCGCGCCTGTTGCAGTGATTACCCCGTCTGCGATAAACAGATCTTCACGCCTTGTGTGGCATGAAGGTTCCCAAAACAGTACATCGGCATTTTTTATTGCTATTTTCAGAAGAATTGCTCCTTTACCTTTACTACCAACAATACTATCCCATGTTGCCTTTTGCAACAGTGGTAATGAATACTACTGCCAAAACAGTAATGACGCCGAAAATTGCAAAAAGCAGGTAAATTGCGGCCCTCAGCATATACCTTCTTTTTTTTAATTTAAAGAATCGCCCCAGGGCCACAAACATGCCATAAACAGCGGATACAATAAGAAAAATACCCAGAATTACATAGAGTTTGAGCAGGGAAAGCTGGGTTGAGTCTATAAACCCCTGAACTGTTCCGGCTGCATATAAAAACAATGTTAAAACACACATGGAAAAAAAGAAAATCATCGTCCGGCTGGCCAAAATCGGGAGTAGTTTTTCTTTCAGATACCGGGGAAGATCCATGTTGCGCTGCCTTTTTTCTTGCTTGCAGGGACAAGCATTATTGGGTTATTATATACATAACAGCACTTAAATCTCTACAAAATTAAGTAGGAACTATCAAGAAATTTCTGATTTTTTTAATTTTTCTGATTATTCTCGGAGGAACCGCTTTTTTCCTTGGCTGGGCGCAGCTTAAAGTTCCTCCCGGTTCATATGGAGTTATTCGATCTAAAACCCACGGAATGGATCCCCGTATCGTACGCAATGGAGAATTCCGCTGGCTTTGGTATAAACTTATCCCCTCAAACGTTGAAATAACGGTTTTTACCATTAACCCCGTTACGCGCTCAATCAAGAGTTCGGGGCGCCTGCCTTCAGGTCAGGTTTATGCCGATTTTGCCGGTCTGCAGGCGGATTTTTCCTGGGAAATTTCCGGAGACCTTTCATTCAAACTCAAACCTGATGACCTGCCGGAACTGGTCGCCAGGGAGAACATCAATAACGATTCAGACCTTGTAAAAATTGAAGAAAATTATGGTGAAAAAATTGAGAATTTTGTGCTTCAACGGCTAAAATCCTATGCAGACGGTGAAAATGAAAAGAAAATGGAGTCTATTAATCTAAGCGGTTCTATCCCTGAACTGAACAGTGAAATTGAGGCTGCTTTTCCCGGCATTGAGGACGTATCCTGTACAATCAAGGTTGTTAATTATCCTGATTATACCCTATACCAGTCGATCAAGTCCCTCTATCGGGAATATATAGGCACGCAAAGCTCTGCATTAAAACCGGATATAAACAAGGAAGCGGAAAAACGTGTCAATATGAATCTTCGCCTTGATGAGCTTGCCAAATATGGTGAATTATTGACCCAATACCCCATACTGTTGAAATATCTGGCGCTCGAAAAAGGAATGTTACCCGAAGCTGACGTACAACCGGAAAAGTAACCTTCATAAGCAGGCA
>WQZG01000179.1 GCA_009780855.1 Treponema sp.
AGCCACGAAATGCGCACCCCACTCAATGCCATAGTTGGTCTTTCCCAAATAACCCTTGAAGCGGGCGGTCTCAACGATGAAAGCACCAATAATCTTGATAAAATATTTAACGCGGGATTGGCTCTCCTTAATACAGCCAACGATATTCTGGATATCTCCAGAATAGAAGCCGGAAAACTGGAGCTTGTACCTGTTGAATACGATATTCCCAGTCTTATAAACAACACTGTCACCCAAAGTATAGTACACAGGAAAGAAAAACCCGTAAAGTTTATTTTGGATATAGAAGAGGATCTGCCGGTAAGTCTTTACGGTGATGATCTGCGGATACGGCAGATTCTTAATAATCTTCTCTCCAATGCCTTCAAGTATACAAAAGAAGGAACAGTGGAATTGGGTGTGCGCTGCTCAAGGGAAGCCAACACGGTTTGGATGACTACATGGGTCCGGGATACCGGTATCGGCATACGTGCAGAACATTTGGACAGTCTGTTTACGGATTATGTAAAACTGGACGCCAAAGTTAACCGCGGTATAGAAGGAAGCGGCCTTGGACTGCCGATTGCCAAACGGCTTGCCGAATTAATGGAAGGCACAATAATCGTGGAAAGCGAATACGGGAAAGGCAGCTGTTTTACGGTTAAGCTCAGGCAAAGGTATGTAAACGACGCGATAATCGGTCCGGATGTGGTAAAGAACCTCAAAAACCTCAATTATACAGACAGGGATTATAACCGCAGCTTACGGTTAAGACGCATCAGACTTCCCTACGCGCGGGTACTTATTGTGGATGATACACTTACCAACCTGGATGTAGCCAGAGGTTTGATGAAACCTTACGGAATGCAAATCGACTGTGTAACAAGCGGGCAGGAAGCCATTGACGCTATCCGCCGGGATAATATCAGGTACAATGCGGTATTCATGGATCATATGATGCCGGGGATGGACGGAATCGAAGCAACAAGAATCATCCGCGAAGATATCGGAACTGATTACGCAAAGACTGTTCCCATTATCGCGCTTACGGCCAATGCGATCGTAGGGAACGAAGAAATGTTTTTAAGGGAAGGTTTCCAGGCATTTTTGTCCAAACCGCTGGACATACGCCGTCTTGACGCGATAATTCATGAATGGGTGCGGGACAAGGAACTGGAGAAAAAATTTTCGGCCGCGCAAATTAATCTGAACGGCGAGGCGGTTCCGGATATCCGGGCAGGGAAAGAAAGACGAACCAAGTCGGACAGAAGAAGCGGAATTGACCGCAGGACTCTGGGCTGGAAAATTTCCGGGCTGGATATTGTCAAGGCGATAAAACGTTATGATAACGATACCGAATCGTACAGGCAGATCCTGCATTCCTATGCGGTAAATACCCTGCCGCTGCTTGACTCCATAAATGAAGTAACCGCAGACAATCTGGGCGAGTACGCCATTAAGGTTCACGGAATAAAAAGTTCCAGCTGGGGTATAGGCGCAGATGCTTTGGGTACCAGGGCCGAGTCCCTGGAAAAAGCAGCCAAAAACGGGGAGCTTGATAATATAAAGGCAAACAACCCCTCCTTCCTTGAAGATGCCAGGAAGCTTATACTGGATATAGAAGATATGCTCGAAAAAATCGCCGAAGAAAATCCCAGACCGCAGAAAGACAAACCTGACATTGATATTTTGTTGAAACTCCTTGCTGCCTGCGAAGATTACAAAATGGATGATGTAGACGATGCCATGAAGGAAATTGAAAGCTTCGAATATACATCCGATGAGGGGCTGTCTGACTGGTTAAGGGAAAATGTGGAACAAATGAATATAACCCAAATAAAGGAAAAACTTCTGGCCATAACCAGAGCCGGAGGGAGTCAGGGAAATAATGGATAAAGTCCGCAGCAAGATAGTTTTAGTAGATGATAACATGGCTATTCTGGCTATAGGCAGGAGTGTTTTAAGAGACTATTACGAAGTTTACCCGGCGCCTTCTGCCGAAAAATTTTTCGAAATCCTGGGGAACATTCTGCCGGATCTGGTTCTTCTTGATATTGAAATGCCCGGTATGAATGGTTTTGAAACTATAAAAAAAATGAAGGCCGATCCCCGTTTCGCCAATATTCCGGTTATTTTTTTAACGGCAAAATCTGACGAAAACAGCGAACTGGAGGGGTTTAACCTGGGAGCATCCGATTACATTTCCAAACCGTTTTCTGCTCCGCGGCTGCTGACCCGCATTGCCAACCAATTATTGATTGTACAGCAAAAAAAGGATCTGCTGGCAAATCAGATGGCCCTAAAAGATTACGCGGATAATCTGGAGGCGAAAGTATACGAAAAGACCAAAGAAGTAATAACCCTCCAGAATGCCGTAATGGCCACTGTAGCCGATCTGGTGGAATTCCGCGACAAGGTCACCGGCAGCCATACCACCCGCACCATGTATTACCTGCGGGCCCTGATGGAAGAACTCATACTGGAAGGAATATATATCGAAGAAATATCGAAATGGAACATAGATTTTTTTCTCTCCTCTGCGCAGCTTCACGATGTAGGCAAGATCGCGATAAGCGATCTGATACTTAACAAACCGGGGAAACTGACTCCGGAAGAATTCGAAATCATGAAGACACATGTAACAATAGGAGTAGATGCCATAAAAAAAATAATGTCGACCACCAGCGAAAACGCATTCCTTAATCACGCCCTTATTATCGCGGGTACTCACCATGAAAAATGGGACGGCAGCGGTTACCCGGCGGGGCTTAAAGAATTACAGATTCCCCTGGAGGGACGGCTTATGGCGATTGCCGATGTATACGACGCGCTCATCTCGGTACGTCCGTATAAAAAATCTTTTACACACGAAGAAGCAAGCGCGATCATTATAGAAGGCTCCGGCAGCCATTTTGATCCGGTTCTGGTTGACACCTTTAAAAAGGTCAGAGCCCAGTTCGAAGACGCAGCGCGGGAAGTCGGGAATTAGTGGTAAGTGGTAAGTGGTAAGTGGTAAGTGGTAAGTGGTAAGTGGTAAGGAACTGTTAATAAATAACATTTACAAGTGAAAATTATTATGTTATACTATCTTCATGATAAACAGCAGTGCATTAAGAATGAGAATAAATACAATGTTACCG
>WQZG01000180.1 GCA_009780855.1 Treponema sp.
AAAAGCCATTGAAGCTGAAATGCGGCGCCGCGCTTCCATTCTGGGTAAAGACGGCGGTTACCTCATGGCTCCGGCCCATATCATACAGGCCGACGTCACGCCTGAAACTGTTGAAGCCATGCTGAAAATCGCGAAAGATCTATGAGTTCAGGGAACTGAAAATATCCCGGTAATGCCTCATAAAAAATAACAAACATACCCTTCCCTGAAAGAGCCAAAGCGTGTATAATAGACAGACTATGGCTCAAGCATTGGTTGAAATTCGCGGGATAACCAAACAATTTCCCGGAGTCACAGCGCTTCAGGATGTTTCTTTTACCATTGATGAGGGAGAAATCCACGCGCTTATTGGCGAAAACGGCGCCGGTAAGTCAACAATGATAAAGATCCTCTCCGGCCTTTATAAACCCGAGGCAGGGGGGGAGATTATTTTTGCCGGTGAACCCTTTAAATCGTATACTGCTCTGGAATCCCTGCAGCGGGGAATAGTTGTTATCTACCAGGATTTTTCCCTTTTCTCAAATTTATCGGTAATGGAAAACATAGCGCTGGGGCCCTACGTAAAAGAAGGCAAAAACCTGGTGGACTGGAAAAAAATGGAGGAAACCGCCCGGCTGACGCTGGACAGGCTGCAATTCCAGGTTGATCTTAACGCAACGGTGGGATCCCTGTCTGTGGCAAAGCAGCAGATAGTTGCCATAGCCCGCGCGCTGGCGAACAAAGCCCGTCTTCTGGTGCTTGACGAACCTACGTCGGCTCTCTCCAGGGGGGAAGTGACAAAACTCTTTGATATAATGCGTTCCCTCAAACAGGAAAAGATTTCCCTGTTGTTTATCAGTCATAAACTGGATGAAATTTTTACCATTTCCGACCGGCTTACCGTGTTCAGGGACGGTAAATGCATGGGAACTTTTAACAGGGATGAAATGGATACCGACCGGATAATATCCCTCATGGTCGGACGTAAAATAGAGTACAAAATTTTTGAAAAAAACAAAAGGAACGATACAATTCTGGAGCTGAAAAATTTTTCCAAAGCAGGGCAATTTAAGGATATTAGTTTTAAACTTAACCGTGGGGAAATCCTCGGCATTACCGGTCTTGTCGGCGCCGGACGGACAGAGGTAGCCCAGACCATATTCGGCCTTAACCACCCTGATTCGGGAGAGCTGATACTGGAAGGGGAAAGGATAATCATTGAAAGTCCCCAGGAAGCGGTAGCCAGGGGAATCGCGTATGTGCCGGAGAATCGTCTGCAGGAAGGGCTGATATTACGAAAAACCATCAAGGACAATCTTGTTCTCACCGTGCTCAGGGCGATTTCAAAATACGGCCTCGTCAACAGTAACAAAAAAACAGGGGTGGTAGCCGAATGGATGGAAAAACTCACCATTAAACCACCACTGCCGGATATACTTACCTCAAAGCTATCGGGCGGGAATCAACAGCGGGTAGTATTGGCAAAATGGCTTGCCACAAACCCAAAGATACTTATCGTTGATGAACCGACCAATGGTATTGATGTGGGGGCGAAAACCGAAATCCATCAGATACTGCGGAATCTTGCCGAATCCGGTATGGGGATCATTGTTATATCATCGGAGTTGCCTGAGATACTCGCCATTGCGGACAGGGTTATTGTTATGCGCCGCGGCCGGATAACAGATGAAAGGTTCTGCGAAGGACTCAACCAGGAAGAACTTCTCAGCAAGGCAATATAGGGGAATCCGGATATGCGTATACAGCTTACAAAAATAAAAGAACTTCCCATTTTTTTGGTATTGGTAGGTATCTGTATCATTATTACCATTGTTAATCCCTCCTTCGCCACTCTTGAAAACTTTTTGGATCTGCTCAGAAGCAATCTCACCCTGATGATCATGTCACTGGGTATGCTTCTCGTAATTCTTACCGGCGGTATTGATGTCTCATGTTCTTCCATTGCTACCGCGGTTGCCTGTATCACCGGTTATTTTCTTATACATGTTTCTTCAAATATCTTTGCGGCGCTTCTTGTGGCTATCGCCACGGGAACAATCATGGGATTGATAAACGGCTTTTTTATCGCCCGCCTTAAAATACCGCCGATTGTTACCACTCTGGGAACCATGAGTATCATTCTTGGTATAGTGCTGTACCTGACCAACGGAAACTGGATGACAGGTATTCCGGATAATTTTATCCGGTTCGGACGAATCATGTTATTCCCCGTCATCCTGAAAAGCGGCAGGTCCATAGGCCTGCCTATTCAAATCATATTTTTTATTCCCGCCCTGATTTTGACCTGGTTCATTCTGAAGAGAACCGTTATTGGCAGAGGCATTTACGCAATTGGGGGAAATCTGGAATCTGCCGAGCGTATGGGGTATAAATCGGGCAGGGTATTGATTTTTATATATGCGTTCGAAGGCTTCCTCATCGGGCTTGCGGCGATAAACCATACTTCGATTATGCGGCAGGTAGATCCCAATGCTTTCCTTGGTTTTGAAATGCAGGTTATCGCCGCGGTTGTCCTGGGAGGCGCCAGTACTTTGGGCGGAATCGGCAGCGTCCTGGGTACTGTTTTGGGGGTGGCGATTTTTTGTGTCATAAACAATGGGCTTATACTGATGAAGATTCCCACGTTCTGGCAAAAGATCGTGGTAGGCATAATTATTGTCGTGTCAATTGCCTTTGATATGGCACAAAAAAGACGGGTCGAACGGAAACAGATCCGGGTTGATGTGGAGTAATCATGAAACAGACTTCCGTGTTACTGCCAAAATTACGAGCCGCGCTGAAAACAAACGAAAGTATTCTGCTTGTTGTGTTTATTCTGGTCTTTATACTGATGTCCATTTTATCCCCGGGACGTTTTTTGAGCCGGGGAAACCTTCAGTCCATGGCGTATCAAATGCCGGAATTCGGTATTCTCGCGCTGTCCATGATGCTGGTTATTGTTTCCGGGGGCATCAATCTTTCACTTACCTATATGGCCACCCTGTCCATGATTGTAGGCGGCCTTGCCATGGCGACGCTCACCAAAAACGGAGCCGGACCGCTTGCGGCAATAGGCGCGGGCCTAAGCCTCATGTTCGTTATGGCCCTTGTATGCGGCGCCGTGAACGGTTTTGTAG
>WQZG01000181.1 GCA_009780855.1 Treponema sp.
TGATCTGGAAAGGATCAATGTCATTTTTAGCCGCTTGGGTATTCCTGGGATGACAACTTTATGTCGGATGATAACCATATCTTACATGCAAAAAGCGGTGATTTGACTGTCGGTTACGGCCAGGGCGGGCGTGTTAAAAACGCGGCGGTTCCGGTCGGAACACAACCATTGCTTTCTTATGAAGGTGAAATATTCGGTTTTACCAAAGAGGTCGGGAAGGGAAAGATCGCGGTTATAGGCGATGCTGGTCTTGTCAGCAACGGTCTGTACTACTTCCCTGGCTTTGAAAACAGGGCGTTTGTACGTAAACTCATCATAGACTTGATCCCGCACTTCACTGCCGGGAGCAAGGCGATGATGGATAAACTGACATATGGCATGGTGAGCTGCGCAACCAGCGAAAACGGGATAACCGACAAATTTTTTAAGACACTTCGACCGGACGCTAATTTTCAAGTAGATCATCATTACCGGCATCTGACCTGGGATCAAGATCGAGACGGTTTGACGGCAGACGCGTCCGCGAAGGAACTGCCCTTTGACGTAACAGTCCTTTCCGGTAAAAAGTCTGTAACCGTGACGATTCCGCTACTGAATGTCTTCGAGGGAAGCCTAACGGAAAGTATAAAAGTTAAGATGAACGTGGTGGAGACGAAACCACGTGATTACATAAATTTCTTCCTGGCAGGTAACACGTTTACGAAGGGCCTGCGCTGGAATAATATCGGTGCGCCGGATTCGTTTGATCAAATCAGCCGGCTGGAGTCTGTCAGCACTGTTATGCAAGCGGAGTTGTCCCTCCGCGCTGATGGGACGTTAGCTAATGCCGCGCTGCGGCAGGGGCAAATTGCTTACGCGGTGAATGAAAACAACGCACACTATGGTTACGAAATCATCTCGTCCAGTTCCGGAACGGTGTACAGCCCACGGCGTACGTAAGAACAGCTGCAAACAAATATTGAAAACAGGTGATGGCTTGTGGACAGATCGAAGACGGGTACGACATGGAAAACCATAAAAAAGATGTACAAGTTTTACCTGTTGCTACTCCCAGCGTTAGTGTTTTTTGTCCTGTTCTCTTATGTACCTATGTACGGCGTCACACTGGCATTTAAGGACTTCAATATGGCGCTGGGAATCCTGAAAAGTTCTTGGGTTGGTACAAAGTATTTTAATCAACTGCTTTCCAGTTCAGTTTTCCGCCATGCTTTCTGGAACACCATCATCATCAGTATATATAGGATTTTATGGGGGTTTCCGGCACCGATACTCCTGGCGATTCTAGTCAATGAGGTCGTGCATACCAAATTCAAAAAAGCTGTGCAGACTATTTCGTACTTCCCTTATTTTATCTCCTGGGTAATTTTAGGCGGTATCATCGTTGAACTCTTGTCTCCTACGCGAGGAGTACTCAATTACATTATCTCGCACTTTGGAGGTATACCTGTCTATTTCCTGACGCAGCCACAGGATTATAGAACTATCCTGGTTTCAACGGGTATTTGGCAGAGCGTGGGTTATGGGTCAATCATCTATATCGCTGCGATCACTGGCATTGACATAGAGTTATATGACGCGGCGATTGTGGACGGCGCCAATCGTTTCCAGAAAATTTGGCACATTACATTTCCTGGTATCATGCCAGTCATCATTGTTATGCTTATCCTTACAATCGGTCAGTTAATGAATGCTGGTTTTGACCAGATCATGAATACATATAACGCACAGGTATATGCCACAGGAGACATTATCGACACTTATGTATATCGGGTGGGTGTGATCAACATGAGTTACAGCCTAACTACAGCAGCGGGCTTTCTAAAAAATGTGATTGGTTTGGTACTTCTTATTGTGACAAACTTTGCTGTAACTAAGATGGGGCATGGGGAATCCGCTATCTGGTAAGAGAAAGGGAGTGCCGGAAAATGAAAATAAAAATCCACGGATTTGACATATTTAATTATATCCTGCTAGGGATTCTTACTTTGCTGTTCCTGTACCCGTTTTGGTACACGCTGGTCATGTCGTTTTCAACCCCTGTGCAGGCCAACTCGCTTGGGCTGCGGTTTTTCCCGTGGCCGATAGACTTAAGTGCATACAACGAAGCCTTCGCCTCCACCCAAATTTGGATTGGTTTCGCCAACACACTTTTCCGTGTGATTGTAGGAACTGTTTTGGGAATTTTGATTACTTACGCAGCTGCGTACGCTCTTTCCAGGAAGAATCTCCCTTTTAAAAGATTCTTAACTACGATAGTGATCTTCACAATGTTTTTCAGTGGCGGTCTGATCCCGTTCTATCTGCTGGTCCAAACTCTGCATTTAACGGAAAACCGGTGGTCGCTGATCCTCCCGTTCCTAGTGCAAGCGTTTTACCTGATCATTACCCGGAATTTTGTGATGTCTATACCGGATGAGATGGAAGAATCCGCCATGGTGGACGGTGCTACACCTTTTACAGTCATGGTGCGGATCATGATCCCACTGTCCAAGCCCATTCTTGCCGTACTTACTTTATGGATCGCTGTCTATTACTGGAACGAATGGTTCTATGCCTATATTTTTGTGCATGACAGCTCGAAGGAAGTGTTGCAGTTATATTTGTATAACCTGCTGGTCAACAACACGACGGTAAGCGCAGGAGGTGAGGGTTCCGTCAACATATTACAGGATATGCGATCACACGCCACGCCACAGTCGATTAAAGCAGCCACAGTCGTTTTATCCGTGATACCAATTATGGCGGTTTACCCATTTATTCAGAAATATTTTGTTAAAGGGATCATGGCGGGCGCGTTGAAAGGGTAACGTGCGACACCATCGGCGTAATGTATCAAAGGAGCGGGGTAGTCCCTGTACCCTTTTACATATGCCCGGATATCGTTCCGGTGCAAAAAACAAAAAACGAGGAGGAAAGTTATGAAAAAATTAACATGCGCCTTAGCAGTTGTAACCGCGATCACCATGAGCCTTTCCGTTTCAGGCTGCGGTAGCAATGCATCAACCACTACACCGCCGGCGACGACTCAAACAGCGGCAGAAACGACCTCGACGGCCACGACAACGGCAACAACGGCAACAA
>WQZG01000182.1 GCA_009780855.1 Treponema sp.
AAGCAGGGCTAGTACTTCATGAAGTCCTAGGAGCCCATAAATCGTAGAATTTTGTGGTTGAAAACCGTAAAATTCTACAAGTCCGACAGGCTCCTAGCGCCTTCGGCTCCGGGAAAGGAGAAAAAGCCTCAGGAAACTCATAATCGCGGTGAGTGCTGAAGCCACATAGGTCAAAGCCGCGGCAGTGAGCACTTTCCTTACGCCGCTGAGCTCCTCCTGTGTAAGCACATTGTTGCCGCGCAAAATAGCCAGGGCCCTGGCGGAAGCGTTGAATTCCACCGGCAGGGTAATGATGTAAAAAATGACCGCCGCGCCGAAAAGGACAAGCCCTATATCGATCAAAAATGGAAAAGAAAAAAAGATACCCGCAATGGCCAGCCAGGGCCCCAGAGAGGAACCCAAATTGGCGACAGGCACCAGGGTGCTTCTGAGGATAAGCGGGCCGTAGCCTCTGGCGTGCTGGATGGCATGGCCTGTTTCGTGCGCCGCTACCCCCACCGCCGCGATAGAAGGCTGGGCGTAAACTGGCTCGGAGAGGCGCAGCTTTTTGGCCCCCGGATCGTAATGATCGGTGAGGGAGCCCCGGACCGGCTCAATGGCAACATCACTTATGGCGTTCGATTTCATTAAAAGGAGAGCAGCGTCCCGGCCGGTAATATTCTTGGAACACCGTATCTGCGAATACTTTGAAAAGGTGGACTTTACCAATATCTGGGCAATAATGGAAAGAATAAGGGTTGGAACCACCAGAACCAAATAGTAATAATCAAAAAACATTTTAAACTCCGGTTGAAGTATAGGTAAAAAAAGAGCTAAAGTTCAAGAGAAGGGGAATTCCTTTGGATAAAAAATTATTTCTGTTAGCGGAACTTGATGATAATTCCCAGAGCCTGTTGAGGAATATTGAAAAAAGTATCCTGCAAAAAGGCATAATCGGGACTCAGACAAAAAATATTCCGTATCATATAACCTTGTCAGAATATTCCATGGAAAAAGAAGGAGCCATATTGGAATTACTGAAAAAAGTAAAAGATGAATTCAAGGTATTTGATATAAGCTACAGCAGCCTTGGTCTATTCGGACTGAGAGTTTTATTCGCGAACCCGGACATGAATGTGGAATTAATCAGACTGTACGATTTTGTCAAAGGTAATAGCCTTCATAAAGATGATCCTCTATCTGCCCATACCACATTGTTAATTGATGAACCGGAAAATATTATCAAAGTACTGCCGGATGTAGCAAAATCTTTTACCAAAATCAGCGGGAAAATTACGGCTATAAGTTTATATGAATTTTTCCCGGAAAGGTTTATAAAGAGGATTGATTTGGAATCTCAAAATTATGACTGAGACCATAAGAAAAAACTACATCGACAATTTGCGATGGTTATGTATTCTATTATTGTTCCCCTACCACACGTTCATGGTGTTCAACGCGTTCGGCGAGAGCTTCTATATCAAAGGGGCAGATGTCGCGGTTACGACCCATTTTTTAATGGCCGTGTGGCCCTGGATCATGCCGCTCATGTTTTTACTCGCCGGTGTAAGCTCGGCATATGCCCTCAAAAAAAGAACCGCCGCTGAATACTTAAAAGAGCGTACGTTCAAGCTGCTCATCCCGCTTGTGTTCGGCGTGCTGCTTTTGGTTCCTGTACAGACCTATTTCGCGGAAGTGTTTCACAACAGCTATGCCGGAAACTATTTTGAACAGTATGTCCTGTTTTTTACTAAACCAACTGATCTCAGCGGCTATACCGGCGGGTTTACACCGGCGCATCTGTGGTTCATTTTGTACCTGTTCGGCATATCCGTGGTCGCACTGCCGGTCATGTATGTTTACCAAAAATCCACAAAAAAAATACCGGTGCATAAAATTCCGCTGCCTGTTTTATTGTTGTTCTTTATCGTACCTGTTTTCAGCCAGATAATTTTGGATATAAGCGGCAAGAGCGTTGGCGAATATTTGACCTGGTTCCTGTATGGGTATTTCTTCATATCCAGCGACGCCTTACAGGAAAAGGTACTAAAATACCGTTTCCTGCTGCTGGGGCTCGCCGTACCGTGTATGCTTGTTTATACGTTCGCCGGGACGGCCATTCAAAGCTACAGCGTGGCTCTCTATGAGCTCTTATATGCGTTTTACGCCTGGGTCGCCATTTTAACTATCCTCGGACTTGGGAAGCGGTACCTGGAGTTCAAAAATCGTGCAACCGCCTATCTATCAAAAGCGTCTTTTGGAATCTACATTATTCACCAGCAGTGGATCGTGATTACGGCTTATTTTACCCTTATGTGGATCGGGAATGTCCCTCTGCAAATGGCTTCTATCATGCTGGCGAGTGTTGTGTTTACGTTTTTATCGTATGAGGCGTTCAGAAGATTTTCCGTGACAAGGTTCATGTTTGGATTGAAGAAATAGCAGGGCTATATTCATAGTAATCAACCGCCTTTGCTATTGCCTGTTTTACATTGTCATACGTCTTTAATTTATCAACTTGCTCGACAGTGAACCAGCCTATATCGCTTACTTCTGATTTTTGGGGTTTAAATTCCTCGTCCTGTGTTGTACAAACATAAACCATGTCTATGTGGTTATGCCTTCCATTACCTTCGATATCTTCCAAAAGTACGATGAAGGGACGCTCCAAAACCCTGCAGCGGCCATCGGTAATGCGTAATTCCTCTCTGTTTGGAAGAATTTTCGCCCTGATGCCGGTCTCTTCAAAAATTTCCCGAAGCACCGCGTCATCGGGTAATTCATTTTCCTCAACATGCCCGCCTGGCGGCAGCCATGTGTGTAATTTATTGTGGTAAATCATCAACACCTGTTTTTTGGAATTGAATACTATTCCGGTTGCGGTAAAGTGGTTCACAATTGAACCTTGGCTATCAAACAAAATCCCGCCTCCATATTGCCCCGTAATTCTAAACATGTTTCACGTGAAACAAAAAATCGCATTACCTCATCTTATTACTCTATACGTTCGTCTATCTTCCTCAATTACACTCTATATCGGGCGCCTTGATTTCAGGGTGATGGTATCGGGGCGTATCTGACTTTAAGCGCGCAAAGTGAA
>WQZG01000183.1 GCA_009780855.1 Treponema sp.
GGATGTCTCCTATACAAAAAGCGAATACGATGAGGCAACCGGTATCAAGACAGTCTACCTTGGAAGCGACGCTCTGAATAATGGCGGCCTGTTTGGCCTTAATGCCGTTTTTGCCCATGAGGCTTACCGGGACGGAGTAGACTCAGGCGAAGGTCAGAAGGCCGAACTGGAAGCGGCGGTAACAGGCCATATCAATGCCGTCCTGGCGCTCAGCAAAACTTATGGTATCGGCGCCGTGAATGACACCATGACCATTGAAGCTCTGGTTTACAATTACGCGATGAGTAACGATGACAGGGCCTTAATTGAGTCAATACTGAATGGTTATGACAATTCCGCGGATTACTGGAAACTCGTTAAGAAGGATACTAATACCTGGGGCTGGATTGATGACAAAAGCGCGGATTTCGATATTTCGGATCTGCTTAATGATTCGAATTTTAAAAAGCAAATGGGTCTGGAAAAGGGAACATTACTGGAATCCATGATTTCAAGCGGAACCCAGGATGGAAAAGGCTTCGGAATTATCAGCGCGGGAAGAATGACATCCGATCTGGCTGCCATTCTGGGATACGTTGTAAGTCCGTCCAATGATCCCGGCGTACTTTACTTTTCCAGTCCCCAGACAACCACAACCGGGCTAATAATGTACTCAACCGGCCTGAATCCTTTGGTCACGGATACCCTTGAGAAAATTGCCTATAATGCAGTTCATACAACCACGGTTTTCGACAACCGGAACAGGCCCGTAACTCTTTTTAACATCGAAGAAGGGAATTCTACTGCCAAAGAACTGTTGAAGCAGTATTCCCCCTCTCTAAGCGGGGTTGAGAATATGGCAAAAAGCGGCTGTAATTTTATGGATATAATCTCAGTTCCGCAATTATTGATGAGGCAAACATTGGACGCTCAGCAGGTGACGGAGATATGGAATATGGCTATAGCAAAAAATATCCTGCAGGCTGATGGTTATGTGTTGGACCGGAACGCTATTGCGAATCTGGCCTTGCAAAAACTTGATATTAGTAATATTGGTATAAACCTCACCAAAACACAAACAAAGAATTCCAGTCTTGTAGGTTATAGGGTAGAAGTTCCGTATGGAGACGGCGGTCACTTTGTGCTTACCGGGATCGATAAGTCGTTGGTTTATAATCCTGGCAGAACACCCATTGGCGAACAAAATAAATGGAAGTCCATTTTGGAGGTAGCGGTGTATGCACGATAAGCTAATCATAAAGGTATCACTAATAGGACTTTTTTGGCAGGAAAAGTATCAATAATGAGACTTTTACAGGGAGACATAGGGGGGACGGTCTGTGGCACAATTTTACGTTTTTTCTTGAGTTTTTCCTGAAAGTTGTATATGCTTGTTATGAATAAACCGAAAATAAGGTTAAGAAGAGTCTTTGTGAAAAAGAAGATTTTACTTTCTTTATTTATTATTGCCTCAGGTGTACTCGTCTTCGGGAAGACTACAGATAATTTTGAATATAAAACCGATAAGCGGGGTATGGTTATAACCGCCTATAAAGGCAGCGATACCAGGATTATCATCCCCGAAAAGATAAATGGAAAGCCTGTAGCCGCGATTGGGTATCAGGCATTCGCGTTTGATAATTTGGAAAGCGTTTCCATACCTGATTCTGTTAAGTACATAGATGGCGGCGCTTTTTTTAGCAACCAGTTAAAAGAAATTAATTTACCCGCTTCTCTTGTTTCCATTGGGGATATTGCATTTTCCCATAATAAAATATCCACTATAGCTATTCCTGATTCTGTAACGACGATAGGATCCAATGCTTTTTCAGGGAATCAATTAACAAGCATAAGCTTGCCGGCAAAAGTTACTATGGGTTACGAATCGTTTTATGCGCCGGTGTTTGATGAGTATTACCAAAATGACAGGAAAAAATCAATTTTTTCAATTGTAATTGTTCTGTACAATAAATATAAAATCGCCATTATAGATAATTCCGCTGCCGAAATATTGGCGTATTGCGGTAACGAGGAACAACTGGTTTTGCCTGGGGAAATAAACGGTATACCGGTTGTTGATATCGGGGACGGCGCTTTTTCCAGTTGCTTTTTAACGAGTGTTGTCATCCCCAATTCCGTTGAGAGAATAGGTGATAACGCGTTTCCCGATAACGAATTAACAGAAGTAGTCATCCCCGATTCCGTCAGATTTATCGGTAACGGCGCGTTTTTTCACAACAAAATAAGCAATATCACCCTGTCGGATCACCTGGTATCCATAGGCAACGCGGCTTTTACATCCAATAAACTGACAGATGTAACACTGCCTGAATCTCTAGTCTCCATAGGATTTGCCGCTTTTTCATCCAACGATCTTGGCAATGTTACTATACCCAATTTTGTACGATCCATTGGCGAAATGGCATTTGACCGTACGGTAAGGGTAAAAAGCCCCCATTTTTCGGTTTCACCGGGAGCATCGCAAAACTCATATAGTTATCATTAGGGTAAAAATAGGGATACCGTAAATCTTGCCGGCTTATCTCCGGTTAACTCTCGTTCCAGAGGCCCATTTTGCGGATCTTCTGGTTCCGGTAACGGACCAGCACAGCCGGGTTGCGGTCATGAAGATCTTCCAGATCCCTCAGGAGTATCTCCTTGATGGATGCCGCCGCCGCGTCAGGGTCCATGTGGGCGCCGCCCCGGGGCTCGCCGATAACGCCGTTAATGACATTGAAGTCCAAAAGGTCAGCGCTTGTGATCCTGAGCATCGCGGCGGCGTCTTTTGCCCGCCCGGCATCCCGGAGCAGAATAGACGCGCATCCTTCGGGACTTATCACCGAATAGATCGCGTTTTCCAGCATATAGATCTTGTCCCCCACGCAGATACCCAGGGCGCCGCCGGAACCGCCTTCACCGATGATAATACATACAATGGGGGTCTTCAATTGGCTGAAATCCCGGAGGTTCCGGGCAATGGCCTCGCCAATGCCCCGTTCCTCGGCGCCGAGACCAGGATACGCCCCCGCTGTATCGATAAAGGTAATGATAGGTCTCCTGAATTTTTCCGCCTCTTTCGCCA
>WQZG01000184.1 GCA_009780855.1 Treponema sp.
AGGGGCTGTGTATTTTTTTCGTGGCTCCAGAATTTTTTGTGATCTTCAATTCGTGTCTTATCAATTCTTAACTCATCATTTTTTGTCTTGTCAATTTTCGTATTATCCATAATTATTTTCCGGTCCCAACAAACTCTTGCGGTAACTCTTGGCGAGGCCGCCGATGGAGGTTTCCTTTAGTTCGGTGTTGAGCAGATCGCCGGCTTCCTTCATAACGGCTATGACGCTGTCAAACGATACGCGGTTTTTCCGGAATTTGCCGATGTGCTTGCCAAACAGGGCGCAATCGTAGGCCCGCAGCGCCATCGCGGCGTTGCGTTCTATGCAGGGTATCTGTACCTGGCCCAGAACAGGATCGCAGGTAAGCCCCAGGTGGTGCTCTATGGCGACTTCGGCGCTGTACTCAATCTGCTCATCCGTGAGGCCCAGGAGAAACGCCGCCGCGGCCGCCGCCATTGCGCACGCCGTGCCGCATTCCGCCTGGCAGCCGCCTACGGCGCCGCTGACCGTTGCGTTATGCTTGACGAAATTCCCGAAGATGCCCGCAACGGAAAGCGCGTCTTTTAGTTTTTCGCTGTCCACATGCTGGTGCATCAAAAAGTAGAACAGAATCGCCGGTAAAATACCGCAGGAACCGCAGGTGGGCGCCGTAACCACGGTGCCGCCTGAAGCGTTTTCCTCACTGACAGCATACGCATAGGAGGCCACGAGTATTTTTACCACCTCGGCCCTGTCGGAAAGATCCTTGTTGTCCAGAACCGAGGAATAGAGATTTTTCGCAACCCGTTCAAGCTTCATTTCTCCGGGCAATACACCGTCTTTGGAAAGACCGTCGCGGACGCAGTTGAACATGGTGTTTAAAATGTCACTCAGGTAGGACTTGAAATCAGCGTCCTCCAAAGAATAAACCGTCTGCAGCAAATTCAGTTTATTTTTATGCATATATTCAAAAAGTCCGCGGGTATCGTTAAAAGGATAAATTTCCGGTCCCTCGATAGCGGCCCTGCCGCCCTCAATTTCTATATTCCCGCCGCCGACTGAGTATACGGTCCATTTGCCCAGAGTGTTCTGGCCTTTAAACGCGAACAGCTCCATACCGTTCGGGTGATACGGCAGAAAGGACTTTTCAAAGACGATTTCCACAGGTTTTGGCTCCAGGGTCTTTTTGATAATATAGTCGGTAAGGTGTCCTTTCCCTGTGGCAGACAGGGAACCGTACAATACGGCCCTGAACCTGTCCGCAGCCGGATACTCTTCCCTGAACAGTCTGCTTGCCCGCTGCGGCCCTATTGTATGGGAGGAGCTTGGCCCCGGCCCGATTTTATACAATTCCCTGATAGACTTCACAAATTACCTCATTCTGTATATATTCCAAATATATAGCCGAAGCGATATATTTGTAACTGGGCAATTGTTTGTAATTGCCTTGTTTCATCGGGGATATACCATGAGAATTATAATATATACCGGTAAGGGTGGTGTAGGTAAAACAAGTATTGCAGCCGCGACAGCTCTCGCAATGGCCAAAAGCGGGAAACGGACGCTTGTTGCCAGCACGGACGCGGCGCACAGTTTGTCGGATTCTTTTGATGAACCTATTCAAAATGAGCCGACATTGCTGCGGGAAAACCTTTGGGGCACTGAAATAGACTGCCTCTATGAAACCGAAAAAAACTGGGGCGCGGTTCGGACATGGATCATGAATGCCTTCAGGTGGGCACAGCTTGATGATATCAGCGCTGAGGAAATGATAGTCTTTCCGGGATTTGACGAGCTTTTCAGCCTGCTGGAAATCAACAGACAGGCCGAAAGCGGGAACTACGACGCCATCATTGTGGATTGCGCCCCAACAGGTGAAACGCTCAGGCTTCTCAGCTATCCTGAAATGATTAGCTGGTGGCTTAAAAAGATGTTCCCGGTTCAAAAGACATTGATTAAGCTGGTACGCCCGTTTTCAAAAGCGGTTACCGGCGGGCTGGAAATGCCCGGCGATGAGGTGCTTGCGGATATAGCCAGTTTTGCGGAGAAACTGGTCGGGCTCCAAAAACTGATCACCAACAGCGATATTACTTCTGTCCGCATTGTAGTTAATCCGGAAAAAATGGTTATCGCGGAAGCCCGCCGCGCATTTACTTATCTGAACCTGTACGGGTTTAATACCGATGCGGTTATTATAAACAAAATTTTCCCCGAAGAAGCCACAACGGGTTATTGGTCATACTGGCGTGATACGCAGATTAAACATATCGAAAACATCCGCGATTGTTTTAATCCGGTAAAAATACTGTCCATGCCGTTGATGGAAACAGAGGCGTTCGGAATTCAATCGCTTGAAAAAATAGCGGAAATTGCGTTTGCCGGCTGCGACATCGGAGAAGTTTTGTACAGGGGGGCGACACAGACAGTCCGCAAAGAAAACGAAAACTACATTCTGGAGCTTGCCATACCGTTTGTCAGCCGGGAACAGGTTTCCATGAGCCAGAAAGGCGAAGAGCTTACAATACAGGCCGGTAGTTATAAGCGAAAGGTATTGATACCGAGGGTACTGCTTGGCAAAAAGATCATGTCCGCCAAACTTGCCGGACAAAAACTGGTTATTTCCTTTATGGAGGATAAAGCAAATGAAAAATGAAAACATTAAGGACATTGTGGACGATCTGGCAAGATTATGCGGCAGCGTTGCGTCTTCCTTTCTTCCCACGGAAGCAAAAAACCATTTCAGGCGGGCGGCCAAAGAGTTCCTGTTCGGCATGGTGGCGATTGTGGACGAAAAAGGCAGATGCTGCGATCGGGATTCATCAGATGAGGATGAGGCCGCATCCAGAAAAATAAATATCGATTAGGAGCCAAAACGTCTCATTTCGGTACTTGTCCCTGCAATATTTTTTTGCTATCCTGATACAGGAAATTTTTTTAATGGATCTTCCAAAGAATAAATAAACTACACAAGGAGTCTCGCCATGGCGCAGCATCAGTTTCAGACCGAGGTGAGCCAGCTTCTTCACC
>WQZG01000185.1 GCA_009780855.1 Treponema sp.
AAATCTCGCTGAATCCGAATATGACCTGCTCCGCACAGAAACGCTGGAATTCGTCTTTGAGAAAATTCCGGACATCACCCTCGGGGACTATATCCGCTATTCCATAAATCTTACCCACACATCCGTTGTCAGAATTTTCGGACGCCTAAACCTGTCGGTTTTCGGTAAAATCAGCGTTTCCGAAGACACCAACAGCCGCATCCTCTCGTTTATGGGTACCATCGGAACCACTCTGAACCTGATGTTTTAGTCATCCTTGAAGCGTTACACTACAGGCGTTACCTTAACCTGCTACTGACCTGCTTGTTGGTCTGCCTGCTGGTTTTGATCGCTGTTGTCGCCACTGCTGCCGCCGCTGCCGTTGTTGTCGGTACTGCCGCTGTTATCGGTACTGCTGCTATCGGTACTGGCATTATTGCTGTTATTTACCATATCGCTCAAAATCTTCCTGATCTCGTCCTGGTTCGCCGCGCTTATCCTGTTGTCGTCAAGCAGCGCCTGGACGGCGGCGGTATCGGAAAAGCCCTCGGTGATTGATGTGTTAAGCTCCGTTAAACCATCGCTGTTATCGGGATCCGCTGTTAAAAGCAGCCTTGCCTCTTCAAACCTGAGCTTTGATTTTTTAAGGGTATCGGTATCTGCCGTTAACGCGTTAATGGCGGCTTTGTACTGCTCCAGCGCCCGCGCATAAAATCCGGCCGCATCCAGCGCCTGCGCGTATTCGTAAAGCCCCTGGGGGTCGGTTTGCCCTGTACCGGCAGTGGCCCATTTGGCGTAGGTATCCACGGCTTCGACCTTGTTTTGCGCCTTCTGGGTCCTGGCAAGAAGCAGGAGGGACGCGTCGTTCGTTTCAAGCGCGTAGGGGTACTTATCCAAAACCTCTTCACAGTTTTCATACTTCTTTAAACTGTAAAGTACAAGGGCGTAATTGTAACCGTCATCCACACTTTCGGGGATCAGCACAAGGAGACGGTTGTACAGGGTTTCGGCCTTGTCCAGATCGCCGTTTTTTATTCTGCTGTACGCGGCGCCTTTTAATGCCATTACGTTCTGGGGATCCTGTTTGAGTATATTCTCAAAATGTACGGCCGCTTCTTCGTAACGCCCTGTTTCAAAAGCTATCCTCCCGAGGTTGTATTCCGAGGCGACCATGGTTTTATCCGACGCCTTGGCCCGGTTGAGCCACTGCTCCGCATCGGCATACTTGCCCATGTCGTAATAAGCCATACCTATGGAAAAGTATTCCTCGGCCGATACGGCCCCGCTGGAAGCGCACGATATCAGGAAAGGAAACAGAGAAACAAAAAGCAGCAGGGCAAAAATTTTAAAGCGGAATTTCAATGGGGATTTCAAACGAAATATTGTATTAATCATTTTTTAACTGCGTATTGAGTACCGTTTCTTCAATTTGCCGGAGCTGCGCACGGTACAGTCTGGCGATATTGGAGCCATAATCGGCAACAAGCTGTATGATATTTCTGGGAAGTTCGGTATCTTTCCCGTTAATCCGGTCGCCGGCGTCCCCCAGCCCCGGCAGAATGTAGGCGGCTTCGTTAAGCACAGGATCCATCCACAAGGTATACACATGACAATTTTCAAGGGCCCGCACTACCCTGAGCGCCCCCTTGAGCGCGGCAATCGCGTTGAAGAACTGTATGGATTTGGGCTTTATCCCTTCACTCAAAAGGTACTTCACCACCGTTACAAGGCTTCCCCCGGTGGCGTTCATGGGGTCGGCGAAAATAAGATCCCGTCCGTCAAGATCCTCAAGGTTGAAATACGAGCGATCCAAATCCAGTATATACTCCATATCGTGCTCGTGCCTGGTTTCGTCCCGCCGGATTTTAAAAAGGGCAAAAGGCGTCACATAACCGCGGGAGGAGTATTCCTGAATCTCTTTGCTCATGATCATTGAAGGCAAAAGCGCTCCCCGAAGCATAACGCACATGACGGTATTTCCAATTTTACTGTCAATGTTGGTTATTTTATGAACGGCAAAATTCTGTACCGGAATATTCACCGGCGTCTTTACAATCAGGTAATTTTTATTGGAACCGGTGGTTCCCCCATAGGCTAACTTAAAGAGCATCTCATAGGCGCGCTGAATATAATAAATGAATTCCTCGTTTCCGGTTCTGTAATCCCTGAGTTTGGCAATGACCCTTGACGCTTCGGGGTGGCTTTCCTGGGGCGTCTTGAAGGAATAAACGTGAAGCCTGTTTTCGGCGCCGCAGATTTCCTGCATCAGGCTCCCCATTGCGTTGAAAAGAAGGATAAGGTTTTCTTCTTCCTTTTTTCGTTCCTTTTCAAGCTGGCTTGTATCCAGAATTGAGCAGCAGCTCATTACCTCACGGTAAATCCTGTCCATATTGGCGATAAAATCCCTGTCGGAAGCGGAAAGGTAGCCATCAAGATCTTCGGCCTTGAGAATCACTTTATTCATGGATAGACTGTACACCATTTTTGTCCTGAAAACAAGTTTTCTGAAAACAAGTTTTCCATAATTGATATTCCATATTTTATATTGCTTTCTCCCCTCCTTAATGCTATTATAAATAGATTATTATCCCGGTCAAATATTGACGGATAAGGAGGATATTCTATGAGAATAACAACCAGAGGACGGTACGCATTGCGGGCCTCTCTGGCATTGGCAAAATTGGGAAGGAACAGCGGGCCGGTTTCAATCAATGTTCTGTCGGAGCAGGAAAATATCTCTTCCGTTTTTCTGGAACAGATTTTTTTTAAGCTTCGAAAAGCCGGACTTGTCACTTCCATCCGGGGACCCGGAGGCGGATTCTGCTTTGCCCTGCCCCTGGAAAAGATTTCGGTAAAGAATATCATGGACGCGGCCGGGGAAGAGCTCAATATAACTTTTTGTGATAAACATATGACGGTTTGTGACAGAATCGGAGAATGTATGGGCCATATGGTCTTCGCGGATCTGCACAAAATGGTCAATAAATTTTTCAGTGAAAT
>WQZG01000186.1 GCA_009780855.1 Treponema sp.
AGAAAATTCGCCTGCTGCCCAGGATCACATACTAACAATAAGACAGGCCGGAACAAATCTCCTTGCGATAATAAACGATATTCTGGACCTTTCAAAAATTGAAATCGGCAAGCTGGAAATCCTGCCTTCCGAATACATGTTTTCTTCGATGGTAAACGATGTTATCAATATCATCAAAACCAGAATTCTCCAGACCCGTCTGCGTTTTTTGGTTTACATTGACTGCAATATTCCAAATACACTATACGGGGACGCAATCCGGATCCGCCAGATATTGATGAATTTATTAAGCAACTCGGTAAAATATACCGAAAGCGGATTTGTGTCCCTGACGATCACCGGCAAATACACTGAAAGCGGAACCATTATATTAAGGGCCGTTGTGGAGGACAGCGGCAAGGGCATGAAAAAGGACGCAATCAATAATCTGTTCAAAGATTTTACGCGTCTGGACGAACAGGCAAACAAAAGCATAGAAGGCACAGGCCTGGGACTTTCCATAACCAAAAGCCTGATCACGGCAATGGGCGGGGACATCAGCGTAGAATCCGAATACGGCCGCGGAAGTACATTCACCGTAACGCTGCCGCAAAAAATACTACGAGAACAGAAACTCGCCTCGATTGTCAATCCGGCCGTTAAAAATGTCCTTATTTATGAACGCCGGGAAATCTACGCGGATTCCATAATCAGGGCCATGGACAATCTGGGTGTACAGCATAAACTTGTTTCTTCTTCCGATGAATTCCTGGAAAACCTGACCGCAAATAAATTCTCTTTTGTTTTTTTGGCGTCAGTACTGTATGACGAAATAATGAAAAAATTACAGGGCGTCAAACTGAATGTAAAGTTCGCAATCATTGCGGAATTCGGGGAAATAATCACCGATCATAACATCAGCACCCTTTATACGCCTGTCTACTGTATACCTATAGCAAATTTTTTAAACGGCGTACTGCAGGATCACAGCCAGAATCCGTTCAGGACCAATACTGTAAAATTGACCGCGCCAACCGCAAATATCATGGTTGTTGACGATATTGATACCAATCTGCAGGTTGCCGAGGGCTTGCTGCAGCCTTACATGGTCAAAGTAAAACTCTGCAAAAGCGGTATGGAAGCCCTTAACGAAGTAAAATCAGCGCATTACGACCTGGTCTTTATGGATTCGATGATGCCGGAAATGGACGGTACCGAAACTTTGCAGAAGATCAGGGCATTGGACGATAACGAACCGTATTTTAAAACAATACCTGTTATCGCGCTTACCGCCAACGCGCTGTACGGTGTAAGAGAAAAATTCATCCATGACGGATTTGACGATTTTTTGTCGAAACCGATTGACGCGGCACAGCTCGATTCAATTCTGGGGAAATGGATACCAAAAGAAAAACAGGAACAGATAAATAATGCATCATATTCTGCGCCGCATAATTCACCGCAAATTGCACCGCATTATTTGCGGCCGGACAGCGGCCCCGGAGCGGGGAATGAATACCAGGACGAAGAAATAAAGATCGAGGGAATCAACGCCGGAAAAAGCGTTGCCATGACAGCGTCCGGCGGGAAAAAACAAAATTACCTTAAAATGCTTATTGCCTTTTGCAATGACGGAATCGAAAAAATGGAAAAAATCAGGCAGAGCCTGGATTCCGGTAATTTGCAGTTATACATAATTTATATTCATGCCATCAAGAGCGCGTCCGCAAACATGGGCGCCGGTGAAATCTCGGCCAAAGCCAGAGCTCTGGAGGAAGCGGGCCATAAGGGAGATCTGGATTTTATAAAATCTCATAACGATGAATTTTGCAGAGATTTTGAAGTATTGCTGGGAAATATAAAAGAATACATGGCAAGTCCGGCCGCTGCTGGTCCGGCAATAACTGGTCCGGCCGCGGCTGGTCCGGCAGCCGCAAAAAATGATCATGGCACGGACATGACAATAATGGGAGCATGGCTTCTTAGATTCAAGGCCGCCCTCAACAAGCTTGATTCCGAAGATATCAAAAAAGCTACAAACATTTTGCAGGAATTTTCACACAGCCATAAAGACAGCGATGTTCTTAACGAAATATTAAAAAACGTGTTAACCGGCGATTACAAAAGCGCAGTCGCGCTTATAGATAATCTGCTGCAAATCAGGGACTGGAACAATCAGCCCTGATTACCCGGCCTGATTGCCCGCAATTGGAAATAATTGCGTGCTCAGGCCGCGGAACCGCCGGCTGCCAGTATCGGATCAAGATATTTTTTGATCAGCTCCGGATTTACACGCAGAAGTTCATCCCGCGGTATTTCGGCAAGAATTTTCCAGCCCAAATCAAGAGTGCGTTCTATGCTGCGGTTCTCATATTCACCCTGGGTCAGGAAGACCGATTCAAATTTATCGCCGAACTTTAAGTACAGCTTATCATTCTCCGACAGTTCTTCCTCGCCAATTATGGAAGCCAGGTTGCGGACCTGTTTGACTTTTGAATACGCGGCAAACAGCTGGCTGGAAACATCCTTGTGATCGTCCCTGGTCATGCCGCTGCCTATACCGTCTTTCATTAAACGGGAAAGGCTGGGCAGGCCGGCGACAGGAGGATAAATCCCGCGCTGGAAAAGCTCCCTGTCAAGGACGATCTGGCCTTCGGTAATATAACCGGACAAATCGGGGATCGGATGGCTTATGTCGTCGTTGGGCATGGTAAGTATCGGGATTTGGGTAATGGAACCGGTCGAGCCCTTGATCTTGCCTGCCCTCTCGTAAAGGCTTGCCAAATCGGAGTACAGGTAACCGGGGTAGCCTTTTCTGCTGGGTACTTCACCCCTTATCGAAGAAACTTCGCGCAGCGCTTCGCAATAGTTGGTCATATCGGTCATGACTACCAGAACATGCATGTTTTTTTCGTAGGCCAGATACTCGGCGGCGGTAAGTGCGCAGCGGGGAGCGACAAGCCGTTCCAGGCTGGGCGCGTCTGCCAG
>WQZG01000187.1 GCA_009780855.1 Treponema sp.
ATAAAACCCGCGAGGGTTTAAAGGCAAAAAAAAACGAGAACAGCCGCGGCGGATCCTGAAATCGGATCCGACCTGTTTAAGCCATTCTCGTTTGATTCTGGAAAATCCAATAAAAAAAGTGCCGGCATACAGTAACCCAATTCGGGTTACACACTGCTGGCACTTGTATACAAACTTAACACTATGTGCTGTGCGCAAAAATCAATTTCATTATTATTATAACAGAAGCTGAAAATAAGTCAATAAATATGGAACATTGTTAAAAAATACTATTTATAAGCCTAAAACGGCACTACAAATGGAGGTGTACCCATACGGAAAAACAGAACAGTAAACGGAGCATACAAATCCTTTTCCGTGTGACAGCGGAAGAGAAAAAGCTGATTCAAGAAAAAATGCGTTTGCTACATACCGACAATTTCAACGCATATGCGTTAAAAATGGTGTCTAACGGTTATATCGTCATTGCAGACTACGCCGAAATAAAAAACCATGCGGCGGAGCTACAGAGAATAACCGTTAATATCGTGCAGATAATGAAGCACTCGGACGCGATGGGCGCGGCTTTTGCTGTCGGTGTGGAGAAAATAAAGTTAAAATTAACCGATATATGGCGTATAGAGCGCCAGTTGTTTAAATAACTGGAAAAGAAATACAAATGTAATAAAATTATAATTGACAAAAAATGGTTACGCCCATAGAATATATTACATCAGTAATTTCTTAGGAGGCCTCCTTTGGATAACAAAATCACTGATTCCGAGTTGGAAATAATGCGGATATTATGGCGTGAGAAACGCCCGCTGAAAGTCATTGAGTTTCGTGGGGAACTGGAGCAGAGTAAGGGCTGGAATAAGTCAACTACACATACCCTTGTAGCTCACCTGCGCGACAAGGGGTTTATTGAACCTACGGAGCGATACGGCGTGGCAAGGTATGTACCGCTCATTACAGAGGACGAGTACATCCTTTCGGAAGAAAAAACCATACTTGAAAAATTCGGAAGCGCGAAGAAGCTGGCTATAGCAATGGTGCGTAACGGGCATTTGAGCGATTCTGATATTGACGAACTGCGCGGTTTTTTTAAGGTGGAGGATAACGGAAGTTGATTGGGCTTATCCGCGTGATCCTTGTCATGACGTTGTCCGGCAGTATAATGGCGGTTTTGCTCTTTGGGCTAAAACCGGCATTGCGCGACCGTTTACCGAAGTTCACACAGTATTATCTGTGGCTTGTGGTCATAGCGGCTTTCCTGCTGCCTGTGTCTAAAATTATCCTGTTGCCGGGCACAAATCCAAACGCGTCTCTGCCGGTAATGCCAAATAACGTTGTCAACCAATACGTTGTCATGACAGCCGAGATTTCACCTTTTGATTGGGTTGCGTCGGAAACAGGGAACAAAGACGATTATCATTATAAACAAGATATCAAACGTCCGCTGAACATGATTTCTGTGTTTACAACGCTTTTCATGTACATTTATCCGTTTGGCGTATTGGTTGTATTGTTCTACAGCGTTATCAGTTTTTCTGTTTATATAAGGCTTCATAGACTCCGAAATTGTCCAGCCAGCACAGAGGAAAAAATACTGTTTGAAAGTTTATGTGTACGGCGCCGTATCCCTTTGTTGTACCGTAACCCCTTGGCGGCTACGCCTATGCTTATCGGTGTTTTTAACCCCGCAATTATTCTGCCGGATCGGGAGTACACCGAAGCACAGCTTAGGGCAGTCCTATTGCATGAATTAACTCACCTGAAAAGGAAAGATATAATCATCAGGTGGCTAACCGTACTTGCGTGTGCGGTACACTGGTTCAACCCGACAGTATGGTTTGTCAGGCATGAAATTGACCGGGCTTGCGAACTGTCCTGTGACGAAGCTGTAATCAGCGGTTTGGACAGGGAAGGAAAACAGAATTATGGCGACACGCTGATTTATCTGGCATCCGAAACAAAATTGCCGAAATCAGTGGTATCCACAACAATGTGCGAGGAAAAGAAAGCCTTGAAGGAAAGGCTTGGGGCTATCATGAAAAGCCGCGGGCGTACCCGCACAGCGGTTGTAGTTTCCATGGCGTTGATTATCGCGGCGATTGGGGCAGTGTCTGTACTTGGCGCGGGCAGCGGAAAGACGTTGAATAATCAAACAATGGCCGTCGCCGGAACCATGACAACTGACAATCAGGCTAATAACGGTACTGTCAGTATGGAATCTACGGCAAAGCCGGAAATAATCGAAATGCCTACGCCATCCGTCACAAAAAACATCAATACGCCAGATGTGAATTTTAACGGAATTTTACCAAGCGCCGATGACGGACAGGAATCCTGGCAATTGAACCCGGAAGAAGTCGCCTTACGATATGCCGTTCAGACACTGGGTTTCCAAGGAACCGCAACCTTACCCGGGATCGCTGAAAAAGAATATGCGCGGGTAGTTTTTACAAAGCAGGACGGCGCTCAGATCAATTTTGATTTATATCAGCCTGTTATAAAAGGTAAAGGCGGTATATGGTCAATCGACGGCTGGTATGATGAAAATAACGCTCATTACCAAATCAGGGATTTAACCTCGCTGCCGCCGTTGTTTTATAACGATGATAATGTTCCGCAAAATGTAAGAGACATTGTAAGAAACGCGGTTGTGAAAGAATGGACGGAAGCGTTTGGCGCACATTACCAGGTATTAGGCTTCGAGGCCAATCAGGTGGAATATATTGAGAGCAATAATGAGGCTTTTGTCAGTGACAATAATGAACCTTATATTGAGGGCGATCATGAGGCTTATTTATTCTTTACCCTGACGATAATCACAAAAAATTTTTATAAGGATCCGGATACCGTAGATTACATCATAGAAGCTAAGAAAAAGAGCCTGGCGGGTTATCAATTGTTATATAAGGATTACAATATGCCCCGATCCGGTTCCGCCAATATCAAAGCCACACTTTTATTTACCGCAG
>WQZG01000188.1 GCA_009780855.1 Treponema sp.
GAATTTACGTCGTCCACCGCGAGTATAGCCAGGGCTTTCCGGTTGATAATAATTCCCGCCTTGTTAAGGCCGGCCACGAACCTGGAATAGGAAAGCCCTTCCGCCCTGCACGCCGCGTTGATCCTGATGATCCACAATCTGCGGAAGTCGCCTTTCCGGTCCTTGCGGTCCCGGTAGGCGTAGAAAAGCCCTTTGGTAACCGCGTCTTTCGCGGTTTTATAATTTGAATGCCTGCGGCCCCAATAGCCCTTGGCCAGTTTAAGTATCTTTTTGCGATGGTTTTTCCGTTTGGAACCATCTACCGCTCTTGCCATAATTCTCGCTCCTTGTAAATTAACCTGTAATCAGGCAGCCGCCGTCAGGCAGGCTTCCGGTTACCCATAGGGCAATAACCGCTTTTTAATTTCCGCGGTATTATCGCTGGAAAGAATTCCGCCGTGGCGAAGGTTCCGTTTCCGTTTACTTGACTTCTTTGTAAGAATATGGCGGAGGTTTTGTTTCTTGTATTTAACCTTGCCCGTTCCGGTAAATGAGTAGCGCTTCGCCGCGCTCTTTTTAGTTTTCATTTTTGGCATATTGCCACCCTCTGTAATTGAGATATATCGGCCGCAAAAAACCTGTCACGGTCCGTTTACTTTTTGGATTTGGGGCTTAGTACCATGGACATGAACCGGCCTTCCATGGCCGGGGCTTTATCCAGTACATATTCCCCTTCGATCCTTTTCAGGACGTCTTTGAGAACATCCAAACCGAGTTCCGTGTGGACCATTTCCCGGCCTCTGAAACGTACAGTTACCTTGACCTTATTGCCTTCGCCCAGGAAGCCGCGTACATGCTTGGACTTAAAATCCAAATCATGCTCGTCGATCTTGGGCTGCATGCGGATTTCCTTCAGTTTAAGCAGTTTTTGCTTCTTCTTGGAATCCCGTACCTTCTTTTCGTTTTCGAACTTGAACTTGCCGTAATCCAGAATTTTGACTACCGGCGGAACCGCGTTTGGCGCGACTTCCACGAGATCAAGTCCCTGTTCTTTGGCGATTTGCAGGGCTTCCAGGGTCGACAGAATTCCCTGCTGTTGTTCTCCATCGTCACGGATGAGACGGACTTCCCGTACTCGAATCTGTTCATTGATCCGTAAATCCTTATCCGACAACTGACCTCCTCATTATTCCGCTGTTCCAACGGGGCATGGAACAGAAGACTATTTTATGTAGTGTAACAAAAAAACCATAAATATGTCTATAGGCAAAATCCATTTTATATTTAGGGAAGACATTTTAATGTAATGCGTAACATTGACTTTCTGGAGAAACAATGCTACCATAAAATGTCGCCAAAAGCGAGGGTCAGGAGAGATAAAATGCCTGAAATATCCAAACGAAACTTTTTTTCTTCAATGAAGGATCGGCTCTCCAGGTACCGGATTACCATAATTAACGTTTCGGTAACTGTTATTCTTATTGGAATCGTTATATTTGTCATGCTCAACCGGGCAAGTTCCCTCCAAAGGCAGACGGCGGAAGAAAGTATTGTCAACCTGGCCGGGATCACCGCGAATGAAGTCCAATCCGTCTATTTAACGTATTACGATATTTTGCGTACTACGTCCCAGATAATGAGAAACTATCAGAATATTGAAGTTGACCAGCGCCGCGCTTTTGTCAAGAGCCTGATGCGGGAAATCATCTACTCCAACACTTCCCTCGTAAATATTTATTCCCTTTGGAAGCCGGACGCGCTGGACGGAATGGACAGTGAATATATTAATACCGCGGATTCCGATGAAACCGGTCAGTTTATTTCGGGTTACACGAGGGAGAACGGTTTTATAGAACAAAAGGCTTTTAAGGATTACCGGTATATTTTAAGTCTCAATTACGATGAACTGGGAAGGGATTCCGGAATTATACGGGAACCTTTCCCCATGACCGGTCTTTACCTGAATTCGTGGGGTGTCGATATACAGGTTGCCATTGTATCGGACACGGATGTGGTTGGGGTAATAGGGGCGACCATTAATCTGGAAGTATTGCAGTACCTGATCGAGTCAAAAACGCCTTTTGGAACCGGCCGCACCATGGTGGTTACTCCAAGGGGAACCCTGGTTGCCCATACCAACCCTGGCCTGCGGGGCGCCAGTTTCATGGCCAAGGGCGCAAAGTACGAAGATCAGGAGTCGCTGTTTTCTGTAGATACCGCCCTGTACGTATTTAGCCAGATACAGAAATCCATGGATGATGTTGAGCCGGTTTCCTTTCGGGTTTCGGATACCCTGGTGGTAAGTTACCCGTTGCGGTCTACCGACCCGATAACCGCCGCGTACCATACGTTCATGCCCAAGGAGTCCGGGGTGCCCCACTGGGCTGTGGTTACCGCGGTTCCCATGCCGGCCATCCTCGCGCCGGTAAACGCTCTGCTCCGTTTTTCGATTCTGTTTATCATCAGCGCCGGAATTCTGACGGCGTTTATTGTCTTTTTAACGTACCGCGGCCTCTCGCAGCAGACCCAGGTTTTGCAGCACGACCTTGAGCGGGCGACCACCATGCAGGATAACCTCAAGTACGGTCTTTTCCTCATGGATCAGCAATTTGTGATCCAGGGGGTTTATTCCAGGGCGCTTGAAAAAATAATGTCTGTTTCCAACCTGCAGGGAAAAGTTTTTACGGATCTTCTCTCCTCTTCGCTCAAGGGGCAGGAGAAAGAAGGCGTGGCCGATTACCTGGAAATGATTTTTAAGCGTTCGTTTGATAAAGAGATGCTCGATGAAATAAACCCCATCGACACGTTTACCTATATCAGCACCGAAACGGGCGAAACCAAAAACCTGCGGACGAGTTTTACCTTGGCCGAGCGGGGAAGGGGAGCGGCTTTCATACTGGTGACACTCGAAGATATAAGCGCCGAAAAGAAACTGGAAAAGCAGCTCTTTGACGCGGAAAATCAAAAAGAAAA
>WQZG01000189.1 GCA_009780855.1 Treponema sp.
ATTCCTATCTTAAAGGCGACCGTCATTTCATTCAGGATAAAGGCCGGAATCAACACATAGGTAGGGACATCGGCGAGGGTGTTCGGTCTATCCAGCCCGCGCATCGACATAAACAGCCGTATATTCTCGGGCTTACCCTGCATCTGGCTGTACATGAAAATCCGTAGCGGCGCTTCCGCTTCCCGGTAGGCCTGCTGTACATTTATCTGTCCCGCCGCGAGAGGCGCGAGCGAGCGGTCGTAGATCGTGGTAAAGGTCGGCCACATGATGAAGAGGGTCATAAAAAAGGAAATCCCCATGAGCACCTGGGTCGGCGGTACCGCCTGGAGGGACAGCGCCCGTTTTATAAAATCGAGCACAATGGAAATTCGGAGGAAGCTGGTCATGAGGATCAAAATGCTCGGCGCCAGGGAAAGCAGGGTGAGCAAAAGCAGGAGTTGCAGGGAAAAAGCCACTTCCTGGCCGTTTTGCGGGTTTCTCACGGTAAGGTCGATAAACGGAATTCCCGTATTGGTGGGAGGGGCGGGTATACCCGCGGTTCCCTGGGTAGCCATACCCGGGAAAGGCCTGGCGCCCGCCGCGTTTGCGTCCGCGGCGTTTGCGTCCGCGGCGCTGACCGCGTCACGGATCCCCGCGGTGGGGGAGGGCGCCGGCGGGGCCGGACCAGCCTGGGCGGCGAGTTTCGCGGGAGATAGAGCAAGGAGAAAAAGCAAAGCCACAAAAGAAATTACCGCGCCCTTCATACTATAGCCCCTTCAGCCTTTCCCGCTGTTTACGCAGAGCATCGGGAAGAGAACCATTCCCTGCGCGGGGGCTGGCGGCGTCATTTCCGGTGTTATTCATCCCTCCCCGGTTAGGTCCCTTCAGCCGGGCCAGGAGGGACTGGAAATCTATTATGGGCCGGGGGCCGGATTCGGCGGTTTTCCTCGCGTCGTCCAGCAGCATCGTTTCAAGTGATTCAGGATCATCTATTTCGGAAATCAGATTAACGCCGCCAGAGCTGCCGCCCACAAGCCAGGCTTTGGCCCCGACGGAAATGACCGCGGCAAACGTCTCGTTGGTGAGTGAAACCCTGGCCAGCACCTTTAAATGAGGGTCTCTGTTTTCCCGGGGCTTTGCCATGCGCTTGACAAAAAAAACGACGCCGTAAACAGCCAGCGCGGCCAGGGCAAGAACCAGGACCATCCTGATCACCACAAAAATGGAAGAGCCGCCGTTTGCAGCAGGGGCCTGCGGCGCCTCGCCGAGAACCATGGTCGACTCATCCGGGAGCTGTGCGCCCCCCCCGGCTCCGACGTTTCCGCCGACCGCCTGATCCGGCGATTGCCCATTGGTCTGCCCCTGAGCCACCGCGGACGCCGCGTTTTGGGCCTGTAGAGGAGGTACTGCAATAAAAAGACCGTTAATCAGTAATAACGATGTTAAAAAGACGCCCCAAAAGGGCCGAGACGATTTCAGTTTTTCCCCTCCCAAGTCAAAACTGACTGTACTTATTTATATTACATAAGATTTTATCATATTAATCCGGTTTATGCTAGTGAATTTGCGGAGAAAGTATAAAAATAATGAAAAACCAGGATCCCTATAATTCTTTAAATTCCTTCTCATTTACGATCCGTAAAAAATCCCCGGGCGCTTTTGTATATTTTATTTTCCTGTAATGCTCTTTGGGAATATATTTTCCAAGTAATTCTTTGCATTTGTTTATATCATTATTGATTTTCCATATCTTTTTATCCCGTAATATTTTAAATCCAAAATCAGTGTATAACTTTATTGCCCTATAGCTTTCAATTTGTGTATGTAAATATATTGGCATGTCGCTTTTTCCGGCATCCTTAAATAAAATTGTCAATAAAGCCCTGCCAATACCTTTATTCTCATATTGTGGAATTACTTTTAACCAATGAACTGAATTTATTCTGTTATCATACGATTTCCATAAGAAACATGATCCAATGATTTCGTTGTTTTTATTGCAAACAACAAGACATTTCCTGTAAAATAATTCCTCGTTTTTACCATATACCAAATTAAACCATTTTGTCATATTTTCTCTGTTTTCTTCTGTATAATCGTATTCGTAATAAGGTAATTTTTTCCATATTTCCAATTCGGTTTTAAGTAAATTTCTGACATAATATTCACTGGATAAATTTCCAAACGCCTTTTTATTGATTTTTTTGCACATCATAAAAATATCCATATAAAAGCATACCCCCTGGTTTTTCATTGTACTCCCCGCTTTCTTTATTTTAAAGGGCTAAGCCCAGGGCCGGTGCCACCATGCAATGAAACAAATATCGAATTTCTCCAGTGAAATTCGAAACAGGCAAATGAATTTCTTGTAAGAAATTCTACGCTATATATAGCGTACCCCGCGGCAAAGGGACACCATAAATATTGGCTGCCTGGTTACTCCTTGCCGTGCGTGTTGACAGCTCAGGTCTACTGGCGTACCATGGGTTCAACCCAACCGCCACATTACCGGTCTACAGGGCCCGGTTTCGGGAACAAGATGAGTATCGCGGTGAAAAGGAAGAGGAGATATAACTATGGCAAAGACGATTATTGACCGGTTCAGGCTTGACGGGAAAACAGCCCTGGTTACCGGAGGCGCGCAGGGTATAGGCGAGGCGTACTGTATCGCGTTAGGCGAAGCGGGCGCGAAGGTCGCGGTGGTGGATATCAACCTTCCCAAAGCGGAGGAGACGGCCCATAAGCTTTCGGTACAGGGAATTACCGCCATCGCGGTAAAGACCGATGTTACCAAGCAGGACGAGGTTGAGAAGATGGTAAAAACCATCGTCGATAAATGGGGCGAACTGACCATTGGGGTGAACAATGCCGGCATGGGCCAGTGGCGGGACTCAATAGTCCAGGAATTCAGCGAGTGGCGTAAGATACTCGCC
>WQZG01000190.1 GCA_009780855.1 Treponema sp.
AAGTTCGCCGGGGCGTTCAGCGGCGTTGCGTCTTCCGAAATATCGGCGGCGGAGCAGGCGCTGCTTGCAGAAGGAGTACCGGTTGAATCGGTACAGAAGCTGTGCGATGTACACGCCGCCCTGTTCAAGGATTCGCTGCAGGAGGAAGACGGCGTACTGCTCGCGGCTGACAGCGTGAACCATCCCGGCCATCCGGTACACACGCTGAAGCTGGAAAACCGCGCTATCGAAAAATTGTTGGAAACGGAGCTGAAGCCGCCGCTTGAGAGTTTTGTAAAGAACGGCGGCAACAAGGCGCTTGCGGCCCTGAAAGACGTGCTGGTAAAACTTTCAGATATCAAGAAACATTACAAGCGAAAGGAGAACCTTATCTTCCCCTACATGGAACAGCATGATATTACGGCCCCTCCCAAAGTCATGTGGGGTGTTGACGATGAAATTCGCGGCGCAATCAGCGCGGCAATTGATCTTGCTTCTGCAGAAAACGCAGAACCGCAGAAAGTGGCAGATGCGGTCAAGGCGGCAACTTCAAAAATCAACGAGATGATTTTCAAAGAAGAAAACATCATGACGCCGATGATCCTGGAAATCTTTACGCAGGACGAGTGGAAACATATTGCCGATGAAAGCGGCGAAATCGGCTACTGTTTTATTCCAGCGCCTCCCGCTTTTGTCCGTTCAAGCGCTCCTTTCGGCGGCGCGGCTGCGGGAGAGATTGCGGCAGGGAGTATTGTCCTTCCCACGGGCGCTTTACAGATAAGTGAACTGGCTGCGATGCTGAATGCACTGCCCCTTGATATATCGTTTGTTGATAAAAATGACACGGTCAAGTATTTTTCGCAGGGAGAGGAACGGATCTTCCCGCGGACAAAAGCTGTTATCGGCCGTCAGGTTGTGAACTGCCACCCGCCTGCCAGCGCACATATTGTCGAAGGCATCATTGCAGATTTTAAGTCCGGTAAAAAAACGCACGAAGACTTTTGGATCAAAATGGGAGAGAAATACGTTTATATCCGGTATTTCGCTGTGCGCGGCGGGAAAGGGGAATACCTTGGTACATTGGAAGTGACGCAAAATATTGCTCCCATTCAGGCGCTTACGGGAGAAAAACGGCTGGTGGAAAATAAACCAATGTAAATCTTGCTGTCAAGATTTAAATACCAATTAAAGGAAGAGGGGATAATTTTATGGAAAAGTTTATAAAGAATATTAACGCGGAGACTGTATTTCTAATGGATAAGCAAGTCGAGTACCTTCCCGGCCAGATCGTCAGCAAGACCCTGGCGCAGAATAATGCAGTAAGCCTTACCGTTTTCGCGTTTGACAAAGGTGAGGAGATCTCCAGCCATGATTCAGACGGCGACGCGATGATCACCGTGCTGGACGGTACAGGAGAGATCACGATTGACGGAAAAAAATACACCTTGCGCGGCGGCGAATCCATAGTAATGCCGGCGAAGAAACCGCACGCCGTCTTCGCGCCCGAGAAGTTCAAGATGTTTTTAACCGTAGTATTTCCAAAAAAGTCTGATTAGCTGATTTGATTGACTGCCGGAAACCAACGGGACCTACTTTTTTGAAATTATTCTTGTTTGCTTATCCAAATAATCTTCTTGAGCCGTAAATAGATTGGCAAATCTCTGTTTCAAAAGAATTTTTTCCATGAAGTCTACTCCAGGAGTACGAAGCATATTTTTTATCCTGGTTTTATGAGATATACATGCAATATGGAAAGAATCTTTTGGTAAGCCGTTTATGCGATATTTTTTATAAGAATAATTGATAAAGAATCTTTTATGGATTGAGCATTTCTGAAAGCGGACAATACTGCTTACTAAGCCAGTCGTGTCCAAACGCAGCCTCTGCATCTGATAAATTATAACCGCCTTTAGTAAGGAATTCCGGGCCCATTTTTTCTTTCATTATTTTGGCCAGATATGGTGGTATGGGAATAGTACGTGTAAGCCGGCTGTATCCTTCTCTGTAACCGGAATTCAATAAAACACAAGCCTTATTTGATATAGTGAGTTTTTCATTTAAAGTCATGGTTTGCGACATTGATTACTCCTCTGTTAATAATAAATTAATCCTGAGTTTTTTTCAACAAGATCCGATCTCAATCTCTGTTTTTTTTCATTTAATTCGATAAGGTGCTGAATTTGGCGGATTATGAATTTTTAAAATGGGCAGAACATCGCGCCTTCGCCGGTTTCCAGCCAATGAACCCGGTCGCTACAAATATTATGCCGGCAAACTCCCGCTGTGTCAGTTTTAGGGTCTTTCGGGCTTGAGAAAACCGGAGTCCCTATAAGGTTAAGCCGCTTGGCTTAACCTTTGATTTTTCCTTCATATACGCGATCATGGAAGTCCGTTCTTTTTCCACAGTCTCGTATGTTTTACTGTTAATGACCGGAGCGTTAAGGTCCAGGTACGGATAGTCGTTTCCGTTCAGGAGCATTTCTTCAATCAAGAGTTCCTTCAGATCCGCGATTACCGTCCTGTTTTCGGGAGCCGGTGCAATATCGTTTGTTTCCAGAGGATCATCCGCGATATTGAAGAGGCGCGTTTCGTCTTTGCCCAGGCCGAGAAGCAGCTTGTGGGTTTTGGTACGTATCATGTACTCACGTTTGCCGTTACCCAACTTGCTCAGTTTTTCGCATATCACAACCTTGCGTCTGCTGCTTTTGGTTAGATCGCAGCCCTGCATGCCCGGAGTCGGAGGCATGCCGCATACTGAGAGGATAGTCCCCGCAATATCGATGTTGGACGAAAGATCGTGTTCTACGCCTTTTTTGCCCCACGATGCCGGAAACTTGATAATCAGGGGTATCTTAACCAGCGGCTCGTACATGGGGCCGCCCTTAAGCAGAAGATGCCTGTAGCCCAGAT
>WQZG01000191.1 GCA_009780855.1 Treponema sp.
CCAAATAGCTCACGGACGGCGGAAAAACTGTGACAACCAAGCCCGGTCAGCATTTGGTATGCGGTACGAAGAGCAGGGGGTGAATCTTCGCCCAACATCTGTCCAAGCTGCCGGGAACGGCGTGCATTTCCTTCCGCCATTATTGAGGCCGGAACATCCTTAGGGTAGAAAACCGGACGGGTCTGTTTTATAAAAAAAGGACCTTCACAGATAATATCACGGAAACGCAGGTATTCTGTTTTTTGGAGAGCGCCGGTCAGTATTTTTTTTGCCGCGAGAAAGTTATCCGCAAAACGCCGCATATAACCAACCATAACAACCTGTGACGGGAATTTATTTCTGGTTTTAATCAGCTCTGCCAGTTCGCCTGAATAAAGCGCCGCCGGTTTTTCAACAAAAACATGTTTTCCTGCTTCAAGAGCGCGCTCAACATATTCACAGTGATATTGATCCGGCGATAACACAAAAATAACATCGGCGCCGGATTCTTTAATCAATTCTTCGGCATTGGAATAACTGGTTTTAATTTTGTATTTATCCGCGATATAAGCGGTAAGCGAAGGACTCACATCAGCAACCGCTGTAATAACAAAATCATCCTGCATGTCATTCAGAACAGGGATATGCATAAGCTGGGCAACTTCACCCAATCCAATAATTCCTGCTTTCATTGGCATTTCCTCCGTGAATTATGTTTTGGTTATTCCTTTATTGAACCGGCAACGAGACTGTTGATAACCTGTTCCTGAAAGACCGCAAATACTATAATGCTGGGCAGCACCGCGATTGTAATGGCGGCAAACATGGCAGTATAATTTTTGCTGAACTGTGAAACAAAATAGCTGAATGAAAGCGGTAAGGTTCGCACCCGCTGGGAACTGGTAAGTATCAGCGCAAAGATAAACTCATTCCAGCAAAATAAAAATGACAGAACTCCCGCGCTTGTAAGTCCTCCCTTGGCAACGGGCATCATTACCTGGAAAAAAATGCGGATAAATCCGGCGCCGTCCATATAAGCCGCTTCCTCCAGGCCCAGAGGTATTGCCTGAAACGTGCTGCGTAAAATAAGAAGCGACATGGGTAGATTAAGCGCCATATAGACGAGTATCAGACCGCTTCTTGTATTTGCAAGTCCTAACGTATGAACCGTCAGGTAAACCGGATGTAAAAGGGCAGTCATGGGCAGGACAAGTGAAAGAGAAAGTATAAAATAGAGAAGATTTTTACAGGGGAAAGTAAACCGGGCAAAGACATAGGCAGCCATTGCCAAGAACAACACGTTGAGTACTGTCGCCGTTGAGGAAATAATAATACTGTTAAGAAAAAATGTAGGTATGGGCGAAATCCTGAGAGCCTGGACATAGCCATTAAAGTTAAAACTGGAAGGCGGCGCTATTCCATTTGTAAGTATTTCCGCATTTGTTTTAAAAGAAGACATAATAACCCAGATGATGGGAAAGAGCGCCACAATTATACATAACAGAAAGAAAACATATTTTATGAAAACGAAAAATATATTAATATAGGATAATTTTTTTCTAGTAGTCAATTTTGTTTATCCGGAATAATTTATTGATCACGGCAATTACCAGCACGCCCCCAAGAATAATAATTACACCAACCGTATTGGCATAGGCGTAATTATTTTCAGTTTTATAGGTACTGTAAAGCAAAAGAGGTAAATTGGTCGTAATCCTACCCGGTCCTCCGGTAGTGGTAAGGTAAATTAAATCAAACATCTGCAGCATATAGGCGCCCGCCATTATGGAAGTTGTCCCAATGATTTTTTTTAACAGCGGCAGCATGATTAACGTATCGAGCTGGAAATTGGAAGCGCCATCTACCTTTGCCGCCTCAATGATTCCCTCATCAATACTGATCGCATGCGCAAGTATGATCGTCGTAGTGTATCCGGCAAAAATAAACCAGGTGACGGTAACCGAAGGGAAGGCGGTCTTCACATCCATCAGCCAGTTCCGCGTCAATGATTCAAGGCCAATCAGCTTTAGCGTGGAATTTATGACGCCGAAAGCGGGATTAAAAACATTCAGAAAAATAATGGCTATGGCCGCATTTGAAATGATATTGGGTATCATGTAAGTAGTACGGATAAATTTCCAGCCCCACGGCTTTTTATAAAGCATGAGCGCTATAAGGAGGCCAAGTCCGACATGGACTGTACATTGAAGAATAATCCAGATAAAAGTATTGGTTACCGCCTGAAAAAAAACCTTGTCCTGGAACAGCCGGATATAATTGGCAAAGCCGACAAATCCCGTTACCGGATTCATAAGACGGTAATTTGTAAGCGATGAAATAAAAACAGTTACCAACGGTATCGCATAGATCAAAATAAAAAGCGTTACCGTCGGTAAGAGAAATAAAACCAGGTACCAGGGCCTGACTTTCACAATGCGTTACTGCTTGTTTTTGTTGGCGCCGTCGGTCAGAATCTGACAAAACTCCTGAGGCGTGCTATTACCCTGCGCAAGGCGGGGAAGCTCCTGGCTTACAATATCAAGCAGATTTGTAAACATGGTTGACTGCAGGTTATCAGCGCGGTATTGCGCCCCGTTTGCCAGGTTCAGGAAATCCGTCAACATGGGCCATTTTTGCCGGGCAGCGTCAGAAATCCCCACGCTGGGAGACGCAGGTACCATACCCTGTATTTCCAGGGCAATTTGCTGGGCATGGGCGCTGGTAAAGAACCGAACCATTTCAATCGAGGCATCCACAAGCGCCTGATCCTTTTGCTTGGTAACAATATACCCCTGGATTGGCGCATCGTACACAAAATTACCCGGATAAATTGCGGTCCCTACCTTCGCATCAAAACCCGCTGTGGTCTGGGTGAGATCAGAAAAATCACCCATCATCCAGGGACCA
>WQZG01000192.1 GCA_009780855.1 Treponema sp.
GCCCCCGCTTGTCCGGCCCTTCACCGGGGGCGTCTGTTTTTTCAAGCACCACCGCCCCGGCGCCGTCGCCGAATAGAACGCAGCTTCCCCGGTCGGACCAGTCGACTATTTTGCTGAGCGTCTCGGCGCCTATCACGAGGGCGCGCTTCCTTTTGTTACTTACAGTAAGTAAGCCAACCGCGGTCTCAAGGCTATAGATGAACCCCGTACAGGCCGCGCTGATATCCATGGAAGCGGCCCGTTTTGCCCCCAGTTTTTCCTGCACTATGCAGGCAGTGGAAGGCGTTCCGATAAAATCCGGCGTACATGTCGCCAGAACTATCATGTCCAGGGAAAGCGCAGCGTCAGCAAGTAACTTCTCATGCTCTTCCGGGGCGTAGTTTTCCAGACCCGCGGCCTGGGAAAGGGCATTTTTTGCCGCTTCCAGGGCCAGATCGCTTGTGGCAATTTCTTCCCCCGCAAGGTGCCTGGCGCCTATTCCGGTGTGGGAGCGGATCCATTCATCGCTGGTGTCGATTTTCTTCGCGAGTTCATCGTTGCTTACCCGGCGGGGAGGTACTGCCCGGCCGGTTCCTGTTATCTCAAAAGCCATATTACTCCCCAAAATGACAAGATATTTATATTTGTCATAATAACAAAAAATGTATTTATGTCAATGTTAAAGTAAGACCCTTTTTACGAAAGAAGGTTGCAAATGGGGGGCATTATTGCAGGATTATTTTTTGAATACGGCGCTTAATGTTTGAATTCAGCATCCGGTTCAGGGGTATCCTTATTCCCAAATATAATTTATGGGAACAGCCCACAGTTTATCGCCAAATGGCACGAGATTTTCCCCGGTATAAAGAACAATACCTTTTTTGAATTTATTGCCGATAGTGTCGCGGCATAATTCAAGGTTTCTGAAATCATTGTCGTCCAACGATGAATCAAGTTTTACTTCTACAGCTATTGTCTCGCCGTTATCCTTTTCAATTACGAAATCTGTTTCATTACCGTCTCCCCGCACAGGGTTAAAATGCGACACATAGAATTTTCCCGGCAGGACGCTGATTGATTTCATTATTTCCGACGCGATAAAATTTTCAAATAAATGTCCCATAAGTGACGGATCTTTTTTATAAACTTCCAAAATATCACGTCTCATCAGGAAACACAGAAGATTGGTGTCCGTAAAATATATCTTTTTACTTTTGACAAACCTCTTGTTCAATTTGTTGGGCTTTGCCCAGGGCTGAATTTCAAAAGTCAAAAATGTCGCGTTGCAAAACGATTTATATTTTTCATAGGTACCCTGATTAAGGCCGGTCTCCTTCATTATGCCTTCGTTATTGATCAAATTACCGGCGCGGCTGCTTAATGACACAAGCAATTGATAGACAAGCTCTGGTTTCCGTATTTTCGCGAATTCGGCGGCATCGCGGTCAAATATGGTATCAAGATAGCTATCCATCCAAACACTGCGGTCCATATTTTTATTCAGCGCGATTTCAGGGAACGTGGCATTTTTTATAACGTTTACCAGATCCGCGCGTTTATAGCTTTTGGCAGCCAAATTGTCACTCCACAATTTTTCAACAAAGTTACGGTCCACCCCTTTTGTTTCCGCCGCCGAGAAGGGATATAAGGTCAACACGGCCATTCGCCCGACCATTGCCTTGGCCAGGAGAGGCAATCCGAAGATATTCGCGGAACCGGTCAAAAGAAACAAAGCTTTCCCTCGCCCAATTAACCGGCATTCATCAACCGCCTTTTTGATCAGCAGATGAACTGCCGGAACCCTTTGAATCTCATCAATGATGTTTAATCTATCTTTTGGAAGACCTGAAATAAACGCATCGGGGTCTCTTTTTGCCGCTGTCCTGATCGTGGAGGTATCAAAAGTCAGGTAATTGGCATTATCCAGGGCTGCTTCCGGCAGCCATGACGCAATATGGCTGACCATGGTTGATTTGCCGCACTGCCGGGCCCCGCTTAAATAAGCCGCGGCGAATGTTTCTATTGTATTTCCCAGTTTTTGGGTTAAATTTCTGCGGATAAAAGCCATTTGTGCTCCTACAAAAAGTATAAACCTATTTATATATTTTGTATATATGTATTTATACTTTTTGTTTCTCCCACATTGCCAGATAAACACCCAAAACGACCAGAGCCGCCCCGAGCCATTGCAGCGGGCTGAGCCTATCACCTAACGTAAAAAATCCGCAGATAACCGTTATGACCGGGATCATGTTGATGAATATGGCGCATACCGTGACGCCCAGATTTTCGAGGGCCAGGGCGTAGAACCAGTAGCCGAGGGCGGAACAGCAGATGCCCAGGAAAAGCAGATGGCCGATTACCGCCAAACCCGGACTTCCCCAGCGGGGCAGTTCCCGGACGGCAAAGGGGATGAAGCACAGGAAGCCCGCGACCGACTGCCAGAATACGATGTAGATTCCGGAACGGCGGGCAAAAAGCGAACGGGTAAGGAAGGAATACACCACCCAGCTAACGGCGGCGCCGGCCATGTAGAGGTAACCGAGAACGCTGCCGGAAAGTGCGAAGGATACCCCCGCGACCAGCCACACGCCGCCTATCGAAATAAACGATCCGAACCATTGAAAGACGCTGATACGGGATCCGGACTTTCCCTTTTTACCGCGGCCGGCTATTTTGCCGCCAAGCCAGTCGCTGATCATCGCGAGTACGGGAATGGAGCCCATGGCAATGGAAGCTTCGGAGGCGCTTACCAGGGCGACGCCGTTATTTTCGCAGAAAAAGTAAAGGGTAACGCCGGTAAAGCCCGCGCCAAAGAGCAGGGGAATATCTTTCAGCACAAGCTTTTCCTTCGGGGCCAGTTTCAGTTTTATGAAATACAGAAACACCAGGGCCAGGGCA
>WQZG01000193.1 GCA_009780855.1 Treponema sp.
ATTTTACCGCAGCCAAAGGTCTTGATCTTGAACTGCGCCTGGCCGCCCTTTACCACGATTTGGGTAAACCGGTGACGGCTCAAACCGGCGAGGACGGGGTACGGACTTTTCACAAGCACGAAAGGGAATCTTCCGTCCTGGCCAGGCAGCTGCTCTTACGCTTCCGGTACTCCAACGCCGTGATTGAAAAGGTCTGCCATTTGGTAGAGGAACACATGTTTTATTATGAAGAGAGCTGGACCGACGCCGCGGTCAGGCGTTTTATCGTGCGCGCCGGTGAAGCACACCTGCTGCATCTTTTCAATCTCCGCCGCGCCGACGCATATGGCATGGCCGGTGAGGAGCCGCCCCACAACTTCCTCCTCCCCCTGATTGAGCGCATCGAAAAGATCCTTACGCAGAGCAGAGCCCTATCGCTCAAAGACCTGGCAGTCTCCGGCAGCGATCTTATGGCGGAAGGTATCCCCGCGGGAAAACGCATGGGGATCATCCTGAATGAGCTTTTGGAAGCAGTCCTGGAAGATCCTGAGCTGAACACCAGGGATAAACTGCTTGAAATAGCGGGAAAAATAAATGAGAAGTATGGGGAGTAGAAGATAAAAAGTAAAAGGTAAGAGGGAGAAAAAAACAAATTCTTCTCTACTACGCAATAATATTCATAACGGCGTAGAGGTATTCTTTTTGTGAATCAGTATTGTTCGTATCATCGTCCTCTGACCTTATCGTGTTGTTAATGAATTCCGTAAATGAATTCTGTAAAACCGCGCAGAACAAGGCGATCGGTTTCAAGTTTTTTCATCACTTTTGCCCTTCTGTTGGTTAAGGGCATCCCACGCTAACCGGGCCGCGTCCTGTTCAGCGCTTTTTTTGCTTCGGCCGGTTGACGGACCATAAAAAACGCCGTTTACCTCCACATCTACCCAGAAAATACGGGAATGTTCGGGGCCTGTGCGTTTTACAAGGCGGTAAACCGGGTAATTCTTATAGGCCCGCTGGCAGTATTCCTGTAAAAGGGATTTATAATCCTGCAAATAACGGTTTTCCAGTACCCTATCGATTTCCGCTGAAATAAAACTTTTCACAAAGTCAAAGGCGTTTTTGTACCCTGAATCGAGGTAGATCGCCCCGATGAGGGCTTCAAGAGCATCGGCAAGAATGGCCTTTTTGGTTCTTCCGCCTGATAATTCCTCTCCCCGGCCCAGAACAAGAAGGGTATCAATCTGGAGTTCCCGCGCTACACCGGAAAGAACATCTTCGGAAACAACCACAGATTTTATCTTGGCCAGATCTCCCTCAGGCCTGTCCGCGAGGTTTTGATAAAGGAGATTCGCGCTTACCGCTCCAAGGATGGCGTCACCCAAAAATTCCAGGCGTTCATTATTGATTCTTACATTGGATTCGTTGGATACAGACCGGTGAATGAAAGAAAGGTTCAAAAGCTCATAACTTTTGAACCTTATGTTTATGGTCTTTAAAAAAGCCGCCAAATCCTTCTTTCTGGCGACATCAATAACCGGTAATCCGGCTGAATGAAAGTGGCCGGAAAACTCATTGGCGCCCTGCGCCTTATTTTTGCTGAGATTTGATGTATTCGTAGGCGTCCCGGACAGTTTCAAATTCATTGGCCTTTTCATCAGGAATGGAGATTCCCATCTCTTCTTCAATGGCGTAGACCAATTCATAAGTGTCCAGGCTGTCCGCCCCAAGATCCTGCCTGAAGGATGCGTCAAGGGTTACTTTTCCCGGATCCACTTCCATTTTTCTGGCTATCAATTTCTGCATTTTCTCAAACAATTCGTCCATAATTAATCCCCCTTACCCTGCCGTCTATCCCTTAGACTCCGGAAGAATTACTTGTTTACCCCGGTAAAACCCACATTTTGGGCATACCCTGTGTAACAATACCCGGTTCCCGCAACTGCTGCATTCAATCATGGCAGGAGCAGTGAGTTTCATATTGAGTGTTTGCCTCCGGCGTGTTCTCGCCTTTGACGTTTTAAATCTGGGTACAGCCATTTTATTACCTCACTCACAAAAAAATACAAACTACCAACAGTAGATCATCAGCTTAACAAAAACCCCATTTTGTGTCAACCTCAATGTTCAATACCTCATTTTAAAACCTGTACAGATCCGCCGACTGCTACACCCCCGAGTACTTTTTTTTCAGAGCTTCTACAACCAGGGGAGGAACCATTAAAGAAACATCCCCATGAAAGGAAGCAAGTTCTTTTATGGACGACGAACGAAGCACTATATACCGTGGATCGGTAGTCATAAAAAGGGTTTCGATATGGGGGTACAGGGCCTTGTTCATCATGGATAGTTCGAATTCATAGGAAAAATCGTCCATGCCGCGTATACCCCGGATGAGGAGTTTAATGTTTTCCTTTTTCATAAAATCAACAATCAGGGACTCCCAGATAAAGCAGCGGACGTTTTTTCTGGATTTTACCATCTCATTGAGCATTTCAAGCCTTTCCTGGGCCGAAAAAAGGTAGTTTTTCTGACGATTCTCCGCCACCACCACTGCCAATTCATCAAAAATCGATGAAGCCCGCTCTATTATATTAAGGTGGCCCAGCGTCGGCGGATCAAAGGAACCAGGAAAAGCCGCTTCAAACATGCGCTCCACTATAAAGCATGGAGGGGAAGGGGTCAATAGCGCTAAATACTGATTTACCGCAGAGCCTGGAATACAATAATCCGTATAAACCCGGTGAAGGGGTATGGCAGTGCAGGGGTGAAGGCGCATGTAGAACCTGGCTCCGGAGCCCCTGCCCGGTTTCGCTCATACCTCATACTTTTTTGTTGTTTATAAGCCAGCGATAGCCTCAAGCTCCTCAGTC
>WQZG01000194.1 GCA_009780855.1 Treponema sp.
ACTTATATTGTCCCTGAGTAAATTTCCCAGCAGGCAGACGATCTCGCTTATATCATCCGCGCCCCTGATTTTGGCGAGACTGTTAACCGATTCCAGGGTATTGTATAAAAAGTGCGGATTTATCTTTGACTCAAGGGCGCTGTATTCAAATTGAAGGGCGTCTGTTTCGGCTTTGCTTTTCTTCAATTCCACATTGTAAATATTTTCTATCAGATTATTTATGGAATCCGCCATTCTGTTGAATTCAACGGCAAGATAGCCTATCTCGTCCGTACTTTTTACCTGCACCGGCGACCTTAAATTTCCGCCCGCGAAACGGCGTATACCGGTGATCAGTGAATTAATTCCGCCTGTTACCTGTCTGGAAATAATGTGCGCTACCAGGATTGTCGCGATAATGGCCACAAGGGCCGCCAGTGAAGTAAACAGCAGGAGGGTCTTTGCGTATATCCCCAATTCACTTACCGGGAGAATATGAAACATTTCATAACTGTTATCAGAAAAAAATGCCCTGGAAACAATATACTGTTTCCTGTTAATGGTCAGTTCCGCGTTTCCTTTTAGTTCCTTCATTTCAAAAAGTTCAACAGCCATGTTATTGATTTCAGCATCCATGGTTGGGATAAAGTTTCCGCTTTTGTCAAAAATTAAAATATTCCCCCGGGTTCCCGCCATTTCATTTTCATATATCCCGGTAAGGTACTGCGGGTTAATCGCGATGGTAATTTGACCGACGGCCCTTGTCGAATTGATATTTACAAGAAGGCGATGCATCAGTAATCTCCCTTTGGTGTCTATGGTCCAGATTACTTTGCCGAATTTTTTCGTCAATTCATTGCGATCTGCGATAAACGCGTCGTTGGCTATATCATAATCATTGCTGATATTTTGACTGTACCTGTTTCCGTTATTGTCAATAACGATGGCTCCTTCTATAAAATTTTTTGAATAACACAGCCGTGTAAGACATTCGGAAATTCGGCGGTTCTGATTCAGGAGATCAGTATAGTTGACGGGAACATTTATCAAAAGGTCGCCCAGCAGGGAATAACTGTACTGACTGAATTGCAGCTCTTCCAGCGATTTCAACTGGGAGCTTAGGTTCGCCGAAAGCTGTTCCGCGAGGAACTGATCCAAATCGCGTACATGCTGTGAAATTATCTGTTTGGCCGCGGTAAAGAAAACTATGCTGATTATCAGGATGGTAAAAATAATAATGGCGGCATACGAGATAATCAGCTTGGTACGTATATGAAAGAAAAAAGGAAAAGATTCCCTCATAACCTTAGTACAACGGAATTTGTACCAACGTCGCCGGCATCTCGTGGGTTGTGTTGACCTTGTCCGGGCCTGTTACCAGGTCGAAACACGACGCGATGATCCTGCCGTTCCAGACAATGGGCTCACCGGGCTGGTCAAGACCGTCATTATCTCCGATACAATCGGGACTTTGGGCCACACGTTCAACTTTGCCGTCAATGCTGACCCTGCCTATGGCGTTGGCGCTGAAATCCGCGATGTAGAGGTTTCCTTCGCCGTCAAAGATCATACCGTCGGTTGATTGAAGCTGCGCCGGGTTTTTCGCGTAAGATATCTGACTTTTAAGGCTCCCGTCCGGGTTAAATGTCAGCCGCCATACTTCACCGTCACCGAAATTGCCGATATAAAGATCCCCTTTGCTGTCAAAAACTATTCCATCTACCCCATATTGGCATTCAGGGTTCCGGGTGACAAAAGTGGCGAACAGATTTTTATCGCTCATATCGTTTTTGATGTCGACGTTCTCTTCATCCAGTCTGAAACGGTACACGCCGCTTGTCAGTTTTCCGTCCGGACGCTTCACGGGATTCATATAGCTGTTGGTTACATACATACAGCCGTCTTTTATCCGTATCCCGTTGGGGTGTTCCATGTTATTTGCTACCACGACGGTTTTGCTGATTATACCGTTATCATCAGCGGTTATTTTGAGGACGCGCCCCTTGAAGAGCAGCTCCGGTTTTCCGCTCCAGCCCTGGTTATCGCAGAGGTACACGTTCCAGTTATCGTCAAAGGCGATGCCCATGTTACGGGCCACGCCGGTTTGCGGGTGTACCGGAACATCAAACCATTTGGTTACCTTGCCGTCCCTGCTGACCTTAACCACACAGCCGGAAGATTTTTCTTCCGCGTAATTGGGGCAGGACAGGACCAGGTTACCGTGTCTGTCAATCGCCATGCTGTCCGGTGTCGAAATATAATCAGGCAGGACGCAAAAAAGTTTTGGTTGTCTCATCTTTGTCTCCTTATGATGGTTAATAGTATTTTATTACAATTTTCTTTGTGCTGCTTTTCCGCGCATCCACCAGCTTAAAAGCGTCAATGATATGGGCAAAATCAAAAACATCAGAAATAAAATCCATGGGCCTGAGAACGCCAAGGTTAATCCAGGCCATGATCTGGGCATGGGCCTCGGCTTCTTCCTTCTTGGACGGCCACTGTACAAACTGGAGGGTCCAGTTATAGGGCGCCTTGCTCCAGTCCAGGTCCATGCCAAGCTTCGGGGAAATTCCGTAGCAGCAGATTTTTCCGTTGTACTTAATCAGACCCATGGCCTGGTTGATGAGGTCGTTGATGCCAACGGCGTCAACAACATAGTCTATGCCTTCGGGAAACATCTTTTTAACTTCGGCGTTTACATCGGTGGTTTTGCTGTTAAAAACGAAATCGGCGCCCATTGTTTTTGCAAAGGCGGTTTTTTCGTCTTCAATGTCGGAAACGATGACGGTTTTTAATCCCAGGAGCTTGCAGAATTTGGTAAAGC
>WQZG01000195.1 GCA_009780855.1 Treponema sp.
AACGGTAAATGGGTTCCCGGATTCACCGTGGATCAGGCCCAGCAGGTATTCCAGTTCTATTATGATCTGATGTTTACGGATAAATCGGTTCCGCCCTTTTCAATCGGATGGGAATGGGATGATATGGATCCGGCCTTTGCTGCCGGGACGATAGCCATGGTTCAGAATGGCGCGTGGATGGCGAGCCGTATGAGTGATGGTGTAAATTCTTCGTCATGGAAAACCGCGGCTTTCCCCTATAGTTCCAATCCTTCAACATACATGGAGGTTAAGGTAGAAGGCGTAGGTAGTTTTACCAAAAACAAGCAGGCTGTTATTGATTTTGCCAAATGGCTTTACAGTCGGGACAATATGGTATATGTTACCCGCACCGATAATCTTCCTTCCCGCAGTGACGCTCCCCAATCCCAGTATTGGGTCAATGATCCGGTATGGAAGGGAACATTCCTTAATACGGTAAAAGATGGATTCTCTTTCCCGGCCATACCTCTGGCTCCTGTTTTTCAGGCTTCCATGGCCAATGTGCAGGAAGTCCTTTTCCAGCGTATGACTCCCCAGCAAAGCGCCCAGGATTTTTACAATAAAGTAAAAGATTACCTGGATACAGAAGTTAACAAGTAGCAAAATTGAATACACGGTTATACTGTCATTGAAAAGTGATGGTATAACCGCGAATACACTGAGGAATTTCATGGTATACAAGCATTCATGGAAAGTATATCTATATTTTATTCCAATCACGTTTTTTATTCTCCTGATCTATATCTATCCGTTGGGGAACGCGTTTGTTTTAAGTTTTTTGAATAAGATACTGACCAGGCCCGGAGCGGATCGCTTTATTGGCTTGGATAATTTTATACGGCTTTTTACCAAAGAACCTTTATTCCTCAAGTCTTTGTGGAATGGTTTTGTGTTTACCTTTTTTTCGGTTGTTTTTGAGTATCTTTTTGGATTGATTATCGCGCTGGTGTTAAACAGTAAATTCGCAAAATTGAAAAACGCATCCAAAGCTCTGCTTATGCTTCCCTGGGCAGTGCCAATCGCGATCAATTCCATGATGTGGAGATTCCTCCTGGCTCCCAACTTTGGTTTTTTAAGTCAGGCGTTAACGGCTGTTGGGATTCCGGGTATGCTTCAGGCCAATTGGCTTGGTGATTTAAAAACCGCAATGCCTGTAGTAATATTCATTAATGTATGGCGGAGTTTTCCTTTTTATACCATAACCCTTGTCGCCGGATTGTCAATTATTCCCCAGGAGCTTTACGAAGCGGCGGAAGTCGATGGGGCTTCCGGCTGGCATCGATTTTGGAAGGTTACCCTGCCCGGAATAAAAAATACTTCGGCGGTAATAATTATTTTTCATATTATTTGGACATTCAGCAATTTTGATGTCATATACCTTTTAACCGGCGGCGGCCCATTAAATTCTACGGAAGTTCTGCCTACTTTATTATATCGCCAGGCTTTCAGCAATTTTAATATGGGTTATGCCAGTGCCATGGGGATTTTTGTGTTTATCATTCTCATGATTGTCGCGGGACCTTTGTATAACCGCTTTGTTATGAGGGAGGATTGAGATGAAAGGGCACGTATCTCTAACCGGAAGCAGCGTTTATTACCGCTATGATAATCTGCGGGTTATCGTCATCGGAATAATAATGTTATTTTTTATTATTTGTGTCCTTTTCCCTTTTTTCTGGCTTGTCACGGCATCAATCAAGCCCCAGGAATTTATTATTTCAAATCATTTTTATTTCCTTCCTCCCAGAATAACATTTGACCATTATGTGACAATATTTAAGTTTGCAAATATTGGAAGGAATTTTATCAATACAGTTATTGTTGCGGCAGTTACGGTAATCGTTTCTCTGTGCGTGATCATACCGGCTTCCTATGCCCTTTCGGTTCTGAAAGTGAAAGGCGGGTCATTAATCAGCCGTTTTATCCTGGCCCTGCAGATGGTTCCGACCATATTACTCATCATTCCCCTGTACATCATTCTCCAGAATTTAAGATTGATAAACACGTATTGGGCGCTTATCCTGAGTTATACTACCTTTACCATTCCTTTTTGTTTTTTGTTATTGTCATCTTATTTCGCGGGGCTTCCGGCTGAACTGTTTGAAAGCGCCTACATTGACGGCGCAAATTCTTTTTACTCATTAATCAAAATTGCGCTGCCATTGACAACGCCTGGTATCATTACTACCGGAACCTACTCCTTCCTGATGGGCTGGAATGACTTCATGTTTGCCAATACTTTCACCTCATCGGAAAACGTACGTACCCTCTGTGTTGAAGTGATCCGTTTGGTGGGAACCTGGGCTACCCAATGGGGAAGCCTGGCGGCCGGCGCCTCGGTCACCGTTATGCCGGTAATAATTGTGTTTTTACTGGCTAACAAGTATATTATTTCGGGTTTAACGGCTGGCGCGGTAAAAGGTTGACAGTATTTGAACAGGTTCCAATTAATCCCGCAAGTTTCGCTTCCTCGCCCTGCGGCATTGAAAGCGGCAGAATGAGCGGTTCCAGGGGGGACGGGGGAATGAGAAAACCACCTTCCAGAAAACGCCGGAACAGCGCTTCATATTCCGCTTTATTCATGTCTGGTTCCACGGTAAGATAGATCCCCCGGCGGTGCCAGGCACTGTTTTTGAGGGCTTTTTCTATCTTTGGATACCTGGGCTGGTTATTTGCAAACGTTTGCAAAACCGCCGCGAGATCGTACAATGCGCGGCAAGCCGGGGCCAGCAG
>WQZG01000196.1 GCA_009780855.1 Treponema sp.
GGAGTTTAGTATACCTGAACCTTAATCATACGGTACGCACAATGACTATTGTTCCTCACCGACATCCCAATACATCCTTTTAAGTAGGGGGCATCATTATCGGTATATGATATTTGTTTGTTGGTAACCTTAATCTCAATATGAGGACCTTCTGCTGTTACATTAAGATCGTATGTTTTACCCAACTCCCATGAAAAGTCTGTTTCGGCAAGCTTACGATAACCATTTTCATTTTTGTACAGACCCAATTTATCCGCAGTAAACCCCACAGCATAGGAACGGATGGCGCCCTGGACTCTTACATTAACAAAATGCCCGTTGCCGGCGCAAGGTTGAATCGCAAAAACAGCGCGGTAATTGGTCCAATCGTAACGTCCGGTATAAACTTCACCAAAATCCGTGCAGGACAGATGTGCACAATCCCCTTCCAGATACCATAAGCCCTTAAGCCGGGTGAATTGCATTATTTCCCGGTGTAAACCGGTCCAAGTATCTTCCTTCACTTTCGCCAAATCTACGCTATAATCCGCTTTGCCGTCAAAATAAAGATCGTCGATCATACAGGTCAGATCCATTGAACTTTTTTGTGGTCCTGCCATATCAACAGCAAAACCGGCTTCATCAATAAGTCCGGCTTCTATATGGGGAATGTGAAGGGATAGTTCAGCCCATTCACCTTTTTTCAATACTGTCTTTTCCCCCTCAATAATGGAATCGTTATCGGCGTTATGTACATACAACCGGGCTTCACAGTCGTTTCCATAATCGGGGACAAAAATTGAACCGTGAACAATCTGGCCCGGATATAACAAGGGTGAAAAACACGGATCATACCTTGAGTCATGGTAATCTTTTGAAGTGTAGTGGGTCTTTTTATAAATATACGTCCGATTAGCCGGGTGCATAGGCATTACATGGATCTTGAGACTCCTCTTCCCCGAATGAGCGGTCTCATCTGTATTCATGATCTCAATTTCCGGAGTATTTGAACTGTGTTCAGTACGTATCCGGATAGCATGGGTAGAACCGGGAAATTCAAAATGGCAACTGTCAATTCTATTGCGGATGATATCACCGTAAGGAACCGGTAATTCTTCCTCCGCTATTTCCCAGGCAAGTTTAGCAATGTAACTGGCGCCATAAGGGATATCCATTATATTCAGCGATCCAATTACACTGGAACATGTAAGAAAATCATTGATGGGTTTTCGCCATTTTTGGTAATCTATACCTTCAAGACCGCAGACAACACCCATGATTGCCGCGACATTCCCAACATTACAGTCTGTATCCCAGCCGCACATATTGGTTATAGTGATCGTGCGCGAAAAATCACTTTCACCGTACAGTAAGCCCAAAATCATTACGGCGATATTGGGAATAATGTGACAATTACCCGGGTATTTATCATAACCGAAATTCTCAAAGATATACCGGAAACACTCCCTCCAATCCCCGGGATTTTTGTCATAAAAACCAATAACAGCTTTCACTGCTTTGGTATATTCAGAATCAGAGGGAATATAGGAAAGTCCCTTATTGATTATTTTTTTGATATCATGCTCTTCAAATGCATAAGCAATACAGGCGGCAATAAAAATGCCTCCGTAAACACCATTGCCCCCATGGGTAACGCTGGCCGCTTTTTGGGCATATTTGGCCGCAAGATCCGGATTCCCCGGGCAGACCAAACCCCAGGTATCAATAAATATCTGCCCTCCGATTTGTTCGGCAACTGTACGGCCGTTTTGTTCCACGCTTCCGGAACGGGGAGCTTCGATGCCGTTTCTGAGATTGAGATACGCAGTATGCTCCGTTGAAATACCATATCCGCCCCACCAGAAAAATCCATGCTCAAAGGGGGCGTAATTGAGAAGCGCTTCCCCTACGGCCTGGGCGGAAAGGTCAAATTTATCTTTGCCGTCTTCCAGTGCCCGGAGAAAAAAGATGGGACCGTTACTGTCATCATCGGCGGCAAAATCTTTATAATCTACCGGATAATGATCCAATTCGCCATAGACATTTTTTATCTTTTCATACGTCCAGCCCTCAATTGGCGCGCCAAGGCGAATCCCGATTATCTTGGCAAGCCATCCGGCATATATCCTGTTCAGGTATTCCGTTTTCATCATACTGGACATAGATTTTCTCCCTGCCAAAAGAAATAAAACTATGGCTAACCATAACACTCCGCTTCATATTGTACCAGCATCTTGTCCTGGCGGTTTACCGCGGAATTACGAATTGCTTGACACATTACCTGCAGGAATGATAAAGTTTTTTTGGCGGTTAGATCTTTGAATAAACGCCGCTTAACGTGGCGCTATAATTGGGGCGATTAACTCATCGGCGCACACGGCAACCTAAAGGTTGCCTACAGTAGTGATGGCGAGAGATTATTTGCGCCGGCTCGTGATGATTTTTTTAGAAGGACAGCCCTAACGGGCTGCGGGTCTGGAGCGGGAGAGTGTTACCTTGCGTCCCTTTGGGCCGCGCACTGAGAGGAAGGATTAAGGGGCGGCTATGCAGCCGCCAGACAGTGTCACACGGTAGAAGCAAAATCGGCTAAGGCCGGTTGGTGGGCGATTAACTCAGTGGGAGAGTGTTACCTTCACACGGTAGAAGTCACTAGTTCAAATCTAGTATCGCCCACCAACCGGTATTTTTTTATGAATAGCCCTAC
>WQZG01000197.1 GCA_009780855.1 Treponema sp.
CATAAAAATCTTCATAGGACTCAAATTCAGTCCTGTTGACAAATTGCTCAACCAATCTTTTTACGGACATAACAACCCCTTACAGTACAAACGCCAAAAATCGCGCGGGCTTGCCCCCAAGGGCCTTCATGCCATGGGGTTCGGTAGAATCGTAGTAAATACAATCGCCGGGACCCAGTTCCGTTTCGCGGCCTCCGACAGACATGAGGAGGCGCCCTTCCAAAAGGTAGTCAAATTCCTGCCCCGGATGGGTATTGAGACTTATTGGCTTGTTTTCCGTATCAACGCTGGCTTCCACCAGGAAGGGCTCGCATTTTTTCCGGTGAAAATTGTAGGCCAAATTCCAGTACGAATACATCGGCCGGCGGCTTACCTCCGGCGCTTCTCCCGCTTTGGTCAGGCAATAGGTCTTTAATTTGGATGTAGAACCCGTGATGAGCTCCGAAAGGTCCACGTTAAAGAAATCCGCGATCTCTACCAGGGAACCAATGGGAAACTCCTTTTTCCCCGATTCCCACTCATCGTACTCCCCACACTCAAAGCCAAGTTTCTGTGCAAGTGTCTCTTTTGAAATTCCCTCGATCTCGCGCAGCGCTTTTACACGCTCGATAATCTCATGGGTTGCTTCTGATTTGGATATTTCAGACATTAGATCCCCCTTGTACTTGGGGTTAACCGTACTATAAAGCGGGATCTATTTCAATGCCGAAAAATACATAAAAATTTCTGTTGACATTCACGGGGGAAAAATATATAAGTTTAATAATTAAGTCTTTAATAAATAAAAAGGTGTTAAAGATGGACGAAAAGCTAAAAAATGAATTTATCAATACATTTTTGCGGCTTAGGGAAACCAAATCGAAATTTCTGGCCAATAGAGATCTTAGCTGGGGAACATTGGTAATCCTGATGAAACTGGAGCGTGACGGTAATGTGAGCGGTATATATGAGAAGCTCCACATTACCAAGCCCGCGGTTACCTATATGCTGAACTCCCTTGAAAAAGACGGGTACATTACCCGCAGCATAGATACCAATGACAGGCGCAGAATTGACATAGACCTGACCGGCAAGGGCAGGGAGCTGGTAAAGGCCAACAGAAAATCGCACGAGGTTTTCATTGATAAGGTTCTTACGCGGTTTGGTGAAAGCAGCAGCAGGGATTTCATAAGGCTTTTCAATCGTTTTGCGGATATCATAGATGAATTAAGGGAAGAATGGTAAAATGTCCAAAAAAATAACTGTCATTGTCATCGCGGTTGTCGTATGCGCGCTCATCGTCCTGGGTATTTGGCTTTATGTCATATTCAGCGAGCCGGCGGCGCCCCAAAATAAAGTTAAGCTGCCGGGCGATGATTCGGTTTCCTCATACACGTATAACGGGAATATAAGCAGCAACAATATACAAAACTGCGTCTCACCGATGGCGCTGGAACTAAAGAAGATTTACGTAAACGAAGGGGATCTGGTAAAAAAAGGCGATCCGCTCTTTTTGCTGGATGACAGCGATGTAACGGCCGCCCTTTCGCAGGCCCAGGCGGGGATACAGCTCGCGCAGGTGAATCTGGAAAAGGCGCAGCTGGCCGCCGATACCGTTTCGCTCGTGGCGGCAAAATCGGCCTATGACGCGGCGCAGGCGGCCTATACCGAAGCAAAAAACACTTTGGACAGAATATCAACCCTTCAGCCCCTGGGCGGAATATCGCAGTCGGATTATGAAAAGGCGCAGAACGCGGTAGTAACCGCTGAAGGGCAGTTTAACCAGGCAAAGGCCAATTACGAAACATTCGGCCAACAGTCATCGCAGAACGTCAGGGCCGCACAGGCGCAGCTGGCGCAGGCAAGGGCAAACTACCAGGCCGCGCAGGTAAGCGAAACCAAACGGCGCGTGACCGCCAATTTTGACGGCATGGTCGCCGATATTTGGGCGTACGAGAACAACGATCTTGTACCGGGGCAAAAAATACTGGATATTGTTGATTACAACAGCCTCATTCTGGAAATTACCGTTGATCAATTCGAGATTTCACATTTTAAGCTTTCGGAAAGCGTACCGGTATACATCAATTCGCTTAACGCAACCTTTAACGGTACCGTATCAAAAATTTCAAACCAGGCCATCAAGACAGGCGACGTTTCCAGTTTCATAGTAACCATCGATTTGGATAAAGATCCGGCGTTAAAAGTAGGATTATTGGCGGAAGTCAGAAAAAATGTCTAAAGTTATCGAATACCTGAAACCCTATTTAGGTATCCTGCTGCTCGCGATAGTGTTACTTTCGATCCAGGCGATGTGCGATCTGGCTTTGCCCGATTACATGTCGGACATTGTCAATAACGGCGTAATGACCGGCAGTACCAATTATATTCTGCTAACCGGCGGGAAAATGCTGCTCATCACGCTTTTGGGGGCATGCGCGTCAATTACCATGGGGTACTGCGCGGCAAGAATAGCCGCCGGCGTTTCCCACGATATGCGCTTTGACGTGTTTAAAAAAGTACAGGGCTTTTCCAACGTTGAAATCGACAATTTTGGCACCGCGAGTTTAATTACACGGACAACAAACGATTTAACCCAGATCCAGATGATGCTGGTTATTTCGGTCCGCATGGTTTTTTACGCGCCCATTTTGGGAACCGGGGGCATTATTAACGCCCTGTCAAAATCCACTTCAATGACC
>WQZG01000198.1 GCA_009780855.1 Treponema sp.
CGTCGTAATCGCGTGCGGGCAGCTCATCCGAGTAGGGCGGGGTACAGTGGAGCGACGGGATATTAAAGTCAAGCAAACCCAGGGCCTCCATCTGCGTAAAGCGCGCGTTATATATGTCCGTAAATTTGGCGATGGTTTTATGAATGAAATCGCCCTGGCTGATCATGTCCATGAGGCAGTTTTCCACGCCCCGGAGCATCGCGATTTGATCCCATGGCGCATAATAGATCCCGTAGCCCCGTAATTTTACCGGCATAATTCCATCAAGAACATCAGCGGCAATTTCAAGATTTTTTTTATCAGTCTCAGGCTGCGCGGTAATGACCGGCAGCTTCAGCGCGTCCACTTTTTCTTCGGTATCAAGCTGGTCTTCGTAATGGTGGGATACTATATTGTTTTTCGCGTTGGTAGAAATGGTTTCTTCCCTTATTTCAATGCCTATCCCTGAATCGGTGTAGGCTTTATTCACATAAAACGTATCTTCCACCACCATATCCGCCTGTATGTACTTCCAGCGGTACAGGGTACGGCGGAACTGCTGTTCCATTTTACACGCACCTTCAGTTTCACAGTGAAGGACCAATTCCCCGTTTATGTCCATTTCGTGCCAGGGGATTTCGTCTATCCAGACAGGCGGCCGCACCGGCTTAAGGCTGTGCATATCACGGATGCGCCTCTTGCGCTCCCGGTTTACATCCTGCGCCGCGAGATCGCGAACCTGCATGGCAAGTTCCCTGAGGAGCGATTTTTCATGGTTGGTTATCATTATTCTTTTACTCCACCCAAAGTAAGACCTGATATAATATAACGGGACAATAAAAAATAAATTACAATTATGGGCGCTACGGTAATTGCCAGCCCAAGATAAACACCGCCAAGTTCAACCCGGTAAAGATTGGTATTTAAAAGCTGGACCAGCATAGGTATGGTGTATTTTTTCATGGATGAAAGGAGAATCATGGGGGTAAAATAATTATTCCAGGAGGCGACAAAGGTAAAAATAGCCTGGGCTGCCATTACCGGAATAATGGTAGGAATTATGACCGAATTAAATATCCGAAATTCTCCGGCGCCGTCAATTCTGGCCGCGTCTATAAGTTCCTGTGAAAGGACAGCGCTCATATACTGGCGGATAAAAAGCACAGTCCCGGCGGCTGCTATGGAGGGAATGATCAGGGGTATGTAATTATCAAGAAGTTTCAACGTTACCATGAATTGATAAAAGCCAATAAAGGAAAGTGTTGACGGCAGCATCATTACTATGAGAATCACGGCCCAGAGCAGCCTCCTTCCAAAAAATCTGTATACGTGGAGGCCGTAAGCGGTCATACAGGAAAAATATACCCCCAGAACTGTACAGGAAACGGAAATTATTGCGCTATTGAGAAGGCCCTGCTGGGGGTACATTTTGGGTTTCATATCGTACGCGGAAAGGAATTTCCAGTTATTAAAAAGATTGTTCCCGGGCAGCCAGGAAATTCCCCGGTTAATTTCGGCGGTAGACCTCGTGGCATTTATCAACATGAGGTAGATCGGAATTATGGCCAAAAGGAAGAGAAATAACATCACTATATAAATCAGGAAACGCTTGATCCCTAAATCTCTTGAAGCCGAGCTCATTTTCACCCTCGCGTCTTTGATTTTTGAAGATCGCTTCGATCCTGCAAAAAGAAGAAAATAATCAATGCCAGAATCATGGTAAGGACAAATATCCCTATGGAAATTGACGCGGCAAATGATTTATTGTTATCGCCCCGGAACCCGACGTTGTACACATACATGGACATCGTAAGTATGCTGTTATTTGGACTGCCAATGGGTGTTGTTAGCAGAAAGGGAACATCAAAGGCCTGCATACCTCCAATCATTGACGTGAAAAAAACATAGAGAATTATGGGCCGTAGCAAAGGAAGGGTGATATGCCAGGTTGTTTGGCGGCTGTTTGCGCCGTCTACCACAGCCGATTCATAAAGTGTCGGATTAATACTCGTTATGCCCGCCATTAAAATAATATTGGTGGAACCATAGTACATCCACCAAAAAATAAACGAGGTAAGGCCTCTGGTAAAAATTCCATTCCTGAAAAATTCGTAAGCCTGGGTTACCATCGTTCCGTCCCGCAGTACTGTCTGATGAAGTCCCGCAGAATACAGAAGCTGGCTCATAAAACCGTTTGGATACGTAAAAAAGTTCCGGAACAAAACAGAAATGGAGGCGGCAGTCAACAGATTGGGCAAAAAAATGGCGGCCCTAAAAATACTCCTGCCCTTAAGGTTAAGGCGCATATCGGAAAGCCAAATAGCCAAAATCATGGCGATACACAACTGTGGAATAAAAGTACTCCAGGATATAATAAGGGTATTTTTTATTGTGGTCAGGAAAGTTTTGTCCTGAAGCAATCTTTGAAAATTCGCAAACCCTATAAAATTAAAATCTGATCGCAGCCCTTTAAGATCGGTAAAGGAAAGCGCAAAAGTATAAATTGTAGGCCAAAGGTAAAAAATACAAAAAACCACCACAAAAGGCGTAACAAAAAAATAACCCCAGCGATTGATCTTTTTCTGATTTCCGCCATTCAGCATTTCATAAGCTCCTGGTTAAAAAGGCGCCGGCTCAACTCTCTGTTCTACCGGCGCCCCTTTATTCTA
>WQZG01000199.1 GCA_009780855.1 Treponema sp.
TGCTTCAGGACCGATTACCGCGGCGTTTACATATTTTTGTTTGAGCTTTACCGTGAAACAACTGCCTTTCCCGTACTCGCTTTCCACGGTTATTGTGCCTTCCATTAATTCGGCCAGGCGTTTGGCAATCGGCAGACCAAGGCCGCTTCCTTCGATACCTCGGTTGACTTTGGCGTCCAGTTTTACATAGTCAGAAAACAGACTGTCCAGGTGTTCTGCCTGTATACCGATACCGGTATCCCGGACCCAGGCAGTCATCCAGACTGTGTTGGCTTCGCGTGTACAGCGCATACCCAGTTCAACTGTTCCTTCTTTTGTATACTTGAAGGCATTGGAAAGAAGATTAATCAGAATCTGCCGTATCCGTAAATCATCACCGTAAAGACTTACCGGTAGATCTTTGTCTATATCCAGAATAAATTTAACGGGCTTTTCTTTCCTGTGTACGATACTTTGGGTAACAGTGTTGTTGATCAGACTGGGAATATCGTACTCGATCGGCGCCAGCTCCAGTTTCCCGGCTTCTATTCTGGAAATATCCAAAACATCGTTGGCTGTATTAAGGAGGGCCAACCCGGCGTTGAATATTTTATCAAGGTTAAGTGCGCTTTCATCGTTCAGACCGCCTGATTCAATGGTTATTTGGGAAAGACCGACAATGGCATTGAGGGGAGTGCGCATCTCGTGACTCATGCTGGCCAAAAATTTGGTTTTTGCCTCAGAGGCGGATCTGGCTTCTTTGAGCGCCGCCTCCAGCCGCACAGCGGAAGTCCGGATGCTCTCGGTCATATCGTTGCGCAGCAATACATTGGCAATTAACAGGCTGGCCGAACGCAGAATAGATTCCGCGTTTTTGGAAAATACGCGTTCAGTATGACAATCGTCAAAACCGAAAAATCCCCAAAACTCGTTACGCAAAAATACCGGTACTATCAGGACAGATAATACGCCCTGGGGGCCGAGCTGGGATTGTGTCTGGGCAGACATATTTTTAACCAGATCGTTGATGCAGTTTCCCTTTATGAGCATTTCTTTCCACTCCGGGCACTTTTCGTTATACGATACATCTACCGCATATTCCGAATCCTGCAGCGGCTTGGCCCCTTCCGACCATTCATACAGTTGGGTGCAGTAGAGTTCCCCGTCCTTTGTGTGATTCCTCCAGAGATACACCCGGTCGACACCTACCGCTTCCCCCATCATGCCCATGCAGCTCTGTAAATAATACCCAATTTTTTCATAATCAGCCTGGAGCAGAATGGTAGCTGTTTCGTTTACCGTGTTCAGCAGCCTGTCCCGCTGTTCAATTTCTTTCATCATCAGCTTGTGCTCACGCAGATCCCGTATATAGCTGGCGACCGCGTAATCTTCATCATAACTTACACGGACCAGGGTAACTTCCGCCGGCATGGGTGTTCCGTCAAGCTGCTGATGCATCCACTCAAAAACACATTTTCCTTCATCGAACGCTTTCTGAAGATACATCAGGGCCTTTCCCTTTGAAAGCTGTCCGTCAGACTGATATTCCGGGGAGAGATCGAAGAACCTGTCTAAAAACTCCTGTTTATTTGCCAGGTTGTATAATTTAACCGCTTCTTCGTTACAGTCAAAAGGACGTAAATTCCTGTCCCAAAGGTTGGTACAGAGGGGCATCGCATCCATTATTAGTTTGGTACGCTGGTGCGCTTCCTGCAGCTTGTTTGCCTGCGCATTGCGGTTTACCGCATTTACCATCATGAGGCCGGCGGAATTTAATGCGTTAACCTCGTCTTCGGTAAAAACGCGTTCTTTCCGGCAATCGTCAAAACTGATAAATCCCCAGAAATGGTTCTCTATGTGTATTGGTACTGCCAGAATGGATTTTATTTCGTATGACCCAAGAAATTCCTGTATTTCCGGCGAAAATCCGGATGCCGGTCCGTTTACACATTCGCCCCTGTGAATTTTTTCTTTCCAGTAAACATTAACATTGTATGGAAATTTCGTTCCCTTGAGAGTCGAATTTTTTAACCGGTTGATGCTGCCAAGCCATTCGTACTGACAATCAATGGCAAGAATACCGGCTGTCTCATCATTTCGCCAAATATTTATACGATCGATATCCACACAGGCGCCCATAAGCTCCATGACGCTCATGAGTGAAGCTTTGAAATTTTCCTTGACCTCTGCCACAAGCAAAATAGACGCCGCGTTATTTACCGCGCACATGAGGCTTCTGTGCCGTTCATTCTCTGTTTTATTTTCACTTATACGATCGCTTATTTTGCGGATCTTCCGCGCTAAATCGCCTATTTCATCGCTGCGCTCACAACCAAAAATTTCCTTTTCATACGAATCGGGTTCCGGCAAGCTTTCCCCAAGGCGGCCAAGCGGTTTTATAACCAAACGGTTTATCAGGACATTGTGGGAAATCATATACAGGATAAACCCCGCCAGCATGGTTACGAGCAGCGGCAAAAAGTCCAAAATATCGGTCAATGAATATCCGCCGGTGAGAACTATTACAGACCACTCGGAATCACCGATCTGCGCGACAGACGCGTATTCATACGGCCCTTTGGTAAGTCTAACAACTTCCGGGTCAGTATTGGAATCGGAAACACCATTAATGCTGTCCAAAA
>WQZG01000200.1 GCA_009780855.1 Treponema sp.
CAGCTCAGGCGGGAAGCGGAAACCCAAAAGCCCAGTCTGGCGGACATACGGGAATCCGGGTCCATTGAACAGGACGCGGATATGGTCATGTTCCTTAACCGCGACCGCGAACTGGATAAAAGCGTTGAAGATCAGTCAAAAGAGGCAGGGCAGAAGGTACAGCTCATACTGGCCAAAAACCGGAACGGGCCTGTGGGTACCGTGGATCTTACCTTCCTCAAACATCTGACCAAATTTGTTCCATTTACGGATTACAAAGGCTAATATCAGGGTACCGGCACAGCGCAAACGCCGCCGCCCTGTTGTAGATTGATGAATAATCGGGTATATTATAATCATATTTACTATAAGTGAGGATACGTATGGGCTTTATTGATGATTACAATTTCGAATATCTGAAAAATGAAGCGGAAACTCTGGTTTTAAAAGAGCTGAGCCGCCAGCTTGAAGCTTATTCCGCTCCCCTTTGCCGTTGTAACGATTGTGTTGTGGATATGGCTGCCATGGCCCTTAACAACGTTAAGCCCCTTTACCGTGTTTCGCTTCTGGGAAGTTTTTATACAGCCAGCGCAATGGACGAAAAGAGCTATGCCAAAAGCGTTCGGGAGGCGGTTTTTAACGCCATCGAAAGGGTGAAGAAAAACCCGAGCCACGATACGGAAAACGCCGGGGTGGCGGAAGAATAGTTATAAATTCGCTGAATTAAAATTGCGATTCGCGCTTATAAGCTCTTCTTTCTGCACTTTTTCAAGGCGTCTTACTTGATCTAATATATACCCCTGAAAGTAATTGTTTAGCCGTTTAAAAATATCTATAAGTTCTTCCAGTTTTACATCGGGTGGATCCGTGTCAAACATTTCACCTTTTCCGGATACAAGCCACTCTTTGTTGACATTATATACCTTAGCGATGGAGTCAAGAACTGTATCTTTTATATTCCTGTGCCCTGATTCCAAACAGGCGTATTGGCTTGTACTCATAAAAATACTTTTAGCGAACACTTTTTGAGAAACGCTTAAGTTTTTTCTGACTGTTTTTAGCCGTTCCATTATCGACATTACCTTAAAATACCATAAAAATTGAGCAAAAACAAGATTTTTCTTGACAAATCGCAATGCAATATGTTGCATTATTGCAATGCAATGTATAATATTAAGGAAATTTTATGACCGAGACGGAATTGATGAACAGTCTTGAGTATTTAAGCGCAGTATTTAAAGGATTATCCGGCAAAAAAAAGGACTATCTCCTGGATACCGCACGAGCATTATTGGAAGTCCAGGATGATAATAGTTACCTTGCTGACTGTAAAACCATCTGTATTTGGACTTCAAAAAAAATAAAATTCATACGGAGATTTTCATTAATTTTTTAATTTCGCGCCAGGAAAAATCAGGAGAGAAGACGCATAATTTTTTAATCTATCGTCTTCCTCTGCGTTCTGCGCCTGCGAACCTTCGGTTCGACGCCTCTGCGTGAAGTCTTCTGAGGCCCTGGTAAACCTTCCGGCAGATCTTCACTTATGAAGTGTTCCGCCCCGTATAATATTCCCGTCGTATTCCAGGGTCCAGGCGTTCGGGAAATCCCTCTGCGGGGCAGCCGCAGAATTTGCGGACTGTGCCTTGTTTTCGTCGTAGAGCCTGAAAACAGCCAGAAGGTTTCCCGTTTGGTTGTCATGCCAGGTAATACAGCCTTCCCCGTCGATCACAATAAACCAGCGATCCCCGTCGACAATTTTCACCGGAAGGCCCATGCTTCTTTCGAGGGGAATCAGATCCGGGGCCCCGCTGTTATTGGCGGTCCGGTTCCGGTAAAGGATGGCGTCGCCGCCGCCCAGGGTTGCGGCCAAATTTCCGCCGCATTCTGCCATGGCAAAAGAAGAATCCTCTCCGTTAAAATCCACAAGACGCGGGGAAGCGGCCGGATTGGAGGTATTGAGCCGTATGATCGATGTCTGTACATTTCCCCCGGACTGGTTTACCGCCGCTCCGTATATCGCGCCGCTTGAACCGCGGTAAGCCCTGACTCCTACCATGGCAGGGTAGGCCAGGGGTACGGTCTCGCCGGTAACGGTATTTATCGTAATAAAGGGGGTATTTGCCGAGATGGCGCTTCTGCCAAGGATAATGGTATTTGCGCCGGTAAACGCCGCGTCAACGGATCCCTTGGCAGAATAGGTGAATTGTATCTCTCCGCTATCGCGGTTCAGGATTGAAACCGCTCCCGACACATCCAAAAAGAGAATACTGTTGCCCATGGCTGACACGGAGCGGAGAGGCACACGCAGGGAGAGATCCAGGAAAGATTGGGAGCTAAAACCTTCAATGGGCGGACCCCATAGGCTTTTTATCACGGGAACTGAAAGGCCGGTTTCACTCTGCCAGAGCAGAAATTGGGACACTTCAGTCCCCTGGGGAACAGAAGTCCCGGAGGGGTTTTCCGGAAGCGAAGTAATGCTGGAAAAGCCCGATGGCCCTGATGGATCCGGGCCTGATTCCATGGTAAGAACTGAGCCTTCTTCAAGCTGGGAATAATCCAGGGGGATGTATCCCAGAACGCCTCCCTCGGAAATGAATGCAATGGCAGAAGATGACGCG
>WQZG01000201.1 GCA_009780855.1 Treponema sp.
ATTACCATTGTACTGTAAGTTACTGTTCGCCAAAATGATTAAGATTGTTTTTTGCATACAGCAAGCCAATGAGGGGATATTCCTGTTATTTCCATGTCTTGCTCCACCAGTCTCAAATAATGCAATAATTTTTTCAGTTTATTTTCATCCCTGAGATATTCATCACTGTTACTTATAAGGCTCGCAAAACCTTCTACTCCATAAAAAATAATATCGCTGAATTTCGCTGTTATTAATTCGTTGTAAACTTCATTTTTAGTATGGAAATACGCGTTTGTAAAATAGCCTTCCGTATTTTCAGGATTATTATGCCGGCCGGTTAAAATATCATTATCCATTATTTGACAAAAAACAGGATCATTAATGTATCCATACTTGAATCCATCCATCATTGAAGCATACCGTGAAATATATGCGAAAATAGCTGTACCGCCATTTTTAAGAATTCTATACGCTTCCCTCAGGCATTTTAAGCGGTCTTCATTTTCCTGCAAATGGTACAATGCCCCCATTAATAAAACCATATCAAACGTTTCATTTTCATAAGGTAAAAAACGCGCATCTCCAATTGTCATTGAAGCCAATTTTGCTTTATATTTACTTTGATTATTTTTTGCCTGGTCAATATGTTTGGGGGTTAAATCCATTAAATGAACCTCATGTCCCATTTCCGCCAGCCAATACGCGTAATGACCGGAAGCGCCGCATAAATCAATAATTTTGATTGGATTTTTAGGTAAATTTCTTAAAACAATATCTTTGGTCCGGATAAATTCCAGAGAATCCCTGTCTATCCTTCCATCTTCATCGTAAGATTCATAATATTCCAATACCGAATTATTGTTTTCCATAGTCAGTCCTTTACAGTATTTATCGCACAGTGTACCGCAACGGGCAACAGTAAAAAGCAGGCGCGGGTGGGGGCGGCAGCCCTATAGGCAGCTCGCGGCGTGGCATATACCGATGCAGGCTCTGGCCTGGCAATTGTGATTACACGCCGATGCTGCCTATAGGGCTGCCGCCCCCACCCGCGCCTGACATTGGCCTGTAGCGGCCCATTGCGATAAACACATTATACAGTAAATCAATAGTTATCAAAAAGCGCTCAACGTTTATTGTTTGAATATCAGGTGATAAAAAAAACTGCAACCGGTTGCATTACGAATAAGAGGCCCCTCTTTTAATTGTATCTCCCATGGATCATTTGCTATTCTCCATAGATCATTTTGAGTTTCAAAAAAATGCCAAGTGCCAAAAAATATAACCCATTGTAATAATCCTATAATGCCGCGGAGCGGGCGAGTTGCAGATAATCTGTTTATGGGAAATATTAATTTACTGCTCAATCTATTACCCAAATACTGTGATAATACCCGGTGGAGGGGTGCGGGAGTACAGAGGCAGAGGCATTTTGGAATTCTCCGGCGGAGAAGACGAGGAAGAAAATGAAATCTTTTTATGAAATAAACGCTGATCGAAATAAAAAACGATTAATAACAGAAAATACCGAGGAATCGAAGGGAAAATGGAAAAAGCAAAAGAAGTACCGGGCAGGGGCTTCGAAGCCGGGTTCTACAAGCGCCTCTGCCTCTGTACTCCCGCACCCCTCTGCCGGGTTTATACGGATCATTGTGTAATGTATTCCACGGTAAATCAGTATTTACCCAACAAAACTTTGCTTCAGCAACTCCAAATCCAACTCCGGATACACCGGGAACCGGTCCATGAGTTTTTTAACCCTGTCCAGAGCTTCAGCTTTTGCCTTTTCTTCTATTACGTACTTAGCCTTGCTCTTTTTTGATGGGTCTTTGCCGTCGGGCGCGGGGTGTGTGTTCTTGAGTACCAGCGCGATAATGTTTCCCAGTTCCTCCATCTCCGCCTTTCCCATGCCCAAAGAAGTAATTGCGGCGGTACCGATCCTGAGTCCCGAGGTATACCAGGGGCCGTTTGGATCAAAGGGAAGGCTGTTACGGTTCAACGTGATGCTGCACTCAAGAAGGGCGCTTTCGGCCTGGCGGCCGGTTATGCCCAGGACGCGGACATTGGCCAGAAAGAGGTGATTATCCGTACCGCCGGTGAGTACGTCAATGCCATTCTTCATACACGAGGCGGCGAGGGCCTGGCAGTTGTCAACGATCTTTTGCGCGTAGGCCCGGAACTCAGGCTGGGACGCCTCCTTAAAGGCGACAGCTTTGGCGGCGATCACGTGCGGCAGCGGGCCGCCCATGGTAAGGGGGCAGCCCTTGTCTAAAGCCTCGGCGAATTCTTTGGTGGAAAGTACAAGCCCGGCTCTGGGGCCCCGGAGTGTTTTGTGCGTGGTGGTAGTAACTACATGGGCATGGGGTACCGGATCGTAATCCCCGGTAAAAACCTTGCCCGCCACGAGGCCCGCGAAATGGGCCATGTCTACCATGAACACCGCTCCTACTGAATCGGCAATCTCCCTCATCCTTTTAAAGTTTACCTTCCGGGGATAAGCGGAATAACCGGTCAGGAGGATCAGGGGCTTTACCTCTTTGGCCTGTTTTTCAATCGCGTCGTAATCGAGCAGCCCGGTTTCTTTGGAAACCGAATAGCTGTAAAT